>NZ_DATKFP010000259.1:0-22842 GCF_035511395.1 Sphingobium sp.
CGCCCTGCGTCAACTGCCGTTCCTGACCGCCGATCGGCTGCGCAAAGAGATTGCCGCCGCGCACGAAGGAAACGAACCCGCCCTTGGGGCTGACGACGCCGTTCAGTTCGCCGTCGGGTGTGTCGGTCACGCGCGTGACCTTGCCATCAAGTGCGGCGAGATAGAGATCGCCATCGACGGGCACCAGGATGGACTTGCCGTCCGGGGACCAGTCATAGCTGGTGATGCCTGTGCTGCCTGCGACGCTACGATCGCGTTCACGCTGCATCTTTTCCGCTTCGCTGAGTTCCGCGCCGCTGCCGGTCTTTTTCGAATCGACCAGCATTCGCTCCTCGCCCGTCTTGCTGTCGATCGCCCAGAGGTCGAGCCGCTCCTTCTCGTCGGCGCGGGGCTTAAGCAGCGTCACCAACGAACCGTCAGGCGACAGCTTCAACGCGCGGGGTTGCGGTCCGGCCAGATCGGGACTCGCAAAGACGCGTTCCAGTGTCAGCTGTTCCTGGGCGTGCGCGGAAACTGTGGAAATCAGCAACAGCGCGCCGATGGCTGCGCTGCTTTTCAGATAGGGGGACATGCTCATCCTTTTCCGGTCGGCGCGCGAACGCACCGCTTCATGGCGCAGGCTTAGCGCGTGGTGACGGAAAAGATCAATGCCGGGAAATAATATGTCCTGCCATGACCGGAAGGCCATGGTGGGCGCGACAGGGATTGAACCTGTGACCCCACCCGTGTGAAGGGTGTGCTCTACCGCTGAGCTACGCGCCCCCTTTAAGGAGGAGGCGGCCTTTCGCATCGGCTGAGCAGCCTGTCAACACATGTCCTTCGATTTGATGCAAAATGCTTTCCTGATGCGCCCCTCGACGCCTATAAAGCGCGTCAAATGTCCAGGAGTATAGCCTAAATGCGTCAAACCATCGCTCTGGTGATCGGAAGCCTGCTGCTTACCGCCCTCGCCGCCTGCAACACGGTGCAGGGTGTCGGCCGGGATATCGAATCGGTGGGGCGCGCCGGGAAGGATGCAATGCATTAAGAGGCAGATTTGGGGGGCTTTACTGCCCCTCTCCCTTGGCTATTGAAGGATGCTGCCGATCGCAGTCGCATTCTTGCTCAGCCGGACACCATCGCAATCCGGTTCGCCGCAATCGCAAGTCTCGATGGTGTAGCGCACGCCGCACATGACCAGCACATCCTGATCGAACGAGTAATTGGAAATACCCGCGCGTTCGACCTTTTCTTGTGCTCTGGCCTTGAGGGACATGATAACTCCTTCCAGTCCGCGATCATTCGTTGTGCAATGCACAATGTCAATTGACCGAAATTTGTTCCTGACAAATCTGTAAGAATATTGCCCCGGAAATGACACGTTCTGGCTCACGCGAAAGCCCGACTTGCACCGCGCCATGACGCGTCCCATATGCCGCGCCATGAATGACCAACGCAGTTCGCCCATGCCGGTCTGGCATGGCACCACCATCATGTCCGTCCGCAAGAATGGGAAGGTCGTCGTTGCTGGCGACGGTCAGGTTTCCATGGGCCAGACGGTGATGAAGCCCAATGCCCGCAAGGTCCGCCGCCTGCACGACGGTTCGGTAATCGGCGGTTTTGCAGGCGCTACTGCCGACGCTTTTACTCTGTTCGAGCGCCTCGAATCCAAGCTGGAGCGTCATAACGGCCAGTTGATGCGCGCCGCCGTGGAACTTGCCAAGGACTGGCGCACCGACAAATATCTACGCAACCTGGAGGCGATGATGATTGTCGCCGACAAGGATGTTACGTTGATCCTGACCGGCAATGGCGACGTGCTGGAGCCGCTGGGCGGCGTTGCGGCGATCGGTTCCGGCGGCAATTACGCCCTAGCGGCCGCTCGCGCGCTGGTGGAATATGAAAATGATGCCGAAACCCTTGCCCGCAAGGCGATGGGCGTCGCAGCAGATATCTGCGTCTACACCAACGACCAGCTCACCATCGAAACGCTCGACAGCGCTTCCTGAGAATTCAAGAAAAGATCATGAACGACAATCTGACCCCCAAAGCCATCGTCGCCGCGCTCGACGCGCACATCATCGGCCAGCAGGATGCCAAGCGCGCGGTCGCCGTTGCGCTGCGCAATCGCTGGCGCCGCCAGCGCCTGTCCGCCGACCTGCGTGACGAGGTGACGCCCAAGAATATCCTGATGATTGGCCCGACGGGCTGCGGCAAGACCGAGATCAGCCGCCGTCTTGCCAAGCTGGCCGACGCGCCCTTCGTCAAGGTCGAAGCGACCAAGTTCACCGAGGTCGGCTATGTCGGCCGCGACGTCGAGCAGATCGTCCGCGACCTGGTCGAGGAAGCGGTGCGCCTTGAGAAAGATCGCCGCCGCGAAGCCGTGCGCGAAGCCGCGTCGGAAGCGGCCATGGCCCGCCTGCTCGATGCACTGACCGGCAAGGAAGCGAGCGAGGCGACCCGCCTCTCCTTCCGCCAGAAGATCGAAGACGACCAGATGAACGAAGTCGAGGTCGAGGTGGAGGTCGCCGACAGTCCTTCCATGCCGATGGAAATCCCCGGCATGGGCGGTCAGGTCGGCATGATCAACTTGAGCGACATGATGTCCAAGGCTTTCGGCCAGCAGCAGAAGAAGCGCCGCAAGATGCGCGTCGCCGACGCCTGGGACAAGCTGGTTGAAGAAGAGCAGGACAAGCGGCTCGATCAGGACGACGTCGCCCGCGTTGCCATCACCAGCGCCGAGCAGAATGGTATCGTGTTCCTCGACGAGATCGACAAGATCGCAGTCAGCGACGTGCGCGGCGGTTCGGTCAGCCGTGAAGGCGTGCAGCGAGACTTGCTGCCGCTGATCGAAGGGACGACCGTTTCGACCAAATATGGCCCGCTCAAGACGGACCATATCCTCTTTATCGCGTCAGGTGCGTTTCATGTCGCCAAGCCCAGCGACCTGCTGCCGGAGCTCCAGGGCCGCCTGCCGATCCGGGTCGAGCTGAAGGCGCTGACAGAGGAGGATTTCGTCGCGATCCTGTCCGACACCAAGGCCAGCCTTGTTGCACAATATCGCGCGCTGCTGGCGACCGAGGAAGTGACGATCGACCTGACGCCCGAAGGCATCCGGGCCGTCGCGAAGATCGCTGCCGAAGTGAACAGCGAGATCGAGAATATCGGCGCTCGCCGCCTCCAGACGGTGATGGAAAAGCTGCTGGAGGATGTGAGCTTCGAGGCGGAAGACCGTCGCGGCGAAACACTGGTGATCGACAAGGCCTATGTCGACAAGCAGTTGTCGGCGGTGGCCCACGACACCGACCTCAGCAAATATGTGCTGTAACTGACTCTTTCGAGCGAGGTCGAGACAGGTTTCTCGACTTCGCTCGAAACGAACGGATCTTAGTAAGAGCGTCCGACCAGCACGCGTTCCACGGCCCGCCCGCCGGTGAAGATGCAGGTACCGTCCGCCGCGTCAGCATCGGTTGGCACGTTGCGCAGCGTCAGCTTTTCGCCCTTCAGCCACTGCACGACCTTCTCCAGTCCTGCGCCGGTCGGCTTGGCCCACTGGACCAGCGCCCAACCCGGATTCTTGCTCGCATTGAAATAGGCCTTCAGCGCCTCGAGGTCGGCGATCGATTTGTCGATATTGCCGTCCAACCGCGCCTTCGCATCGGCGAAGAGCGAGGACTGAATGTCCTCCAGCATCGCGACCGCACCCGCGACGAAATCGCCCTTTCCGACGATCTGGCTGTCGAGCTTGCCATCTTCACGATAGAGGCGGTCGCGGCGAATGACCGAGATATTGCCGCCAGCAACGTCGCGGCCGCCAACCTCGATCACGATCGGCGCGCCCTTCTTGACCCAGCTCCAACGCTTGGTTGCGGCCTTGGCCGGGCGCTTGTCGAGCAGCGCGCGGACCGGCTCGCGGAAGGCATCGAGGCCGTTCAGCTGGTTCACCAGGTCGGTGCAATAATCGACGATAGCGGCATCGTCTTCCGTATCGCGCAGCATCGGCACGACCACGACCTGATAGGGCGCGACGCGCGGCGGTACGCGCAGGCCGTCATCGTCACCATGGACCATGATCAGGCCGCCAATCATACGGGTCGACATGCCCCAGCTGGTTGTTTGCGCGAGTTCCTGCTGCCCTTCGGCATTCTGGAACTTGATATTCTGCGCCTGGCTGAAGGTCGTGCCCAGGAAGTGCGAGGTGCCGGCCTGCAGCGCCTTACCATCCTGCATCATCGCCTCGATCGAATATGTCGCGACAGCGCCAGGAAAGCGCTCATTCTCCGGCTTCTCACCCGCGACCACCGGCAGGCCGACGCATTCCTCGGCGAAGCTCCGATAGACTTCCAGCATCTTCATCGTCTCTTCCATCGCCTCGTCGACGGTCGAGTGGGCAGTATGGCCTTCCTGCCAGAGAAACTCGCTGGTGCGCAGGAACATGCGGGTGCGCATTTCCCAGCGGACGACATTGGCCCACTGGTTGATCAGCACGGGCAAATCGCGCCAGCTCTGCACCCAGCGGCTGAACGCGGCACCGATCACCGTTTCGGAGGTCGGGCGTACGACGAGCGGTTCTTCCAGCTTGGCCTCGGGATCGGGCACCATCTTGCCGTCTTTCTGGATCAGGCGGTGATGAGTGACGACCGCCATTTCCTTGGCGAAGCCATCGACATGCTCGGCTTCCTTCTCGAAATAACTGAGCGGAATGAAGAGCGGAAAATAGCAATTTTCATGACCCGTCTGCTTGATACGGGCGTCGAGCAACGTCTGGATACGTTCCCAGATGCCATAGCCCCAGGGGCGAATGACCATGCAGCCGCGCACGCCGCTCTCCTCCGCCATGTCGGCTTCGGTGATGACGGCCTGATACCAGGCGGCGAAATCCTGTTCGCGGGTAACATTAAGGGCGTGCTTCACGGGTATCGGACCTTGGCTAGTCGTAAAAGAAGAATGGCGGGCCATAGGCCAGACGCGCCATGCCTGTCGACCCCTTGAGCAGTGGTCAGGCGGCCGCGCTCATTCGGTCCAGCCACGCAAGCGCCTGTTTCGGTTCACCCACCGCGTCTGCAGCCGCAGGACCACGCGCCGCCATGAAATCCCGATGCAGCCGGAACGGCTCAAGGCCGAGCGTATCGCGCATCGCGTCGATCTCGTCCGCCAGTTCGGTCAGCGCCGCGATTGTCGGCGCAGTGCGGGCGATCGCGGCCTTATCCTTCTGATGGCCGAACAGCCCCCAACGGCCGCCTGCGGTCACGCGCAGTGCCGCAATGAGGGCGCCGCGATACTCGCCCTCAAGTTCCTCGCGGCGGCTATCCAGACGCTCCAGCCGATCAGCCTTCGCCATGTTCAGCTCAGTTTGTCGATCTTCGCATTGAGCGCGGCTAGCTGAGCCTTGAGATCATTGATCTCTTCATCCTTGCTGCCTTCCGAAGCGGGCGGCGTCGGGGTCGCGCCAGGCATTCCGGGCACGCCAGTTCCGAAGGCGCTGGCGGCGGCTTCGAACATCTGCATGTTGCGCTTGGCGATCTCGGCCAGAGGGCCGCCGCCGAACGCGCCCTTCATCGCTTCCTGGAACTGCTGCTGGTTCTTGCGGAAGGCATCCATCGACGCTTCGAGATATTGCGGGACCATCGACTGCATCGAATCGCCATACATGGCGATGAGCTGGCGCAGGAAGTTGACGGGCAGCATGTTCTTGCCGCGCTGTTCCTCCTCCATGATGATCTGGGTCAGCACATTGTGCGTGATATCCTCGCCCGTCTTCGCGTCGACGACGACAAACTCGCGACCTTCACGAGTCATCTGCGACAGCAGATCGAGCGTGATGTAACTGGAAGTTTCGGTATTATAGAGTCGCCTGTTGGCGTACTTCTTGATGACGACCGGTTCTGCTTCATTGACGGTCTTGGATTTGGTCATGGATTCCTCTCCCACACCTGCACTTACCGCATTAGCACAAGGTGATGCCGCACCGCAACATGGGCCGCGCCCTTTGCCCCTTTTTCTCAACATTTTATGGCGCGAAACGGAGTGTGATCCGGAACTGCGACGTCGTGCTTTCGCAGGATTACGCAAATATCAGGAAGCGCGCCGGTCTCCTTCGGCTTCATCAGCGAAATGCGTTGCGACCGCTGGAACTGCCCGCCTGCTTAGATATGGCGCGGTAAATTATCGTTTTCCGGTGGTTTTCATTCCGTCGCTGATCAATCCTCCGCAAGTGCTGGACCTTTCGGAGAGCCGCTCCTTGCTGCGCCACATGGGCGCAGCAGGACATGAGGCCTATCTGGTCGACTGGGGTACGCCAACGGTGCAGGACGCAACGCTTGGACTTGATGGCCATGTAACAGAGCGGCTACTGCCGATGCTCTCTACCCTGTCTCGCCCGCCCATATTGGTAGGCTATTGTCTGGGCGGCAGCCTTGCGCTCGCTGCTGCGGCATTGCAGTCCTTCCCAGCGGTGTCGACTATAGCGGCACCATGGAAGTTCGACTGCTTTGCCAAGGCGGACCTCGACCTGATCGGCGGGCTGTGGGAGAGTGCCAAGTCCATGTGCGAAAGTATCGGCTATGTGCCGATGGAGGTGCTGCAATCAGGTTTTTGGGCGATGGATCCGGCGCGGACCATTAGGAAATATGCGGACTTTGCTGATTTAGCCGTGGAATCGGATGAAGAGCGCGCCTTTCTTGCAGTCGAAGATTGGGCCAATGGCGGCGCCCCGCTGACATTCGCGGCGGGACGGGATCTTTTCGAACAATTCTATGCCGCAAATGCGAGCGGCAACGACCAATGGAGGATAAACGGTCGTACGATCAGTCCGTCCGACCTCGAATGCCCAAGCCTTTCGATCGTTTCGATCGGTGATCGTATTGTCCCCGCCGCTGCTGGCCCTCGCCTGCGCGAAAAGTGGAGCCTGTCGCTTGGTCATGTTGGTATGGTGGTGGGCGGCAGAGCGAGAGAGATGCTATGGGAACCACTATCCGTTTGGCTTTCCAGTCATGGCGGTTGATGCTATGTGCAACTGCGATAAAAACATCCATCACCAATGAGGATCAAGGCTTTGTCAGACATCGTCATTACCGCCGCCAAGCGCACGCCTGTCGGCAGCTTTCTGGGTGCCTATGCTTCGACTCCAGCGCATGTGCTGGGCCAGACCGCGATCATCGCCGCGCTTGAACAGGCTGGTGTTGCCGCAGATGAGGTGGATGAGGTTATTCTCGGCCATGTATTGACCGCAGGGCTGGGTCAGAACCCTGCACGGCAAGCCGCTGTGGCCGCAGGTATCCCTGTCGACCGCACCGCGTTCGCCATCAACCAGGTGTGCGGTTCGGGTCTGCGCGCCGTGGCGCTTGCGGCGCAGGCTATTGCCAATGGCGATGCGAGTATCATGGTCGCCGGCGGTCAGGAGAACATGTCCCTCGCACCCCATGCGCAGTTCCTGCGTGGTGGGCAGAAGATGGGCAATGTCAGCCTGGTCGACACCATGATCGTCGATGGCCTCACCGATGCTTTCAATGCCTATCATATGGGCATAACCGCCGAAAATCTCGCGGAAAAATACCAGATTACCCGTGAAGAACAGGACGCGTTCGCTGTCGGTAGCCAGAATAAGGCGTCGGCTGCCCGCGCTTCGGGGCGTTTCAAGGATGAAATCGCCGCAGTGACGGTCAAAGGTCGCAAGGGCGACACCATCGTCGATGCCGACGAATATATTCGCGACGGTGCGACGGTCGAGGCGATGCAGGGGCTGAAGCCGGCCTTCAAGAAGGATGGCAGCGTCACCGCCGGCAATGCGAGCGGCCTGAATGATGGCGCGGCCGCGCTCGTGCTGATGACCGCAGACGAGGCCGCCAAGCGCGGTGCGACCATTCTCGGCCGGATCGCCGGCTTCGCCACCAGCGGTGTCGATCCGTCGATCATGGGCATTGGGCCTGCTCCGTCGAGCCGCAAGGCACTGGCGAAGGCCGGCTGGTCGGTCGGCGACCTTGACCTGATCGAAGCCAATGAAGCCTTTGCCGCGCAGGCGCTGGCTGTCGGCAAGGAATTGGGCTTCGATCCGGATAAGGTCAACGTCAATGGCGGCGCGATCGCTATTGGCCATCCGATCGGTGCATCGGGCGCGCGTGTGCTGACCACTTTGCTCTACGAAATGGGCAAGCGCGACGCGAAGAAAGGCCTCGCCACGCTTTGCATCGGTGGCGGTATGGGCGTCGCCATGTGCATCGAGCGCTGAGACCTGCCGACTGACAGAAAGGCCGCCGTTCCAGAGGGATCGGCGGCCTTTTCCGTATCAGGTCCAGAGCCGGTCGTACCGTGCGCCAAGGCCGGTGATCAGCTCATATTGCGACAGACCTGACGCAGTGGAGGCATCGCCAAGATCATAGGCGATGTCGAGCCATTCGCCCTCGCCGACATCCGGATGAGCGCTGACATCGACCGCCACCAGATCCATCGAAACCCGCCCCAGCACGGGCAGGCGCGCGCCATCGCGGCAGGCGGCGCCACGCCCGGAAAAGCCGCGGAGATAGCCATCGGCATAGCCCAGATTGAGCACTGCTATCTCCAGATTTTTTTCCGCAAGGTGGGTCGCGTTGTAGCCGATCGTGTCTCCCGCCAGCACGCGTCGGCGTTGCAGCACTTGCGCTTGAGGCTGGACAACAGGCCTTATATGCTGCGCAGCGATGGATGAAGGGATGCCGCCATAAAGCGCCAGTCCGGGTCGGGTCAGGTCGAACCCGAAATCCGTTCCCAGGCAGATGCCCGCGCTATTGGCGAGGCTGAAGCATGGCGCCGACACCCGGCTACGGACCTGCCGGAAGCGGTCCAGTTGTGTTGCGTTGAGCACCGTGTCCTCATCGGCCGAGGCGAGATGGCTGAGCAGGGTCGCCATTTCCAGCCCCTCGACCACAGCCGCCAGGTCGCCGCGCCAGTCGAGGCCCAGCCGGTTCATGCCGGTATCGACCATGACGTCGCATATGCCGCCGCCCGCCGCCCGCCAGCGCGCCACTTGTTCGGGCGTACACAGGACGGGCCGGGCGCGGGAGCCTAGTGCCTGCGCCATGTCCTCCTGCCGCACGCCATGCAGCACCGACAGGCTGATCCCGTCTTCCAGTAGATGCTCGACGGCGGCCGCCTCGCCCCAGTTGGAGACGAAGAAGTCGCGGCAGCCTGCGTTGATGAGCCGCTTCATCACCTCGACCGCGCCCAAGCCGTAGCCATTGGCCTTGATCGCCGCGCCGCACGCCGCATGGCCGCTCATGGCCGACAGCCAGCGCCAGTTGGAAACGAGCGCAGCGCCATCCAGGCGCAGGCGTAGCGGAGCGATATAGCCGTGCATGACGGTGCCGATAGCCTCCCCAGCTTCAGGCGTCGAGGGGGCGATCCTTCGTTTCGGGCAAGGCGATGAGGCAAGTGACAAGCGCAAGTGCCACGACCGCCAGCGTATACCATAGCCCGGCATAGGGATCGCCCGTTCGCGCGACGATATATTGGCTGACCAGAGGCAGGAAGCCGCCGAAATAGCCCGTGCCGATATGATAGGGGATGGAGAGCGACGAATAACGGATACGCGCCGGAAAATATTCCGACAGCAGCGCCGCCACCGGCCCATAAGTTGCCCCCGACAAGGTCCAGAGCAGCAGCAAGGCGGCGAACAACTTCATGGCGCGCGGCCAGTCCGGCGTCACCGCGCCGAAGTCATATCCGCCTGCTTTCAACGCAGCATCCAGTCCCGCGGGACTGAGGTCATCCACCGGCCGGTCGCCGATGGTCACGCCGGACGTGGCCGACACCCGGCTGTCATAAGGGATCCCACGCTTGGAGAAGTGATCGAGCAGTTTGCCACAGATGGTCGGCTGGACCTTGGCGAAGGGATCGAAGCGGCAGTCGGGGCCACCCACCACCACCGGTGCGCGGCTGGCCGCCTGCTGAAGCGCCGGGTTCGCCGTCGCCCCCATATATTGGTAGAGCGGCAGCGCCAGCAGCAGCACCAGCGCATAGCCGATGACGATGGGCTTCTTGCGCCCGACCCGGTCGGACAGCCAGCCGAAGAAGATGAAGCTGGCGACCCCGGCGAAGGCGCTGCCGCCTACCAGCAATTGCGCCATGCCCGGTGCGACATGCAGGCCGTTCTGGAGGAAGTAGAGCGCCTGAAACATCACGGTATAGGCGATGACGGTGAAGCCCGCAGCGATCCCGATCATCGCGACGAACATCCGCCGCTTGTTGCCCGGCGCGGTGAAGGATTCCTTGAGCGGGTTCTTCGCCTGCGCACCCGCGGCCTTCATCGCGGTGAAGACGGGACTTTCATGCAGCATCAACCGCATCCAGAGCGATATGCCAAGCAGCAGCAGCGACAGGATGAAGGGTATGCGCCAGCCCCAATCGTCCCACACGGCCTTGCCCACGATCCATTGCGTGCCGACGACGACGATCAGCGACAGAATGAAGCCGCCAATCACGCCGGCCTGAATGAAGCTGGTATAGAAGCCGCGCTTTCCCGTCGGTGCGTGTTCGGCGACATAGATGGCCGCGCCACCATATTCACCGCCAAGCGCCAGTCCCTGCGCGATCCGCAGCAGGATCAGGATGATGGGTGCGGCTATGCCGATACTGGCGGCCGATGGCGTCAGGCCGACGCCCGCCGTCGCTGCGCCCATCAGGATGATGGTGGCCAGGAACGTATATTTGCGCCCCAGCCGATCCCCCAGATAGCCGAACAGCATCGCGCCGATCGGCCGGAAGGCGAAACCTATGGCGAAACCGGCGAGCGTATAGAGGAGTTCGACGGTCGGATTGTCGGTCGGGAAGAAGGTACGCCCGATGATCGGCGCGAGCACGCCATAGATGTAGAAATCATACCATTCGAAGACGGTACCCAGTGCAGACGCGGCAATGACCAGCCGGTCGCGCCGTGCGTCCATCACATAGTCGCTGCCGACCGATTGCGTCATTCCACCCCCGAAGTTCACACTGTCACTGGATGCCGCGAAGATCCCCGTTTTTGCCGAAGTTCACAGTGTCGCAGGGCGATGCCGAACGGTCATCGTGCCGAAGTTCACACCGTTGCAGGGCATCATGGAGAGGACGGACGCGGGGCCGGGAATCGCCATCGAATTGGGCGTGGCGGTAAAGTTCACACCATCGCCGGGATAATGTTTTTCCCAATAGCCTGGCATATCTATACCCCTATCCAGAAAGACCATCGCCGCCCCACCCCGCACCTGTAAACCGCCACTGCTCGACTATGACGTGCAGAAGGCGTGTAGGACAGCTTTCATTGATTCTCTCTACGAATATGGAAGCAGCCGTCCGTTCCCAGCATGATCAATATACTGGTTCAGTCGTCTCTCGTGAAGTTGTGGGCGTGGCCAGCCCGTGCGCGGCGCACAGCTTACGTACCCTTGCAGCATAGGTTTTTGATGCTTCAGGGTGCAAAACAATCCCATCGATCAGCGTGGTCACATCGACTTTGGGAGCATAAACACGGAAATTCGGATTCGCCGTCAGCGCGAAATGATCTTCCAAAAACTCCTGAAGCCCAAGTTCGTCATTCGGAGGTAACGTCATTACCGCCCGCATTTCCGCTTCATACCGGAAGGTGATGTCCTTATGCATGATGTATTCGAAAATGTTGCCCCATGGTAGCCGATCTGTTGAGTAGTCAATATATCGGATTTTCCCCATGAGGGCTGCAGCTGGTAACGCCTTGCGTAGACTAGAATATGTCGTCCTGATCGCTACGGCGCGCTTAGTATTCGTGTAGCATCGCCACATCGAATAATTTTCGTGTTTGTTCATGTGCCAGCACGAAATGTAATAATGAGGACGAAAATTCTTTGCGAAGTATGCAAAAAATTGTCTGTTGTGAGCGACGGTCGCTCGATGCTCTTCAGTTGCAGCGTTTTCGTATTCCTGCTTCCACCACTCGATTCCCCCCGGAGGTGTCGAGCCTTCGCGGGGGTCGCCCAGATTGTCAGCGGTAGGCATGAACAGTCGTCCATGCTCCAGCAGCCACTCAAATTTATCCGAGTCCATATAGCGCCAGACCACCTGTAAATGGTCATCCGGCTGTGGAAAGGACGGGTGAATGTGGGGCCGATCTATCATCGAACCAATATCTATATGGATGGCACCGATCGCAATGGGTCATCACGAATCTTAGCTTCTTAAGCGGGCTATTTTGCGGCGCCCCGGCAGCTTTCGGGACCACCGTAACTTAATGTAAGCGACAGAATTTGGTCGTTGTTGCCATTCACCTACAGCCGCCATCCTGACGAAAGTCAGGATCCATTCAGCGCTACGTCCGAAGTCGAGAGGAAGCTCTAAATGGATCCCGGATCAAGTCCGGGATGACGGCTGCGGGAAGCGGCGGATTTCAGGCGAAGCCGCGAAACAAACGGACGGCAATTCCTGGTCGTCAGCAGACGCACTGCTATCGATCCGATTTCAAAACAACCGCGATCCGTTGGGTACGAGCTTGTCCGGTGCGAACAAGGTCACGGCGCCGCCTTCGTCGGCGAAGCCCAGCGTCAGGACTTCGGACATGAATTTGCCGATCTGGCGCGGCGGGAAGTTGACCACGGCGGCGACCTGGCGTCCGGGAAGGTCTTCGATCCCGTGGTTTTCGGTGATCTGGGCGCTGGATTTCTTTTGGCCGATCGTCGGACCGAAATCGATCAGCAGCTTGTAGGCGGGCTTGCGGGCTTGCGGATAGGGTTCGGCCGAGACGATCGTTCCGACCCGGATGTCGACCTTCAGGAAATCGTCGAAGGTGATCGGGTCGGCGGCGGGAGCGCTGGGGTCGTGCGTCAGGTGCAATCCAAACCTCCGTTCGGGCTGAGCTTGTCGAAGCCTGCCCTTCTCTTCAGGAAAAGAACAGCCCTTCGACAGGCTCAGGCGAACGGAAGTTGAAGATTGGATCCTTACTCCAGTTCCAAAATCACCGCGTCCACCGGCAGGCTCTCGCCCTGCGCAGCCGATACGCTCTTGACCGTGCCGGCCTTCCCGGCGCGGAGGATATTTTCCATCTTCATCGCCTCGATCACGGCGAGCGGCTGGCCGATCTCGACCTTGTCGCCTTCCTTGACGTTCAGTGCGACCAGAAGGCCGGGCATCGGGCAGATGAGGAACTTCGACAGATCGGGCGGGATCTTTTCGATCATATGCGCGGCATAGGGCGCGGCATGGGCGGGCAGAATGCGCAGCTTGTGGCTGGCTCCATGCGCCGTCAGCACGAAACCGGCACGCGCCGGCGCGATCCGTACGGCGAGTTGCTCCTCGCCGAACTCCGCCTCGATCAGGCGGTCGCCGGGCGTATATTCCAGTGCCATGTCGATTTCTTCGCCGTCGACCGTCACTTCGTCACCGTCGATCACCACATCATGGACGGCGTCGCCAATCTTCACCTGCCAGCCGGTCGGTGGTGCGAGGCGCTTGCCGAGTTGCCCTTCGATCCGGCGGGCGCGGTCGGCCTGCGCCATGGCGGCGAAGGCGCCAACCGCCGACAGCCGCTGGAGCAGTTGCGGCGACGCCGGCGCGCCGGTGAAGCCCTCGGGATATTCTTCGGCGATAAAGCCGGTGGTGATGTTGCCCGAACGGAACCGCTCATGCTGCATCAGCGCGGAGACGAAATCGATATTGTGGCCCGGCCCCTCGATCTCGAACTTGTCGAGCGCCTCGATCTGCTTGTCGATCGCTTCGAGGCGGGTGGGCGCCCAGGTGATGAGCTTGGCGATCATCGGGTCGTAAAAGATCGACACCTCGCCGCCTTCCTGCACGCCATCATCCACGCGGATCAGCGCGCCGCTTTCGTCCGTCCCGGTTTCGGGCGGATTGTAGCGGATCAGGCGGCCGGTGGACGGCAGGAAGCCGCGATAGGGATCTTCGGCATAGACGCGGTTCTCGATCGACCAGCCGTTGATCTTCACATCGGCCTGATTGAAGCTCAGTTCCTCGCCATTGGCGACGCGGATCATCTGCTCGACCAGGTCGACGCCGGTGATTTCTTCGGTGACGGGATGTTCCACCTGAAGCCGGGTGTTCATTTCGAGGAAGTAGAAACCGTCGCCGGTCTTGTCCTCGCCGCTGACGATCAGTTCGACCGTGCCGGCACTGAAATAGCCGACCGCGCGGGCGAGCGCGACGCACTGTTCACCCATCTTCTTGCGCATTTCCGGGCTGACGAAGGGCGACGGCGCTTCCTCGACAACCTTCTGGTGGCGGCGCTGGATCGAACATTCGCGCTCGTTGAGGTAGACGATATTGCCGTGCTGGTCGCCCAGGATCTGGATCTCGATATGCCGCGGGCTTTCGATGAACTTCTCGATGAAGACGCGATCGTCGCCAAAGCTGTTGAGGCCTTCGCGCTTGGTCGCCTCGAAACCTTCGCGGACGTCCTGCTCGCTATAGGCTAGGCGCATGCCCTTGCCCCCGCCGCCGGCCGAGGCCTTCATCATCACCGGATAGCCGATCTCGTTGGAGATGCGGACGGCATGTTCGGTGTCCTCGATCACGCCGACGAAGCCGGGGACGACATTGACGCCCGCTTCCATGGCGAGCTTCTTGGACTCGATCTTGTCGCCCATCGCCGCGATGGCGTTGGCGGGCGGGCCGACGAAGATGATGCCCTCGGCGTCCAGCGCCTTGCGGAAGCTTTCGCGCTCGGACAGGAAGCCATAGCCCGGATGCACCGCGTCGGCGCCGGTGGCCTTGCACGCTTCGATGATCTTGTCGGCCAGCAGATAGGATTGGGCGGCGGGCGGCGGGCCGATATGCACGGCTTCATCGGCCATCAGCACATGCGGCGCGCGGGCGTCGGCATCGGAATAGACCGCAACGGTCTTGATGCCCATCTTCCTGGCCGTGCGCATGACACGGCACGCAATTTCGCCACGGTTCGCGATCAGGATCTTGGTGATTGCCATTATAATTCCTGTCCCAGTCCTTGTTCTAAACTCCGTTCGGTTCGAGCGTGTCGAGAACCGCTTCTCGACCTCGCTCGAAGCGAACGGTTGTTGCTAGTCGCCGTGCATGAACATGCCCGTATCGACCATGATCCAACGATCGCTGACAGAATTGCGATGGCTATCGCCAAGCACCCCAATAAGCGGATCAATCCTATTCAGCCGCCTCCAGTTCGACCTTCACTTCGGCCTGCATCGGCACGACGCCGAGCTTGGCAAACAGCGCCGCGTCAGCATTGTCGCCGGCGTTGGCGGTGGTCAGCAGTTTGTCGCCAGTGAAGATGCTGTTCGCGCCGGCCATGAAGCAGAGCGCCTGACAGCTATCCGACATGCTCTCGCGACCCGCAGACAGGCGCACCATGCTCTCCGGCATCACGATCCGCGCGACCGCGACGGTGCGCACGAACTCGATCTCGTCGATCTTGGCGAGGGGCGTGTCGGCCAGCATGTTGCCCAGTACGGTACCCTTGACCGGGACCAGCGCGTTGATCGGTACGCTCTGCGGATGGACCGGCAGGACGGCCAGCGCGTGGAGGAAGCCGACGCGGTCCTCCCGCGCCTCACCCATGCCGACGATGCCGCCGGAGCAGACATTGATGCCTGAATTGCGGACATTTTCCAGCGTCACCAGACGATCGTCGAAGGTGCGGGTGGTGATGACCTTCTCATAATGTTCCGGCGACGTGTCGATATTATGATTGTAATAATCGAGGCCTGCCTCCGCGAGCATATCCGCCTGGCTTTCGCTGAGCATCCCCAGCGTCATGCAGGTTTCCATGCCCATCTGGCGCACGCCCTTCACCATCTCCACGATGGCGGGCATGTCGCGGTCCTTGGGATTGCGCCAGGCCGCGCCCATGCAGAAGCGCGAGCTGCCGGCGTCCTTCGCCTGCGCCGCCGCCTGCATCACCGCCTGCACGCTCATCAGCTTTTCGGCCTTGAGACCGCTTTCCGCCGACGCCGACTGGTTGCAATAGCCGCAATCCTCCGGGCAGCCGCCCGTCTTGATCGACAGCAGGGTGGACAGCTGCACCTCGTTGCGCGGGAAGTTCGCGCGGTGGATCGACTGCGCATCGAACATCAGGTCGTTGAAGGGCAGGTCGAACAGCGCGGCGATTTCCTCGCGCGTCCAGTCGTTGCGGGCCTTAAGCATGGGCATCCTCCGATTGTCGGACGAAATCAATAAACAATCGAGCGCAAACTGAAAAGATAGAAACGGACGTCAAGCGGCTTCCTCCAGCCCCGCCGGGGGCATGTTGTGGCCGAGAAGGCGCAGCACGTCGGCGGCGCACTCCACGACATTGGAACCCGGCCCATAAATCCCCTGGACCCCTGCGTCACGAAGATAGTCATAATCCTGCGGCGGGATGACGCCGCCGGCGATCACCTTGATGTCGCTGCGCCCCTTTTCGCGCAGGCGGTTGATGAGCTCGGGGATCAGCGTCTTGTGGCCCGCCGCAAGGCTGGACGCGCCGACGACGTCGACCCCGGTATCGAGCGCCAGCACCACCGTTTCTTCCGGCGTCTGGAACAGCGGGCCGGACACGACATCGAAACCCATGTCGCCGAAGGCGGATGCAATGATGTTGGCGCCCCGGTCGTGTCCATCCTGCCCCATCTTGGCTACAAGAAGTTTGGGCTTACGACCGAGGCGCCGTTCGACGGCCTGCACTCCGTCGAGAACCTGTTGCCAGCGACTGTCCCCTTCATAGGGGGCGGCGTAGACGCCCTTTACAGGCGTCGGCTGTGTGCCATAGCGGTTGAAACTGTCCTCCATGGCGGCGGAGATTTCGCCCAGCGTCGCGCGCGCACGGGCGCACTCAACGGCGTGGGCGAGAAGATTGGTCTCGATCGACTGCGGCGCGGCGGCGGCCTCGCGCAGCGATTGCAGCGCGGCCTGGCACGCGTCTTCGTCGCGTTCCGCCTTCACCCGGTTGATGCGCGCGATCTGCGCTTCGCGAACCTTGGTGTTGTCGACTTCCAGCGTTTCGAGCAGATCCTCGTTGGCGAGGCGATATTTGTTGACGCCGACGATGACGTCCTCGCCCCGGTCGACGCGGGCCTGACGGGCAGCGGCGGCGGTTTCGATCATCGCCTTGGGCCAGCCTGCGCCCACGGCCTTCGCCATGCCGCCTTCGGTCTCGACGCGGTCGATGATTTCCTGCGCCGCATCGACCAGTTGCTGGGTCAGCGCCTCGATATAATAGCTGCCGCCCAGCGGGTCGACGACATTGCACATGCCCGTCTCTTCCTGGATGACGATCTGCGTGTTGCGCGCGATGCGGGCCGAGAAGTCGGTCGGCAGTGCGATCGCTTCGTCCAGCGCATTGGTGTGGAGCGACTGGGTGCCGCCGAGCATCGCCGCCATCGCCTCGATCGTGGTGCGCATGACGTTGTTATAGGGATCCTGCTCGGTCAGCGAGACGCCTGACGTCTGGCAATGGGTGCGCAGCATCTTGGAGCGCTCGTCCTGCGCGCCGAGCTTGGTCATGACGCGGTGCCACAGCACGCGGGCGGCGCGGAGCTTCGCGATCTCCATGAAGAAATTCATGCCGATGGCGAAGAAGAAGCTCAGCCGCCCGGCGAACTTGTCGATATCGAGGCCCGATGCCACGCCATAGCGCACATATTCCGCGCCGTCCGCGATGGTGAAAGCCAGTTCCTGCACCTGCGTCGCCCCGGCTTCCTGCATATGATAGCCAGAGATAGAGATGCTGTTGAACTTGGGCATCTCGCGACTGGTATAGCCGAAAATGTCCGAGATGATCCGCATCGAGGGTTCGGGCGGGTAGATATAGGTGTTGCGGACCATGAACTCCTTGAGGATGTCGTTCTGGATGGTACCGTCGAGCAGCTTGCGCTCGACCCCCTGCTCCTCGCCCGCGACGATGAAGAAGGCGAGGATCGGAATTACCGCGCCATTCATGGTCATGCTGACCGACATCTTGTCGAGCGGAATGCCGTCGAACAGGATCTTCATGTCCTCGATCGTGTCGATCGCCACGCCGGCCTTGCCGACGTCGCCAACGACGCGGGGATGGTCGCTGTCATAGCCGCGATGGGTGGCCAGGTCGAAGGCGACGCTCAGCCCCTTCTGACCGGCAGCAAGGTTGCGGCGGTAGAAGGCGTTGGATTCCTCGGCTGTCGAGAAGCCCGCATATTGGCGAATGGTCCAGGGACGGCCCGCATACATCGACGCGCGCACGCCGCGGGTGAAGGGGGCAAAGCCGGGAAGGCCAGGATCGACGGTCACGTCCTCAGCGGTGTAGAGCGGCTTCACCGAGATACCTTCCGGGGTGTCCCAGTTCAGATCCTTGCCCTTCACTTCCTTGGCGGCAGCGGCGGCCCACTGGTCCAGCGTCGGCTTGTCGGTCACTTCACACTCTCCGTTCGTCTCGAGCGCAGTCGAGAGACGATATGGTTGCGCTATCCGTGTCTCGACTTCGCTCGACACGAACGGCAGTGGGTTCAATGCGCCTCTTTGGGCGTCTCCATGATCTCGGTGAGCACGCCGTTCATGTCCTTGGGATGGACGAAGAAGATCAGCGTGCCATGCGCGCCGATGCGCGGTTCGCCGAGCACCTTCTTGCCCAGCCCCTCGAACCAGGCCTTGGCCTCGTGGATGTCGGGCACTTCATAGCACATATGATGCTGCCCGCCGGCCGGGTTCTTCGCGATGAAGCCGTGGATCGGGCTGTTCTCACCCAAAGGCTCGATCAGTTCGATCTGCGTGCCGCTAGTGCCATTCTCGCCAGGCGTGTCGACGAAGCAGACCTTCACCCCCTGCGCCGGCAGGTCGAACGGATCATGCGTCAGCGTCGCGCCCATCACGTCGCGATAATAGGCGAGGCTCGCCTCCAGCGACGGCGTGGCGACGCCGATATGGTTGAGGCGGCCGAGTTTCATGCCACCGCCTCGATCACCAAGGCGATGCCTTGTCCGCCGCCGATGCACATCGTCACCAGAGCATATTTGCCGCCGGTCCGCTTCAGTTCATAGGCGGCCTTGATGGTCAGGATTGCACCGGTCGCGCCGATCGGATGGCCGAGCGAAATGCCCGACCCATTGGGATTGGTCTTGGCCGGGTCGAAGCCCAGTTCCCTGGCGACGCCGCAGGCCTGTGCGGCGAAGGCCTCGTTGGATTCGATCACGTCGATCTGGTCCAGCGTCAGGCCGGCGCGCGCCAGCGCCACTGGTACTGCCTTGACCGGACCAAGGCCCATGACGGACGGTTCGACGCCGGCATGGCCCCAGGACAGGATCTTCGCCAGCGGCTTCAGCCCCTGTTCGGCCACCGCCTTGCCGCTGGCCAGCACCACAGCGCCCGCGCCGTCATTGATACCCGACGCATTGCCCGCCGTGACGGTGCCGTCCTTCTTGAATACAGCACGCAGGCCCGCCATGCCTTCGATCGAGGCGTCGGCGCGGACATGTTCATCCGTGTCGAAGAGGGTAACGCCCTTGCGCGTCTTGATCTCGACCGGGACGATCTGTTCCTTGAAATAGCCGGCGGCGATCGCAGCGGAAGCGCGTCGATGACTTTCGACGGCTGCTTGGTCCTGATCCTCGCGGCTGATGCCGCAGCGTTCCGCGACATTTTCGGCGGTCACGCCCATATGGATATTCTCGAACGGGTCGTGCAGCGCACCGAGCATGGCGTCGACCATCTCGATATTGCCCATCTTCTGCCCGTTGCGTGCGGCCAGCACCATGTGCGGGGCATTGGACATGGACTCCGCACCGCCGGCGACGGCGATGTCATGCTCGCCCAGCGCCAGCGCCTGCGCCGCCGAGACGATCGCCTGAAGGCCAGACCCGCAGAGGCGGTTGACGTTCATCGCGGGCGCATCGATCGGCACGCCTGCATTTACGGCCGCCACGCGGCTGACATAGGCGTCCTTGGGCTGGGTCGGCACGACGGTGCCGATCACCACATTCTGAACCTTGTCCGCCGTAATGCCGGCGCGGGCGATCGCTTCGCGGATGACGATGGTGCCCAGTTCAGCGGGGCGGAGGGACGCCAGCGAGCCGCCGAAAGTCCCGATGGCCGTACGTGCGCCGCTGACGATGTAGATGTCGTTGCTCATATCAATTCCTGGTCCTGAAAGTCGCGGCTTAGAGCGGGATGTTGTCGTGCTTCTTCCAGGGATTCTCCAGCGCCTTGTTGCGCAGCTTGCGGAGGCCCAGGGCAATGCGCTTGCGGGTCGAATGCGGCTGGATCACCTCGTCGATGAAGCCCTTGCTCGCCGCGACGAACGGGTTGGCGAAGCGGTCTTCATATTCCTTGGTCTTTTCGGCGATTTCTTCGGGCGTCTTGCCGCGGAAGATGATCTCGACCGCCCCCTTGGCGCCCATCACCGCGATCTCGGCGGTCGGCCAGGCATAGTTGAGGTCGCCGCGCAGATGCTTGGACGACATGACGTCATAGGCACCGCCATAGGCCTTGCGCGTAATGACGGTGATCTTGGGTACGGTCGCCTCGGCATAGGCGAAGAGCAGCTTGGCACCATGCTTGATGATGCCGCTATGTTCCTGCGCGGTACCCGGCAGGAAACCCGGTACGTCGACGAAGGTCACGATCGGGATTTCGAAGGCGTCGCAGAAGCGCACGAACCGCCCGGCTTTCTTGGACGAGTTGATATCGAGTACGCCGGCCAGCACCATCGGCTGGTTGGCGATGATGCCGACCGTCTTGCCCTCGATCCGGCCGAAGCCGCAGAGGATGTTGCCCGCATGGGCCGGCTGCACTTCGAAGAAATCGCCCTCGTCCACGACCTTGCGGATAAGTTCGTGCATGTCATAGGGCTGGTTGGCGTTGGCCGGGATCAGCGTGTCGAGGCTTTCCTCTTGTCTGTCCCACGGGTCCGCGCTCGGGCGCTCCGGCACGGGTTCCTTGTTGGACGCGGGCAGGAAGTCGACGAAATCGCGCACCGCCAGCAGCGCTTCCAGATCATTTTCGAACGCCACGTCGGCAACGCCTGACTTGGTGGTATGGGTGATGGCACCGCCCAGTTCCTCCTGCGTCACGACTTCGTTGGTGACGGTCTTGACCACGTCCGGGCCGGTGACGAACATGAAGCTGCTGTCCTTCACCATGAAGATGAAGTCGGTCATGGCGGGCGAATAGACCGCGCCGCCCGCGCACGGCCCCATGATGACGCTGATTTGCGGGACGACGCCCGACGCCAGCACGTTGCGCTGGAAAATCTCCGCGTAGCCGGCGAGCGAGGCCACGCCTTCCTGGATGCGTGCGCCGCCGCTGTCGTTGAGGCCGATCACCGGCGCGCCGACCTTCAGCGCCATGTCCATGATCTTGCAGATCTTCATCGCGTGCCGTTCCGACACCGCGCCGCCATAGACGGTGAAGTCCTGCGAAAAGACGAAGACGAGGCGGCCGTTGATCGTGCCCGATCCGGTGACGACGCCGTCGCCGGGGATATGCTGTTCGTCCATGCCGAAGTCGATGCAATTATGCTCGACATACATGTCCAGCTCTTCGAAGCTGTCCTCGTCCAGCAGCACTTCGAGCCGTTCGCGCGCGGTCAGCTTGCCCTTGGCATGCTGGCCGTCGATGCGGCGCTGGCCGCCGCCCAGACGCGCGGCTTCCCGCTTGGCTTCCAGCTGTTCGATGATGGCGAGCTTCGACATTCGTGCATCTCTCCGGATTTGCGGCAGCGGCCGCCTTGCACATCCCCTTCCCAGCCTTGGCCAATTTTCGCAAATGCGAATTTGCCAATTTGCAAATCGCGATTTTGCAAATTAGGGTAGGATTTATGGCACGCGGCAACCGTATCTTTGCAGGTCCACGCCTGCGGCAGCTTCGCCTGGACCATCGGATGGACCAGGCGACGATGGCGCAGGCACTGGGCATATCCGTATCCTATCTCTCGCAGATGGAAAATGACGATCGCCCCCTGACCGCCAAGGTCAAGGCGGCGCTCGCCAGCGCCTTCCCCACCGACTGGGCGAGTTTCGACAGCCGTGAGGAGGAGCAATTGCTGGGCGCCTTTGCCTATGCCCTTGCCCATCCCGAACTGCCCGGCACGCCGATGGAGCCGGAACGGATCGAAAAGCTGCACCTGCAATTTCCAGAGTTCGCGGCGCGCTATGTCGATCTCTACAATGCCCATATGCGCGCCAATGAGCGGATCAACATGATCGAGGAGGCGATCGCCAACGATCATGAGGTGCAGGCGCGCCTGCCGTGGGAGGCTGCGCGCGACTGGTTCCATGAGGCGGGCAATTATGTTCACGCGCTCGACTGCCTGGCCGAGGAGATGGCCGAAAGCTTCACACAAGGGCAAGTACTGGACGAGGGGATGCTGGTCGAAGCCCTTGCCCGTCGCCACGGCATCGAGACGCTGATCGCCGAGACGCCCGACAGTGCTCTGCGCGCCTATCGCGCGGCTGACCGACAACTGTTCGTCAACGCAGCGCTGCCGACCGAGAGCCGCAAATTCATGCTGGCGCACCAGCTTATGATGCTGGAGGGGCAGGCGGTGATAGCCGATGTGGTGAGCAAGGCCGCCCTTCCCGTCCCTGGCGCCGACCGGCTGCTGGCGATCGGCCTTGGCAATTATGCCGCGGGTGCGCTGCTGATGCCCTATGCCCCCTTCCGCGAGGCGGCGCGGGCGATGCGGCATGACATCGACCGGCTTGCGCGGACCTTTGGCGTCAGTTTCGAGCAGGCCTGCCATCGCCTGTCGACGCTGCAAAGGCCGGGGCTGCGCGGCATTCCCTTCTTCTTTTGCCGGGTCGACATGGCAGGCAACATCACCAAGCGGCACAGTGCTACGCGGCTGCAATTTGCGCGCTTCGGCGGGGCCTGCCCGCTGTGGAACGTGCATCCCGCGGCCACCTGCATGCACTCTTCGAGCGGCTTGTTGAGCTTGTGCTCCAGCAGGCG
>NZ_DATKFP010000260.1:0-34822 GCF_035511395.1 Sphingobium sp.
GTCGCCCAATTCGGACGGCGATTTCGGGCCGCTCGATGCGGTGCGGCTGAGCGGTACGGACCAGTTGCGCACGAAAACGGTGGAACTGCGCTTCGACACGACGTTGAGCGATACGCTGTCCACGCTGGTCGGCCTGTTCTACAGCCGCGAGACGTTCGAGGCGGACGCACTGACCAACATCCTGATCCTCAATCGGTCGGTGCGGCAGACCGACCGGCGCACCGGCGATACCTATGCCGCGTTCGGCACCGTCTTCTGGAAGCCCAGCCCGGACTGGGAAGTGGCGCTGGGCCTGCGGTACGACCATGAAGATCGCAAGGCGACCGGCACGATTGCGGGCAATGTGATCCCGCCCGCGCGGATCAAGTCGAACGAGGTCGAGCCGCGCCTGTCCATCACCCGCCACTGGAACTCGCAATTGATGAGCTATGCCTCGGTCGCGCGCGGTTATCGCGGTGGCGGCTTCAATGCCCCCAACGCGCCGCTGCGTACCTATCAGGGGGACAGCGCCTGGACTTACGAGATCGGGACCAAATATAATTCGTCGGCCTTCTCCCTGTCGGGCGACATCTTCTACAGCGACTACAAACATTATATCGGCCTGAACTCGATCGCCCCTGCGGTGCCGGCGGGGCTGGTCACTGTCGACCTCAACGCCGGGACGGTCGAAAGCTATGGCGCGGAACTGGAGGCGGTCGTCCGCCCGACCAGCGCATGGTCGCTGTCCGGCGGTCTGACCTACATGCATGCCCGGCTGACCGACACGACCGAATATACGTCCGTGACCGGCCGCACCCTGTCGAGCGATCACCTGACCTTCCAGCCCGACTGGATGTACAATATCAGCAGCGACTATGTCGTGCCGCTGGGCGATAACAGGCTGACCTTCAACGCCAGTCTGAACGGCAAGGGACGCCGCCTTGCCGCGACGCTCAATCAGACGACGCCGACTTTCCTGAAGGGCTATGCCGTCGTCAATGGCTCCATCACCTTCGCGACGGCGGGCGGGATCGAACTGGCGGTATTTGGCCAGAATCTGTTCAACAAGAAATATTATGAGAGCTATATCGAGAAGACGACGCTGCAACTGGCCGGCCTGCCGGCATCGGACCTGGGTATCATAGGCGATCTGCGTCGTTACGGCGTTCGCGCCAGCTTCCGGTTCTGATCCGATGAGCGCGCCCTCCCCGCTGCTGCGTAAAGCTCTTCCCGAAGGCTTTCTCGACCAGCTCCGGGCGGTCTTCGGCGACCGCGTGGCGACCGGCGAGGCAGTCCGCAGCCAGCATGGCCAGAGCGAAAGCCATTTCGAACCGGTCCTGCCCGATGTGGTTGTCTTTGCCCATTCGACCGAGGAAGTGGTGGACCTGGTCAGGCTCTGCGTCGTGGCCGAGGTGCCGGTCATTCCCTATGGCGCGGGCACGTCGATCGAGGGCAACACCTTGCCGGTGCAGGGTGGCGTCACGTTGGATCTCAGTCAGATGGACGCCATTGTTGAGGTGAACGTAGAAGATTTCGACTGTACCGTGCAGGCCGGCGTCCGGCGTGAGCAGTTGAACGAATATCTGCGCGATCAGGGGCTGTTCTTCCCGATCGATCCGGGGGCGAATGCCACGATCGGCGGCATGGCTTCGACCCGCGCATCGGGCACCAACGCGGTGCGATATGGCACGATGCGCGAGGCGATATTGTCGCTGCGGATCGTGACGCCGGACGGCCGCGACATTCGCACCGCGCGGCGGGCGCGCAAGTCGGCGGCGGGGTATGACCTGACACGCCTGATGATCGGCAGCGAAGGGACGCTGGGCATTATCACCGAGGTCACGTTGCGGCTGCAAGCCATCCCCGAAGCGATATCCTCTGCGGTGTGCAGTTTCGACACGTTGCAGGGCGCCGTCGATGCGGTGGTGCAGTCGATCCAGATCGGCGTGCCGCTGGCGCGCGTCGAGATATTAGACGATCACCAGATGCGGGCGGTCAATCGCTGGTCGCAGCTGGACTATCCCGAACTCACCACGCTCTTCTTCGAATTCCATGGATCGCCGACCTATGTCGAGGAACAGGTCCGCACGGTCGAGGAGATCGCGACCATGAACGGCGGCGGGGCGTTTCGCTGGTCGAACCTGCCGGAGGAACGGTCGAGGCTATGGAAGGCCCGTCACGAGGCCTATTATGCGGCGGTCAACATGCGGCCCGGCGCGGTGGGATGGGCCACTGATGTGTGCGTGCCGATCAGTCGGCTGGCGGAGTGCATCACGGAAACCCGTGCGGATCTGGACAGAGCGAGCCTGCCCGCGACGATCCTGGGCCATGTCGGAGACGGGAATTTCCATGTCATCTTCTCCATGGACCCCGGCAGCGCCGCCGAAATGGCGGAGGTGGAGGCGCTCAACGAACGACTGGTCGAGCGCGCGCTGGCGATGGATGGCACCTGCACTGGGGAACATGGCATCGGCCTTGGCAAGCAGCATTGCCTGATCGCCGAACTGGGCGACGCCGTGGACCTGATGCGTGTCATCAAGCGGGCGATGGACCCCAAGAATCTGTTCAATCCGGGCAAGATTTTCGCCGTTTAGCCGGGGGGCTAAACTGTCCGGTCGCGTCGGTTCCCCTGACGCGGCCGGGCATATTTGGGGAGCGGATAGCCATGAGGCTGCCCCCGTCATATTTCCATTTTCGGAAGGTTTCATCCCATGGCGACCGTCCTGCCGCATCCCGTCATACGCACGCCGTCTTTCCTCCGTGCGCTGCCCGGACTGCTGATCCTGTCGCTGGCGATGGCGGCCGGTTTCACCATGATGGGATCGTTCAGCATGGTGCAGGAAGGCGCGAAGGCGGAAATGGCGCTGAGCGACTTTCAGTTGTCGCTGGTCCAGGGCGTGGCGGCGGCGGTGCCGCTGGTGCTGTTTTCCATTCCCATCGGCATCATGGTCGACAGGATGCGCCGGTTGCGTCTGTTCATCGTGCTGGCGCTGGTCTGGACCGTCGGCACGTTCATGACGGCAACGGCGCAGGACGTGCCGATGCTCTTCCTGGCGCGGATGCTGGCAGGCGTGGGGACGACCGGCGCGCTGACCGCCGCTTTGTCGCTTGCCGCCGACATGTGCGCGCCGCAGCAGCGTGGGCGGGCTTTGCTGATCGTGACATTGGGCAAGTCGCTGGGGCAGGCCGGTGCCTTTGCGCTGGCGGGATGGCTACTCAGCCTGTTTCTCCAACGGCCGGCGCAGGACTGGTTCGGTGGCGTTGCCCCTTGGCGCGCCACCCATTATGCGCTGGCGGCGATCAGCGCGGCGCTGGTCCTGCCGATGCTGATGCTGCGCGAACCGGCGCGGCACGAGGTGGAGGCGGGTATTCATGCACCATGGCGCGTGGTGCTGGGAGAACTCTGGTCGCGGCGCGCCTTTCTGGGGCCGCTGTTCCTTGGGCAGGTGACGGTCGTGATGGCCGACGCGGCGGCGGCGATCTGGGCATCGCCGGTATTGTCGCGCAGCTATGGCCTCGCGCCACCCGATTTTGCCGGATGGATGGGGAGCCTCATCTTCCTGACCGGGGTGGCCGGATCGGTGCTGGGCGGCTTTGCGGCGGATTTGGGCCATAAGAGCGGTCGGCGGGGCGGTTTGCTGCTGGGCGCGGTGATTGCGGCGGGACTGGGGATCCCCTCCGCCCTGTTCCCGATCATGCCGGGCATCCCGTCCTTCGCCTTCGCTCTGGGATCGCTGATGCTGTGCGGCACGGTGACGGGCCTCATCACGTCGGTCGCGCTGACCGTGCTGCTACCAAATGAATTGCGCGGCCTCTGCATCGGCGCATTCATCGCCATTGCGGGGCTGGTAGGTTTCGGCATCGCGCCGTCGCTTGTCACCGCGATCAGTTCTCTCTTGGGCGGTGAGCGCCATTTGGGCGAGGGACTGGCGATCGTCGGCGTCGCCGTAAGTTGCCTGTCGCTCGCGGCCTTCTGGATCGCCATGCGCCGGGCGCCGAGTAAACCTATCTGATAGCTATTGCCAAAAGCTATCAGATAGGTCATCTTCCAGGGACAAGGAGAGGCTGTATGGATCGAATTGACGTTTCCCCGGAAATGGTCGCGCTAGTAGGCAGCGGTCATGCCGAGCCTGCCGGCGTCGCGATGCTTGACCATGGCTTTCTGCTGGGTTTCGGGTCGGTGGGCACGGCGGCTTCGATGCGGTTGATCCGGCGTCCTTCGGTTGCGGACCTGAACGTCGACAGCGGTAATCGCCTGGTGCTGCTGGCCAGGTCGGATACATGCGAAAAGGTGGCGGGCGGTCCTATCCGGCTGTCATTCGATACCGCTTATTATCTGTCGGCCCCTTTGCGGTCGATCGCGCTGGCCATCCGCGACTGCACGCTGCATGAGGCTGCGGCCAGACCCTACCGGCTGGCCAAGAGCATCGAACTGCTTTGCGAGATATTGCGCGTGGCCAATGAGATCGGCTTCATCCCGATCGGTCAGGATGCCGTCCTTTCGCAAGCGGACAGCGAACGACTGCTGCGGGCGCGCGCCATGATCGAGGAGCGCTGGGCGGAGAAGCTGACGCTGGATATGATTGCGCGAGCCTGCGGCCTCAATCGGGCCAAGTTGACACGGGGCTATCGCGACATGTTCGACTGTTCTGTGGCCGATGCCATCGCGCAGGAACGGTTGGGCAAGGCCGGCGAGATGCTATTGGCGACCGAACTGCCGGTGTCGTCGATCGGCTATCGGTGCGGCTATCTCAACAATACCAGCTTCACGCGGGCGTTCGTACGCCGTTTCGGGGTTGCGCCGACTCAATATCGCACGCATCGGTTGGCGGCATGACGTCACGATTACAGGATGAGGGCGGATCGCTGGTCAACCGCGCGATCCAGGCGGTGCGCGACCATATTCGCGAGCATGACCTGAAGGTCGGCGATACGCTGCCGGGTGAAGGCAGCTTCTCTATGCAACTGGGCGTGAGCCGGGCGGTGATGCGCGAAGCCTTTGGCGCGCTGGCGGCTCTAGGCCTGATCGATGTCGCCAATGGGCGGCGCGCGAAGGTCGGGGCGATCGATGGATCGGTCATTGGCGCGTCACTGGATCACGCCGTATCGACCGAGCAGATCAGCGTGGCGGAAGTCTGGGACGTCCGGCGTACGGTGGAGGTTCGGATCGCGATGCTCGCCGCCGAACGCCGCACCGACGCGCAGGCGGACCGGATCATGGCGCTGGCCCATGCCATGGCGCAGGCGGTCGACGATCTGCCGCGCATAACCGGCAACGATATTGCCCTGCATGAGGCGATAGCCGATGCGGCAGGCAACGCATTATTCGCGCAGATCGTCCGCTCCTTCGCTCCGCTGATGCAGGCGGCCGTCCCGCAGGCATGGCGAACACGGACCGCCGATGAGCAACGCCAGACGATGCTGGATCGTCACATGGACCTGGCGCGCGCGATCCTGGCTCGTGACCCCGACGCCGCAACTGCTGCGATGGAAGCACATTTTGATGAGTCCATAGGACAGCAACTCCTCGCCAAGGAGAAAGGTTGAGCCAGGCGGTGGCCGGTTCGACAATTTTCTCGAAGTCCTTTGCCAAGCGCTCATGCAGCTCAGCCACGGTCTATCCGCAAATCACTTCAGCTTCGCGGATCGAGGCCGCTCATCAGTACCGCCACCATGGCTTCCGATATTTGCTCCGGTGACAGCGCACCGTCGGGGTCGTACCAGCGCCCCGGCCAGTTCAGCGCGCCAGCCAGCGCGAAAGACGTGATCTTCACGTCGATCGGTGCGATCGAACCGTCATCGATGGCCTCAGCCAACATCTGTCGCATGGCGACGTCGATTTCTCTCTTCAGCGCCCGATAGCGCGGCAGGCTTTCGCGCGACAGCGCCTCCTCCCCGGTCCGGGTGACGCACATGCCGAAATCATCCATGTTGATTTCGACATAACGGCGCAGGAACTTCACCAGTCGCTCGCGCCCGGTACCCTGCTCCGCCCGTGCATCTTCAGCCGCACGCAGCAATTGTTGCAGACCGATGGTGACACATTCCAGCAGCACCTGATCCTTGTTTGCCAAATAATGATAGATGGTGCGCTTCGATATGCCGAGGCTGGCCGCCACATCATCCAGCGAGGTGGCGAAAAACCCCCGCTCGTTAAACATCCGCACAGCTGCGCGCAGGACCGCGTCCCGCTTTGCAACCCTATCCGCCTCACGCTGCGCTGCATTTCTGAAGGGTGAATTCTGCATAGTCGGACCATTGACAGGAAACCCATAGAAGCACAATACACTCATGAGTGCATATTGATCGAGCAGGTTTCATGATTCGACGATGGCACGGCTGAACGGCCGCGAACCTCTGCTTCTTGCGGCCAAGCGGTCGCGGCAACCAAAGCGGGAAGAGGATTAGCGATGTACATGAATGGATTAGGCGCAATCCCGATGACGTCGAAATGAGCGGCGCGGGTCCGGAACGTACGGCAGCGATCGCTGCGAAGGTCGAGGCGTTCGTCCGCGATATAGTCGCGCCGTACGAGCATGATCCGCGCAGAGATCATCATGACTGCCCCAGCGAGGAATTGGTCGAGGAACTCAAGGACAAGGCGCGCGCAGCAGGCGTGCTTACGCCGCACATCCTGAGCGACGGCAGCCATCTGACTCAGCGAGAAACCGCGATCGTGCTGGCGAGAACCGGCCTGTCGCCGCTTGGTCCGCTCGCCTGCAACACGGCAGCGCCCGACGAGGGTAATATGTACCTGCTGGGCAAAGTCGGTAGCCCGGAGATCAAGGAACGTTTCCTGAAGCCCCTGATCGAAGGGCGTGCCCGTTCGGCCTTCTTCATGACCGAGCCGGCGCTGGAGGGCGGCGCGGGGTCCGATCCGTCGATGATGCAGACGACCTGCCATCAGGATGGCAATCACTGGGTCATCAACGGGCGCAAGGCGTTCATCACGGGGGCGAAGGGCGCGAAGGTCGGCATCGTCATGGCCAAGTCTGATGACGGCGCCTGCATGTTCCTGGTCGACCTGCCCGATCCGGCGATCCGTATCGACCATATTCCCAACACGATCGACAGTTCGATGCCCGGCGGCCATGCCGTGCTGACCATCGACAATCTGCGCGTGCCAGCCGACCAGATGCTCGGAAATTCGGGCGAAGGTTTTCAATATGCGCAAGTGCGGCTCAGTCCGGCCCGACTGTCGCACTGCATGCGCTGGCTGGGCGCCTGCATCCGAGCCAACGAGATCGCGACCGGCTATGCCAATCGTCGCATGGCCTTCGGCAAGACGCTGATCGACCATGAGGGCGTCGGATTCATGCTGGCGGACAATCTGATAGACCTGAAACAGGCCGAGCTGATGATCGACTGGTGCGCGGGCGTGCTCGATACGGGTTCTCTGGGCACGGCCGAAAGTTCCATGACGAAGGTGGCGGTGTCTGAAGCGCTGATGCGCGTCGCCGACCGCTGCGTGCAGGTGATGGGCGGCAGCGGCGTCACCGACGACACGATCGTGGAACAGGTGTTCCGCGAGATCCGCGCCTTCCGCATCTATGACGGCCCGACCGAAGTCCATAAATGGAGCCTGGCCAAGAAGATCAAGCGCGACTGGAAAAAGGCGCAGGAGACGGCGGCATGAGCGCGCTGGGCGACGATGCCAATGCCGGTACGACGGCAGTCCGCGACGCCTATCGTTTCGACGAGGCGGCGCTGGCGCGGTGGATGGCGGATCATGTCGAGGGTTATCAGGGGCCGCTCACCGTCGAGCAGTTCAAGGGCGGACAGTCCAACCCGACCTACAAGCTGGGGACACCGGGCCGCAGTTACGTTTTGCGCCGCAAGCCGCCGGGCGATACGCTGAAGGGCGCCCATGCGGTCGATCGCGAGGCGCGGGTGCTGAGTGCGCTGGGCGGTGTCGGCTTTCCGGTAGCGCGGGTCTTTGGCCTTTGCACCGACGAACGCGTCATCGGCAGTTGGTTCTATGTCATGGACATGGTGGAGGGTCGGATCTTCTGGGACGCGACATTCCCGACCGTCTCCAATGCGGAGCGGCCGGCCTATTTCGACGCGATGAATGGGGCGATCGCGCAGCTGCATGGCATCGATTATGCCGCGATAGGCCTAAGCGATTATGGCAAGCCGGGCAATTATTTCGCGCGGCAGATCGGCCGATGGTCCCGCCAATATCTGGAGGATCAGGATGCCGGTCGCGATCCGGACATGGACGCGCTGATCGCCTGGCTGCCCGACAATATTCCGGCGGGCGAGGAAAACAGCATCGTCCATGGCGATTTCCGCTGCGATAATTTGATCTTCCACCCCACCGAGCCGCGCGTGCTGGCGGTGCTGGACTGGGAATTGTCGACGCTGGGACATCCGCTGGCCGACTTCGCCTATCATGCAATGATGTACCAGATGCCGCCCGATATCGTGGCCGGGCTGGGCGGCGTGGATATCGCGGCGCTGAACATTCCGGGCGAGGCGGACTATGTCGCGGCCTATTGCGCGCGGACTGGCCGGACCGGCATTCCCAATTGGGATTTCTACATCGCCTTCAACTATTTCCGGCTGGCGGCGATCTTCCACGGCATCAAAGGGCGGGTTATCCGGGGCACGGCAGCGTCCGCCCATGCCCGCGAGCGGGCCAAGGCCCTGCCCCGCCTGTCCGCACTGGCCCGGCAGTCGATGGAGAAATGCGCATGAGCGATTCCCCCGTCACCGTCGAGATTGACGGTTCCATCGCCACGCTGATGCTCAATCGCCCGGCGGCGGGCAATACCGTCAACCAGCCACTGGCAGACGCCCTGCTGGATGCGGCCATCCGCTGCGACAATGATACCGCCATTCGCTGTGTCGTGCTGAGCGGCAACGGCAAGCTGTTCTGCGGCGGTGGCGACATTTCCGCCTTCGACGTCGCCGGCGATGAGGTGCCGGCTTTTCTGAGCCGGCTTGCAGGCACGCTGCACATGGCGGTCAGTCGGTTGCTGCGGATGGACAAGCCGCTGCTGGTGGCGGTGAACGGCCCGGCGGCGGGCGCGGGCCTGAGCCTCGCCATATCTGGCGATGTCGTGATCGCAGCGCAATCGGCGCATTTTATCGCCGCCTATGGCAGCGTCGGCCTGACGCCCGATGGCGGCATGTCCTGGCTGTTGCCGCGCCATGTCGGACTGCGCCGGGCGCAGGAGATCATCCTGACCAACCGCAAGGTGAGCGCGCAGGAAGCCGCCGCGATCGGCATGGTGACACGCACCGTGCCGGATGAAGAGTTGGCGGTGGAAGTCGCACGGACCGCGCGCGCGCTGGCCGATGGACCGACCGGCGCGATCGCCGGCGCCCGCGCGCTGCTGCTGAAGAGCGCCAGCACTCCTCTGGAAGGCCAACTGGAGCGCGAGACGCGTGCCATCACAAAGGCCGGCGGCAGCGCCGAATGCCGCGAGGGCGTCTCCGCATTCCTGGGCCGCCGCAAACCCGATTTTTCGAAGGGGGCATGAGATGGCGCAAGCCTATATCGTTGATGCTGTGAGAACCGCTGGCGGACGCCGCAACGGCGCGCTCGCGGGCTGGCATCCAGCCGACATGGGCGGCGAGGTATTGAACGCGCTGCTCGACCGCAGCGGGATCGATCCGGCCGCGATCGAGGATGTGATACTGGGTTGCGTGACGCAGGCAGGCGAGCAGGGCTTTGCCTTTGCCCGCAATGCCGTACTGTCATCCCGACTGCCGCAGAGCGTACCCGCCGTCACGATCGACCGCCAGTGCGGATCGTCACAGCAAGCGCTTCAATTCGCGGCACAGGCCGTCATGTCCGGCACGCAGGATGTCGTCATCGCTGCCGGTGCCGAAAGCATGACACGCGTGCCGATGTTCTCCAACATTACCTATCATCAGCGCGAAGGCGTGGGCGTGGGTCCGTTCAGCGACCGCATCAAGCAACGGTTCGGCGTAGACAATTTCAGCCAGTTCGAAGGCGCCGAGATGATCGCGGCCAAATATGGTTTCGATCGCGAGATGCTGGATCGCTATGCGCTAGAAAGCCACCAGCGCGCCGCCGCCGCGACACAGGCGAAGCGCTTCGCATCGCAGATCGTGCCGTTGCAGACCGAAAACGGCCTGCATGTGGCGGATGAGGGCATTCGTACCGACGCCACGCTGGAAGGTATTGGATCTGTCAAATTGCTGAAGGAGAGCGGCGTCGTATCGGCCGCCAATGCCAGTCAGATATGTGACGGCGCTTCGGCCGTGCTAGTCGTCAACGAACGGGCGCTCAAGGAACATGGTCTGATGCCCATCGCCCGTATCGTTAACATGACGGTGACTGCCGGCGACCCGGTCATCATGCTGGAAGAACCAATCCATGCCACGCGAAAGGCGCTGAAGCGGGCCGGGCTGACGATCAGCGATATCGACCTTTACGAAGTCAACGAAGCCTTTGCGCCGGTGCCTATGGCCTGGCTTCAGGCGCTGGAGGCCGATCCGGAAAAGCTGAACGTCAATGGCGGAGCGATCGCGCTCGGCCATCCGCTGGGTGCGACCGGCACGAAGCTGATGGCGACGCTGGTTCACGAACTGCGCGCGCGCGGCAGGCGTTACGGCCTACAAACGGTATGCGAAGGCGGCGGTATCGCCAATGTCACCATCGTGGAGGCGCTGTAATGGCGATCAGCACGCGTATCACAGAACTGCTGGGCATCGAACATCCGATCGTGCAGGGCGGCATGATGTGGGTCGGCCGCGCAGAACTCGCCGCTGCCGTCTCCAATGCCGGGGGGCTGGGCATATTGACCGCCCTCACCCAGGCGACGCCCGACGATCTGCGCGGCGAAATCGACCGCTGCGCCAAGATGACCGACAAGCCCTTCGGCGTAAACCTGACCATCCTGCCGTCTGTAACGCCGCCGCCCTATGCCGAATATCGCAAGGCGATCATCGACAGCGGCGTCAGGATCGTCGAGACGGCCGGCCACAAGCCGCAGGAACATGTCGAGGACTTCAAGGGCCATGGAATCATCGTTCTGCACAAATGCACCTCCGTCCGGCACGCGCTGTCGGCAGAGCGCATGGGCGTCGACGTCATTTCCATCGACGGTTTTGAATGTGCCGGCCATCCGGGCGAGGATGATATTCCCGGCCTGATCCTGATCCCCGCCGCGGCGGACAAGGTGAAGGTGCCGATGCTGGCCAGCGGCGGCTTTGGCGATGGGCGCGGGCTGGCGGCGGCGCTGGCGCTGGGGGCCGAGGGGATCAACATGGGCACCCGCTTCTGCGCCACGGTCGAAGCGCCGATCCATGATGCGATCAAGCAGTTCATCGTCGCCAATGACGAGCGCGCCACCAACCTGATCTTCCGCCGTTTCCACAATACGGGGCGCGTAGCGAAGAACAGCGTGTCGGATCAGGTTGTGGAAATCAGCAAGCAGCCCGACGCCGTGTTCGAGGATATCCGGCCCTTCGTGTCGGGCGCGAAGGGACGCGAGGCGCTGGAAACCGGTGATCTAGATGCCGGGCTGGTGTGGGCCGGGCAGGTTCAGGGGCTGATCCACGATATCCCGACGTGCCAGGATCTGCTGACGCAAATCGTCGGCGATGCCGAGCGGATCATCACTGGTCGCCTTGCTGGCTTTCTGCAACGCCAGCCCGGAAAATTGGCCGCATGAGCCATAATCACCGGCGCCTCGGCCGATTTCCCGGCGGGAGGCGGGTGATTTCAGTTCTGCACCCTGTAGGTGATAGGCAGCCGCTTGAGACCTGATACGAAATTCGCTTCCACCCAGGCCGGATCGCCCGCCAGACGGAAATCGTCGATGCGCGCCAGCATTTCGGTGAACAATATCCGCATCTCCAGCTTCGCCAACATGTTGCCTAGGCATAGGTGGGGACCATAGCCAAATGCGATATGCTTGCGCGCATCGGGCCGCTCCACGCGAAAGGCGCAAGGCGTGTCGAAGGCGGCCTCGTCGCGATTGCCCGACGGGTAGCACATCATCAGCGAGTCCCCAGAACGGATCGACTTGCCGCCGACTTCGTAATCCGAAACTGCGGTGCGGAAGAAATGCTTCACCGGGCTGGTCCAGCGGATAAATTCATCCACCGCATTGCCGATCAGTTCGGGGTTAGCGCGCAGACGTTTCATTTCGTCCGGATTCTGGATCAACGCCAGCAGGCCGCCGGATATGGCCGAACTGGTCGTGTCATGGCCGGCCGCCGCCACGATCAGATAATAGGCGTTGCGCTCCCTCTCGCCGATCGGCTCGCCGTCAATTGTCGCATTAGCCAATATGGTCGCGACGTCATTGCGCGGATTCGTGCGACGATCCAGGGTGATGGCATTGAAATAGCAAGTAAAGGCATCGAACGCCTCCACCATAGAGGTCATGCCTTCGCCGCCGCCGCTGTCGCTATCCGCGCCACCGAATACTTTCTGTGAAAGCGCGAGCATCAGCGGCTCATCCTCGCGCGGGGCGCCGAGTACGATCATGATCGTGCGCAAAGGATACCAGGCGGCGATCTCCTTGGCGAAGTCGCAACCATCCCCCTTCTCGACCATATGATCGACCGTTTCGCGTGCCAGCGCGGTGATTTCCTCCTCCAGCGCGCTTACGCTCTTCGCCCCGAACCAGGCAGAGGTCAGCGCGCGATAGGCGCGATGGTCGGGATCGTCCATGGCGACCAGGTTGCGGGCGAAATTGCGGCTGCCAGAATGGGCTATCAGCATCTCCTCATCCGCTTTCGTAACCAGGAACTGGCGCGGATCATTAAGGAAATTCTTCGCGTTCAGTTCCACCGCCATGATATCGGCATGGCGCGTCACCGCCCAGAAGGGGCGATAGTCGCGCGGCTCGGCCCAATGGACCGGATCGTGCTGCCGCAGTGCCGCAAAGGCGCGGTGATAGCTATGTTCGTCCCCATAGGTGTGCGGATCGACGATGATGTCGTCAATATTCTCTGGCAATGCGTCCGTCACAAGCTGCTCTCCTCTCACCCCTTGATCCTGAGTGCGGGAGGAGAGCCGGTCCAATCGGCGATGGCGCACCATTTATCGACCGTGTCGATCAACTGTCGCTGCGAAGCCATTCATCGCCGACCGCTATGGAAATGCCGCCAATTGCGATTGGACGGTGGAGATCGCCTGCCTAGCTTGACAGACAGTATATATGGAAAGGGAGAGAGGTCGGTGTCCATCATCCGTGCGAGCCGGGCATCATAGAGATGCACCCGTCAATCCACGCCCGCACAACGCCCGACAAACCCGCCTATATCATGGCCGGGACTGACGAGAGCGTCACCTACACGCAGTTGGAAACGCGTTCCAACCAAGGGGCGCAGCTCTTACGGAAGCTCGGCCTGCGGCGCGGAGACGGCATCGCCTTGCTGCTGAACAATGGCCCGGCCTTTTTCGAGATCATCTGGGCGGCGCAGCGCGCGGGCCTCTACTACACCTGTCTGTCGACGCGGCTCGCGACGCCGGAAATCGCCTTCATGCTGGCCGATTCCGGCTCCCGCCTGCTGATCGCCTCGGAACCCGTGCCGACCGACCTGCCGACGGAGGGGCTGATCATCTTCGCGCCCGGCGCGCGCGATTTCCTGCGCGAGCGGGCGGCGATGCCGGACACGCCGATCGCCGATGAATCGCCGGGCAACGACATGCTCTATTCATCGGGCACCACCGGCCGGCCCAAGGGCATCCGCCCGCCTTTGCCGGAAGGATCGCTGAACCAAAGCAATGCGCTGACCGATTATGGCCGGAAAGGCTATCGCATGGATGCGGACAGCATCTTCCTATCCCCTGCCCCGCTCTATCACGCCGCGCCGCTGCGTTGGTGCATGTCTATCCAGAAGCTGGGCGGCACGGTGATCGTCATGGAGAAATTCGATCCGGAGGCGACGTTGGCGCTGATCGAGCGCTATCGGGTGACCCACGCTCAGTTCGTTCCGACCCATTTCGTGCGGATACTGAAGTTGCCGGAGGACGTACGGCGGCGCTATGACATGTCCTCGCTCATCACTGTCTTCCATGCTGCCGCGCCATGCCCGGTCGAGGTCAAGCAGGCGATCCTCGACTGGTGGGGACCGATCCTCCATGAATTTTACGGCGGCACCGAAGCGAACGGCCTGACAGGTATCGGCCCAGAAGAATGGCTGGCCCATCCCGGATCGGTGGGCCGGGCCATATGGGGCAAGGTGCGCGTCTGCGACGAGGGGGGCAAACGGCTGCCGCCGCGCGAGATCGGCACCATCTATTTCGCCGACGGCGCACCATTCGAATATCATAATGATCCCGAAAAGACGGCGCAAACCCGCAATCGTCATGGCTGGACGACGCTGGGCGATCTGGGCTGGGTGGATGAGGAGGGTTTCCTCTATCTGACCGACCGGCACAGCTTCATGATCATCTCGGGCGGTGTGAACATCTATCCACAGGAAATAGAGGATGCGCTGATAACCCACCCCAAGGTTGCCGATGTCGCCATCATCGGCGCCCCGGACCTGGAAATGGGGGAGCGCGTCGTAGCGGTCGTCGAGCCGGCACGATGGGAGGATGCCGGCCCCGCGCTGGCGGAGGAATTGCTGACCCATCTGTCCTGCCGCATCGGCCGCATCAAGCTGCCCCGTCAGATCGATTTCGACCCGAACCTGCCGCGCCATCCCAATGGCAAGCTGCTGAAGCGGATCGTGCGGGCGCGTTACTGGCCCTGAGCATCATTGTCCGTCAGGCCATCAACCCACCGCCATTAACGTGCAAAACCTGGCCGGTGATAAAGCTGGCGCGGGGTGAGGCAAGGAAGAGGATCGCTTCGGCTATTTCAACCGGTTCCCCGAGGCGGCCGAGCGGCAATGCGCTCGTGACAGCCTCGACCGCGCCGGTCGTGTCTGATGCCATCAGCGCGCCGACGGTTTCCGTGCGGGTAGGGCCAGCCGAGACGGCGTTGACGCGGATATCTGGTGCGCCTTCCACCGCCAGCGTGCGGGTGAACGCCTCCACCCCCGCCTTGGCGGCAGCATAGACCGACAGGCCGGGCGTCGGGAAGCGCGCGGCAGTGGACGACATGTTGACGATCGCCCCGCCCCGCTGCCGCAGGAGCGGAAAGGCAGCGCGACAAAAGGTCATGGTGCCGGTCAGATTGGCGGCGATCGTGTCGGCATAGATTGCGTCGCTCGTTTCTTCGATCAACGCGGTCGGGAAGATGCCGGCGATATTGGCCAGGATATCGAGACCGCCGCCATGATCGATCGCCTTCGCGACGGCGCGCGCCGCAGTATCGGCGTGCGCGATATCGCCGGGAACTGTGGCGGCCGCCTCCCCCAGCCTGTCCGCCGCCGCGGCTAGTGCCGCCTCATTCCGGCCGACCAGCACGACCCGCGCGCCCCGCTCCACCAGCAAGGTTGCGACGGTCAGGCCGATGCCTCTGGAGGCGCCGGTCACGATCGCGGTCTTGCCCGAAAATTCCCCCACAGCCCCTCGCCTATCCGTTGATGGTGCGATGGCGCGTGCCGTCGGCGTCGATCACCAGGCGTACGCTCTGTCCCCCGTTCATGCCGCACATGTCGGCATAGACAACATGCTGGCCATGCAGCCGCGACCAGCCGATATCGGCCAGTTGGGCAATATGAGTGCCATGATCGTAATAGAGCCAGGCGCCGACACCGGCCAGTTCAACCAGCAGCAGCGCAATCGCGGCCATTCGCACGCGCGGGCGCCGCAGGAAGGCGGAGATCCGAATGAAGATGGTATCCGCCACCTCTCCTTCCGGCACTGGCATCAATCCCCAGAAGACCGCCCAGCGCCGCAGCATCGCCATCGCCTGAGCGATCAGAAAGGCAGCGATAAGGCAGCAGGCCATGTCAGGCCACCGGTACGATCGTCAGCGGCGTGCGGCCGGCCAGCGCGATGGTTAGCTGGGCCTTGCCGTCCATGCCGGTAACGAAGCGCTCGTCCGTTTCGATAATGCGATAACTGCGCTCCGGCACCAGCCGGTCGAGGCCGATTTCGCTGCGCACCTCTCCTGCGGCCGGATGCAGCACCAGTTCCAGCGCCGTGCCGTCCGTCACCGCATGGCCGACGATCACATCGGGATAGACGGCGTCGGCGAGGATCGGTCCCTTGGCCCAGGCGTCGGGCAGGCCCCGATTCACCATGTCGCGGATCGTGTTGCGAGCGCCCCAGCTTTGCGAGGCGGCGACGCCGTCGCCTGATCGCTGGTCGATCGCCTTCACCGTCGCTTCCACGATGCGGTCATCACCCATTTCCTGTGCCGCCCAGAGCGTCACCATCAGCGGGTTGAGTTCGGGCCAGCGAGAAAAATCGGCCGGCTTGCGCGTATCCCAGCCCAGCGGTAGCAGGCGGAAGTCGAGCGAGCCGTCGGGCTTCACGCTGATGAAGTCCTGCTTCATCACTTCCCAGAGCCGCTCTGCCCCGGCAGGATCGTAGGGGGTCATGAAGCGCACGCCCCATGTCTCACCGAACAGACCGGACAGGCTGGGCACCTGGAAGCCGAAGGGGGACGAGGTGCAGACCTTGATGCGGCCGTCGGCCATCATCATTTCCTCTTCCATCGTCTGGTCGAACCGGTCGCCCACGCGGGCAAGCATATCTGTGCCGTGGCGTGCATCATGCAGCGCCAGCGAGGTGCGACCGACAAGATTGCACATGGAATAGATCCAGCGCGGTTCGCAGGGGAACCAGCCCAGATCATAACGTTTGAAATTCTTGACCACCTCTTCCAGCATGGTTTCATGGCTGTAGGGAAAGGCGGTCTTTTCATCGAAGCGGAAAGTCAGTGCGCCGGGGGCTGCAAAGGGCGACGTGCCGCTCGCGGTCTCGAACAGGCCAAGCGAGACGCCCAGGAAACCGGACAGCATGATATTGTCGGTCGTGACAGGGTTCTTCTCGATCTTGAAATTGCCCCAGATGCTTTCCCAATACCAGTAATTCCAGGTATTCCGGTGGATATGCTTGCGGATCAGATTTTCCTGCGCGGTGTTCAGATAGCCGTGAAAGGCCGGCAGGCGGGTATATTGACCTAGCGCCAGATTCCACGACATGGTGCAGATCTGATAGCGCAGCGCGCCGTCCTGCCAGGTATCCTCACGCGAGAAACCGTTCCAGCTGTCGACCGGCTGAAGCGCCAGATCGATCATGCGGCGGAATTCGGCGACCTGCGACGGCGGCATTTCCGGCTGGGCCGTAATGGGCGCGTCGCGCATTACCGGCTGGGTTTTCGCGAGGATGGTGTTGAGTTCCACACCGCGCACCTTCGCTGCGACGAAGCCCTTGCGGCGGCCTAGAGCGAGCCAGCCATGCAGCGCAAGGACCGCAGCAGGGATGGCCCATTCCATCCATGCCACCCCACTGCGCCCCTCGATCCAGGCGGCAGAAAGTAGCGCCGTCCCGACCATGACGGCCGGCGGGCCGAGGATCACGCCCCGCGCCCACCAGATGAACATGATAATCGCAAAGGCGACAACCGACAGGCCGGCGCTGACGATGCCGACACCGTCCCCGGCATAGAGGAAACCCGCGCCGGGGAAGATCAGGCCGAAACCGAAGGCCTTCCACTGGGCACTCATGCCCAACAGAGCCGGCGCCGTGCCGATCAGGAAGACGAAACCCAACATGGCATAGAAGCGATGCAACCGCCGCGCGGTGAGCCGGCCATGCAACGTCTTGCGTTCGGGAATCAGCGGGATGCGCTCGACCAGCGGCGCCAGCGACGGCGCCGCTCTCTCTCGCACGAAATCCGCTTCCAGCGGCAGTGTCCGGGCGGTCATGGACCTCTCCTTTTTCTTCCCGCGACCGGGATTCTTGGCAATCATCGTAGGACGATCGTGTTCGACGTGCAACCAGCAAGCGCCCAAGAAAGGGCGACGCTCCGTCGAGCGCCGCCCCAGGGGAGGATAGGATTACATGTGCCAGCTGACCTGCACGCCATAGGTGCGCGGCATGCCAGCAAAGCGTGAGATCGACGCCAGATTGTCCTGCACGTTGGTCCAGTAATAGACGTTGCCGACATTGCGGATGTAGATCCCAGCCCGGACATTGCTGTCCGGAAATTCGAAGCCGGCGCGCAGGTCGACCAGCGTATAGGCCTTCACGTTGAAGCGCGGATCGGCATCCACGAATGCAGTGGTGGTGTTGGCCAATGCTGTCGTCGTCTTGCTGTTATGCGTCAGGGAGACGCCGATAAAGCCCTGCATACTACCGCTGAGCGGCGCCTGATATTCGGCGTCCGCCACCGCCGTCAACTTGGGCGCATAGGGGAATTTCTGGCCCGAGAAATTGCGCAGATCACCAAAGGCGTCATAGCCTTCGAACTCCTGGATTTTCGTGTTGATATAGGTTCCGCCCAGGCTGAGGCGCAGACCGTCCACCGGCCGGCCCACGATCGATGCCTCGATGCCCCAGATGCGGCTCTTGGGGATCTGCACCAGCCCATCGAGCGTGCCGAACACCGGGTCGGGCTTGCGGCCGCGAAGCTGCTTGTCCTTGTAATCATAATAGAATCCGGCCAATGCATATTCGATCCGGCGATCGGCCAGCGGTCCCTTGATGCCGATTTCATAGGCGGTGACGGATTCCTGCTTCACCGGGATATAGCCGGTATAGCTGGCCACCGACGCGGTCGGGAAACTGCCCGATTTGTAGCCGCGCGCCACGCGCGTGTAGAAGAGCGTCCCGCCATCGGTCTTGTAGTTGGCGCCGACGTTCCAGCTGACATTATCCTCGTTCAGCTTGGCGAAGTCGGCCGGATCGAAGATGACCGGGAAGGTCGGCGTGAAGGTCAGGCAACCTCCCGGCTGGACATTGGTGCCGAAAATCGCATTCCACCAGTTTGCGGTATCCCCGCCAAAATCGTTGGTGCAGCCTTCGAAGTCCCGCTTGCTGTCGGTGTAGCGGATACCACCGATCAGCGTGATGTTGGGCGTGATCTTGAATTCGGCATTGGCGAAGGCGGCGAGGTTCTTCACGTCCTGCCGCGAATAGTTGAAGGTCAATATGCCACGCGGCGCGCCGGGGATCATCCAGAGCGGATTAGATGACGGACCTTCGCTGAAATTGTAGAATAGGCGATCGAAGGTCTTGGACTTGTTGTAATTGCCGCCAACGATGAAGGTTAGTTTGTCGAATTCGCCGGTAAGCCGGAGTTCCTGCGCGAAATCCTTGATAAAGCCGGTCGTGTTCGTATCGACCGACGCATAGGTGGTGCCGTCGAAATCCTGCACAGAGTCCGTCTTGTAATGCGAATAGGCGGAGATGGAGGTGAAGGTCAGATTGTCGTTCAACTCCACATCCGCGCGCAGGCTTGCCTGCCAGAAGCTGTCGTCGCGCGCCGGGCGGCGACCGAAGATGCCATAGCCCCAGTCTGCCGCTCGTGGGGTGCGCGGGCTGCGCGGATAGTTGCGGAAATTGGTGGCGTCCGGGCTGCCGCAGGTGCCTTCCGTAGAAGCGCCGCAAGTATCTTCGATGATCTGCGCCGCCTGGGTATCACCCTTGTCGCGCCAGCCATTGACGTTGAGGAGGAACTTGACCTTGTCGCTCGGCTGCCAGTCTAACAGCACGCGGCCTTGCAACATGTCCTGCTTGCCCAGTTCGTCGGATCGCATGAAGCTCTTCTGCCATGCGCCGCTCTGGATGGTGCGCACGGCAACGCGGGCTTTCAGCGTGTCGCTCATCGGGCCGGAAACATAGCCCTGCACGTCATAGGTGGAAAAGCGACCGAAGCTGGCCGTAGCGCCCGCCGTGAAGTCATTGGTCGGTTTGGCGACGATATAGTTGATCGCGCCGCCGGTCGTATTCTGGCCGAACAGCGTGCCTTGCGGCCCCTTCAGTACCTCGACGCGCTCGATATCGAAAGCAGCACCACGGGTCGGCGCACTGAAGGGTAGCGCGACTTCATCGGTATAGACTGCAACCGTCGGTGCGGCGGACAAGGTCGTTTCGTAGAAGCCGATACCGCGCAGCGTGTAGACCGGCGTGTTGAAAGGAGACGGCTGAACGGTCAGGCCCGGCACGATCTTTCCAAGGTCGGTTGGCGAATTGATGCCGCGTTGAAGCAGCGTATCGCCCGTCTCCGCGGTGATCGACAGGCCCACATCCGACAGCGATTGTTCGCGCTTGTTCGCCGTGACGATGATGTCGGCAAAATTATTGTTGTTGCCTGTATCGGCCGATTGCGCATCAGCGGTCTGCCCGCAGGCCGCACCCGAACCGATCGCGAGTGCGAGCAGCGATACACCGACGCAATAGACCAGGCTGCTCTTGTTGATCATGCCCATATTCCTTCTCCCAGATTATTGCGCCGGCTCTTGCGGGTCGCATTGATGATCGTCCGAAGTGCCCGTCCCGACCGTGGTGGGAGAGGCCCAGAGATAGTCAGATAGTGAAGCGCGCGGTTCTGACGGGCGCGCCATGACTGCGTCCGTCGAGCCGCAGATTATTTTGTCGCGCTGGTGTCAGGCTGACAGCATCGCTCGCCCGGAGCGAAGAGTCGGAAAGCTGGGTCGATGGGACCATGAGTCGCATGGGTCTTCCTCTCCAGTTTCGCGCCCGCTTGTGCAGGTCGCTGCCGGGAGCCCAATCACCCCGGATGCTTCCTGTTTCCACATCCAGTCTTGTTCGTCAATATCGTTTGACGATTTTATCAGAGAAAAACGCCAAACCATGAAGTTTAAAGCGTTGCGCCACGATATGGACGTGGCCGCCGCAGGACGGTATTGCCGGATCAGAAGCATAATGGACGGATGATGACCAAAGCCGCGACAAAACAGGCCCCCACCACTATGGAAACGACCGCCGCGACGGAGAGCGAGAGCGCGACCGACAAGGTAGCCGAAGCCATCACTCAAGGCATCCGCACCGGCGTGTTCGTGCCGGGACAGCATCTGCTGGAGCCCGACCTGACCCGCCGCCTGGGCATCAGCCGGGGATCGCTGCGCGAGTCGCTCAAGCATCTGGCGGCCGCAGGCATTGTCACACTGAACCGTTATCGCGGCGCCTATATCGGCCTGCTAGACCGAACTGCATCGTTGCAATTGCTTGACACTCTGGAGCCACTGGCACGGCTGGCGGCACGGCTCGCGGCGGAAAATTGCACGACTGCCGCTACGCGCAACCTGATCGAACAGGCGATCGGCGATCTCGATCGCGCCGCACGGTCCGGCAACCGCGCCCATTACCTGGAATCGCGTCGTCGCTTCTACGACGCAATGATCCATCTGGGCGGAAATCGGGAACTGGAACGCGTCATACCCCTGTCCCGCACCGACCTGTTCCGCGCCCAGATCGAGACTGTCCAGTCAGAAACGCAACGCAAGCGCCACGCGTCGGGTTACGGCCCAATCGCCAGGGCGATCATCGCCGGCGATCCGAAAAAGGCCGATCTGGCAGTGAAAAAACATCTCGACGGCACGCGCAAGACGATGGCGGAATTGCCGGAAGACATATTTCCCACGATGGGCTGAGCCGCGAAAATCTGCGCCTTTTGACCATATGACAGACTGACCGGCCACGATCGGCTGATGTTTTGGCTGGACGAAATCGTCAGACACATTTAGCTTCCGATCCGACCCCGAACGAATCGGGGCATCGATCAGGAGAGTTTCATGCTGCGCGTTTCGGCTATCTATCCGAACCAGCCGGGCAGCCATTTCGACTGCGACGATTATGTCGACCGCCACACCGGCTTCGCACGCGAGTTGCTCAGTCCGTACGGCCTGCGGGACATACGCATAACATTGGGTACCGCCGCGCTTGACGGCACGCCGCCGCCCTATTGGGCGCTCAGCGAACTCCTCTTCGAAGACCGGGACAGTTTCGATCGCGCCATGGACATCTGCGGCGCGACGCTGATGGGGGATGCTCCCCACTACACCAATGTCGATCCAGTCCTGCAAGTCAGCAGCTTGATCGACAAGCCATCCGATAAAATCGGGCAACCATAAAATCTCCGGGAGAATGCGATGCGGAACTTCGTGCGTCATGAAATGGACGATATCGGCCAGCTTATCGGGCTGGACGAACTGCTCAATCATCAGATCGTCGACACCTTCTCTTCTACCGCCACCGCAGATCTGGGCTGGACCGAGAAGATCTGGACGGCGATGGTGCGCAAGGATGGCAGTCTTTCGATCGACTTTGGCCTGGGCCGATATCATAACCGTGGCGTTATGGATGGCTGGGCAGCAGTTGCGCGTGGTGACAGCCAATGGACTGTGCGCGCCAATCGCGAACTGCGCGACGATCCTACCGAAACCACGGTTGGCCCGCTGATCTATGAGATCATCGAACCGCTGCACAAGGTTCGCTATGCGCTGGAGAAGAACAACGCCCAGCCGATCGCCTTTGATATCATCTTCACCTCCGAAATGCCCCCCTTCTTCGAGGACAGGCACAAACAGCGCGAACGGGACGGGTTCCGCATCGGGTCCGACGTGGTGCGCTATCATCAGATCGGCGTTCCGTCTGGCTGGGTCGAGATCGAGGGCGAGCGAATCGAGGTAAAGCCGGAAGAATGGACCGAATATCGCGATCATAGCTGGGGTCAGCGGCTCGATGTCGGCGCGCACAGCGCGGATGTGCGTCCCTCCTCCGACTTCGGCGACGCCAAGTTCGGCGAAGGCGAGTTCGTGCTGCTCTGGTCGCCCTTCATGCTGACCGCGCCCAATGGCGAGAAGCATGCCTATCACTTCTACTTCATGTCGAAGCAGGGGCGCATCTTCTACTCGTCGGGCTATCGCAACCATCCCGATGGCCGGCAGGAAAAGGTCGCGCGGGTGCGGCCGGAGCTGAAATTCAACGATGTCGGCCGGCGCCTGCTAGGCGGCAAGGTGCATTTCGACATGATGCAGGGCGGCACTCATACAGTCGAGATCGAGGTGGCCGGACCCACCGCCGTGCATCTGGGGCCGGGCCTCTATCTCGGCTTCGACGGGAAGAAGCACGGGGCATGGAAGGGGCCGCTGGAAGTCGAGGGCGAGAAGTTCGACGACTATACCGACCTCACCACATTGAAGCGGATGCGCCAGTTGCGCGACTGCCCGATTCTGGTGCGGGAAGGCGATGCGACCGGCCATGGCATCATGGAAACGATCATTCATGGCACCCATCCTGACATCGGCCTGACTGCCGAAAACTCGATCTTTTAAGGAGGCACGGCATATGGCGCGCGACACCGACCGTCTGGCGGAAGGGCTGCGCGCCTTTCTGCCGCGTGGCGCCGGCATTACGGGGATCAAGACCCTGTCGGCCGGCCACTCCAACGAAACCTATCTGGTCGAGGGGCTGAACGAGATATTGCGCATGCCCCCGTCCGAGGAGGGGCTGCTGCCGCCATATGACATGGCGCGGCAACATGCCGTGCTGTCGGCGGTCAAGGCCCATGCCCCGGCGGTGCCCTTGCCCGACATGCTGGAACTCAGCACCGATCCGTCCATCATCGGCGACGAATTCTTCCTGATGGAATGCGTGCCGGGCGAGGCATTCGAATATGTCACACCCGATTGGGTGAAGGCCGATCCGGTGGCGGTGCCCGAGAATATCTGCCGTCAATGGTTCGACGCGGTGATCGGCCTGCACAACATGCCGGTCGGCGAAATGCCGCCGGGCGGGCGGACAGTGCAGCAGGAAGCGCAGCATTGGCTGGATGTCGCCCGTTCCGCAGAGGCGACCAGCGACCTGATCGGCGTGCTGGAGGATATGGCCGCGCGGCCGCCCCGCACGTCCGGCGCGCCGACGCCGGTGCATGGCGACCCCAAACATGGCAATTGCCTGTGGCATGAGGGACGGCTGACCGCGCTGCTCGACTGGGAAATGGCGCAGATCAGCGAGCCTTTGCTGGACCTGGGCTATATATTGATGTTCCACGATCAGGGCGAAGCCTCGCTAGCCGATGCCGGATTCGAGCAGCCCGGCTGGTGGTCGCCCGAACGCATGGTCGCGGAATGGGAGCAAGGCACCGGTCGGACGGCGGTGGACATCGCCCGCTATACCGTGCTGGGCCAGGCGAAGGTCGCGGCGATCATTGCGCTGGGCGCCTATCTCTTCACCAGCGGCAAGGTAGCGGACGTGCGCTTCAAGGCGTTCGGCGCGGTGCTGCCGGCCTATACCAGGCTGCTGGTGAGCCGGGCAATGGCGGCGGCGTGAACGCGTAGAACCGAAGTTCACAGTGTCGCTGGCATTTCCGGGCGGAAGCGCTCGCGAAGCCTTCCCGAAGCGTCCTTTGTGGCCGGATCCAGGCCACAGATGCGCGACGTGAAGGTGACAGCGACGCACCACGGCGGGGTAAGGCATGATCTGCGGAAGGCGGGACTGATCCATCCGACAGGATAAATCAGAGAAAATCCTACATTTGAAGCGGGATAGGATTGCCGGCAGCGACCAGGCTTCGTGGACAAAGGACAGCAGAGCAGTCCTGATGCGATGCTGACGAAGCCGAGATAGGACTTTCTGGTTTTGTCTTGGCGGGCAGCAACGCGTCGCCAGCTTTTGAGCTTGTTGAAGAGTTGCTCGCCGCGGCTGCGCTGACGGTATTTGTCGCGATCATGGCGAGCCGGTTTGCGGCGTCCCCGCTTGCGGGGATCACCGTTCGAACACCATGGAAGGCGATCTCCCCACGAATGGCTTCGGCATCATATCCCCGATCGGTCAGCATTGTTTTGGCCTTGTCAGCGATCATCCTGAACAGCGCGCCAAAGCCCTTCAGGTCGTGAATCTCGCCTAGCGTCAGGACGAAACCGAGCGGCCCGCCATTTCGGTCGAAGTTTCGAGCATGGCGTCGAACACACCCATATCGAGCGAACGCCGATAGCGTGCGTCAGGCAGGTGCGTCTGTTACCGCCGCCTTCGCCAGGCGATGCATCATCGCCCGGAACTCGACAAGTTGCGCCGGCGCCGAAGGATCATAGGAGCGGCTCGGCCCTAACTGATGCGCATTGCAGACATAATGTAGTGCGCCGCCCGCCACCAGATTGAGCAACACCATCGCAGACACCGGCTGGAACTGACCACTGACGACGCCGGCGGCTACCACATCCTCTATGTCCTGAAGCGCCGTTTCGGAGAAACGCACCGGATTGTCGCCATGCGCAGCTGAATCGGCAATCAGCCGCTGGATGATGCGCGCCGCGGTCGGCCGCCCGACCAGAAAATCAAGCCAGGCGTCCAGCAGGGTCAGCAGCTGAGCCATCGGGTCAGTGACGCCTTTCATCCGGTTGAGCACGAAAGCATGCATGGACGAGAAGATATCCGCTTCCACCTCGTCGTAAAGCTGCTGCTTACCCGGAAAATGATAGATGATCGACGGGCGTCGGATGCCGACTGCATCGGCCACATGATCAAGCCGCGCGGCAGCATAGCCGATATCGGCAAAAATACGCTCCGCCTCATCCAGAATCTGGCGGCGGGTCGCATCGCCACGCGCCTGACGAACGGGCGGTTTGATTGCACTCATGATGCCGTCCTTATGCCCTGTCTTTCCGATCACGCAAGCCGGGGTTGAAATTCTACGGACTAGTAGGTAAATTATTTGGGACGCTGAAGAGAGGCGGACCGAAGAGCGGCCGCCCAAGCGCTCGATTTCAGGGGAGGAAATATGCCGAATCACATGATCGCAAGGTCGATCGTTGCCATTCTGATGAGCAGCGCCGCTATTCCCGCGATGGCGCAGGAAGAGGCAGGCATTGAAGAGATCGTTGTTACTGCCCAAAAGCGCGAGGAATCGCTTCAGGACACGCCCATCTCGATCGCCGCGTTTAGTGCAAAGGATCTGGAAACCAAGGGTATAGGCGGCCTTACCGACCTGCGCGCGCAGGTACCCAATCTTCAACTCACCCCCTTTCCCAACAACGCCGCAACGACGCAGATATTCATGCGCGGCGTGGGTCTGGCCGACGACCAGATCACACAGGATGGCGGCGTCGCCGTCTATATGGATGGGGTCTATGTCGCGCGCAGCCAGGGACTTGCCATGGAGGTCGCCGACCTCGACCGGATCGAGGTGCTGCGCGGACCGCAGGGCACGCTATATGGCCGCAACGCGACCGGCGGCGCGATCAACTTCATCACCCGCAAGCCTGACCTTGGCGATTTCGGCTTCAAGGGGCAAGTGACGCTCGGCAATTACGATAATCGACGCTTCAAGGCAGCGGTCAACGTGCCGATCGGCCAGACCATCGCCGCCCGTCTGTCCTACGTGAACCAGCAGCAGGATGGCTTCATCCGCAATGCCGGCACCGGCATCAAGCGCTGGGGCGACGAGGATCGTCAGGCGATGCGCGCGGACGTTCTGTGGCAGCCTTCGGACGCGCTGAGCCTTCGCTACAGCTATGATCGCACCGAAATAGGCGACACGCCTACCTATGTGGCCTTCTCTCCGCTCCATCCGTCGATAATCGACCGGCCGAAGGCCGGCAGTCCGCTGGTGCGCGATGTACTGCCGAACGACATCACAGCACAGGGGCACAGCCTGACCGCGGAATGGGAAGCCAGCGAAGCGATGACCGTCCGATCGATCACCGGCTATCGCAAGCTCGATAACTTCCAGAATCAGGATTATCTGACTGGCGCCATCGGGCCCTTCCCGCTCCAGAAAAATAGCAGCCGCGCCAAGCAGGACCAATGGAGCGAGGAAGTCCAACTGATCGGTGATGCGATGGATGGCGGGCTGCAATATGTCGCGGGGTTCTATTATTTCTCCGAAAGCGGCGACAATGTCAGCAACAGCTACAGTCCGCCGACCGTGACGCGCAGTTTCACGAGCGCGACGATCGACAACCGGTCCTATGCTCTATTCGGCCAGGCAACCGTCACGCCGCAATGGCTCGACCGAAGGCTGCATCTGACGGTCGGCCTGCGGCAAAGCTGGGACAAGCGCGAAGCCACTCTCGCCCGTCAGACGCAGGTGAATGACGGCCCGATCATAGCCGTCCCCGGTGTCGGCGATGGGAGCCGGACCTTTCGGGACTTCAGCCCAAGTCTCATCCTCGCGTTTGATGCGGCGCGCGAAGTCAATGTCTATGTCAAGGCCGTGAAGGGCTATAAGAGCGGCGGCTATAATGTTCGCGCCAGTTCTATCGCCCGCTTCGACGCGGGTTTCGGACCCGAAACGCTTTGGTCCTATGAAGCGGGTATCAAGAGTCAGTGGCTCGACAATCGCCTACGCTTCAATGCGGCAGGTTTCATATCCAAATATTCAGATATCCAGGTCAATGTTCAGTCGGATCCGACCAATATCCGCCTGACCGACGTGCTCAACGCCGGTCGCGCCACAGTCAAGGGCGTCGAGATGGACCTGACCATGGCGCCGGTGCGCGATCTGCGCCTGTCAGTCAACTATGGCTATCTATCGGCGCGATACAAGGAAATCATCGACGCAACGGGCGCCAATATTGCGGATAATTATCGCTTCACCAACGCCCCGAAACACACGATCGCCTTCGACCTCAACTATGATCTGCCAAGGATTCCGATCGGCAGCGTCAGCGCTAATCTCAACTACACGGCGCAGAGCGACAAATATACCAATGCAACGATTACCAGCGGCAAATATGTCATCGGCGACTATGGCCTGCTGAACGCCCGGCTGACATTGACGGACATTCCCGGCATCAAGGGCCTGCGGGCGAGCGTCTGGGGCCGTAACCTCACCAATCAAAATTACTATATCATGCAGTTCAATGTCGGTCGCCCCGGCGCGCTCTTCGGTGAACCGCGCACCTATGGCATCGATCTGGGCATCGAATTTTAAGGGCGCTTCCTTCTCATTGAAAGGACCATCACATATGTCGCTTACCCCCGCTCTCGCCAGCCCGGCGTCTCCGGTCATCGTCACAGGCGGCGCGTCCGGCATCGGCCTTGCCTCCGCCGAGGCGCTCGCCTCTGTCGGACGTCCCGTCGCCCTATGGGATATCGATAGCGCCAAGGCTGCCGCGGCAGCCGAAGCCATCGCCCGATCCCATGGGGTGGCAGCCGTCGGGATCGGCATCGACCTGCGCAACCTCGACGCCATCGAAGCTGCGCTGGCCGCAACCCGGCAGGCCCTTGGCGCGCCTGGCGGACTGGTCCACGCGGCGGGTATCGTCGATACAGCATCCCTGGACGGCATCACGGCCGAAAGCTGGGACAGCGGCATCGCCATCCACCTGCGCTCGCTCGCCTTCATCGTCCAGGCCATTCGCGCCGACCTGGCGGCGCGCCAAGGATCGGCGATCGTGACGATCGCATCGATCAACGCCACACTCGGCAACGCGGTCAATCCGATCTACAGCGCGGCCAAGGGTGGGATGCTGTCGCTCGTCCGTTCCCTGGCCGATCGGCTCGCCATGGATGGCATACGGATCAATTCGGTATCGCCCGGCCAGATACTGACGCCCATGCTCCGCCCGACAGTCGAGGCATTGCCCGAAGGCGCGTTTGAAAGGCGCATCCTGCTCGGCCGCCTCGGCGAACCGCAGGAAGTCGCGCGCGTTGTCCGCTTCCTGCTGTCGGATGAAGCCAGCTATGTCACCGCATCGGAGATCGTTGTCGATGGTGGCAACATCTCCTCGCAAAGGGGATAAGACCGATGCTGTTTGCCCGCCGCCAGTTCGTCTCTCACGCGCTCATGGCCGCCCTTGCCGGATGCACTGCGCCGATCGCCGGGAGAAGCCGATCGGCCATCCCCTTCCTCTCGGCGAGCGCCATCAAGGTCGGGGAAGCCTATCGGATCGAATGGCAGGCGGCGGGCGTCCGGCATGTCATTATTCATGCCGGGCCGACACCTTCTCCCCTATTGCGAGGGAATAGGGTCGGGCAGGGAACGGGGTCGGGCAGCGTCATGATCCATGGCCTGCCCTCCGGCCAGCGCCCTTATTTTACGCTCGTTCCCGATAAGGGAAGTCCCCTGGTCATCGCCGACCGCGCGTTGCACCTGCCCAGCATCCCCAATTTGCGCGACATTGGCGGCTATCGCACGATCGACGGACGCTGGGTGAAAATGGGCCTGCTTTATCGATCCGACCAACTTGATCGGGTGAGCGATGCCGATCTTGAAGCGCTGGGCGGGCTGGGCCTGCATTTTGTGGCCGACCTGCGTACACAGAGTGAAAGAACGCGCGAACCGGATCGCCTGCCGCCCGGTAGCCAGCCCCTGATCCTAGACGTGGCGGCGGACAGCGACGGCTCGCTCGGGGGCGACATGCGCAAGGCGATAAGCGCCATTGCATCGGGCAAGGGCGTCGAACTGCTGACAGCCGCTAATCGCGACTTCGTGTCGCTGGGCAGTGCGCGGCGAGCCTATGCCACAATGCTCCATCGGCTCGCCGAACCGAATGGCGCGCCCCTCCTCTATCATTGCACCGCAGGCAAGGACCGCACCGGCTGGGCCACAGCTGTGATCCTGACGATATTGGGCGTGCCGCGCGAAACGGTGATGGCCGATTATCTGGCAAGCAATAGCTTTCTGAAGCGGAAAAATGCCGCGACGGTGGAGGCACTTGGCAAATCGGGTAGTGCGATCGACCCTGCCAATCTTTCATCGGTCCTTACCGTGCGTGCCGACTATCTGAACGCTGCTTTTGCAGAAGTCGAAAAGCGCTTTGGTACATTCGATGCATATCTGCGCAAAGGCCTCAACATGAGTAGCGATATCATAGAATATTTACGCAAATCTTATACTACATAGATATAGAGCCACATATTGCGTCCATCATATTTCAATCGATTCCCCCATATAGTCCAAATGGACCATGCGTTTCGAGCGCAGATCCATAGCATGTCCGTCAAATGGCAATAGGCCGATATGGAGGAGGGGTGATGAAGGCGATGGATTTTGCCGGCAGGAGCGTCCTGATAACCGGCGGCGGATCGGGAATTGGCCTTGCCTGCGCGACAGTCTTCGCGGAGGCCGGCGCGAGGGTCGCCATTGCCGAGGCCGAAAAACAGCGCTGCGCCACCTTTGCAGCCGCCTTTCCCACGGCGCTCACCATCCGGTGCGACGTAACAAACCGCGACGATGTTCGAACGCTTGCGGACAAGGTGCGGCATTGGGATGGAAAACTCGACATTCTGATCAACAATGTCGGTCATTTCCTGCACAGCAAATCGTTCGAGGCGCTGACCGACGAGGAAGCCGATGCGATAATCGACATCAATTTCGGACAGGCAGTGCGTGTTACCCGCGCGATGCTGCCACTCCTGCGCCAAGCCGCCTCCGGTGCCAGCATCGTCAACATCACCTCCATCGAGGCCTTTCGCGGCATTCCCAATTGCGCGCTTTATGGCGCAGCCAAGGCGGCCGTCACCGGCCTCACGCAAAGCCTCGCCCTTGAACTTGGCCCGTCCGGCATCCGGGTGAACGCTGTCGCGCCGGAGACGACCGATACGCCGCAAGTGCCGCTGGACTATATGATCCCACCCCGCAACCGGGCGCATATGGACAAGTGGATTCCCCTCGGCCGCTTCGGTCGACCGGAAGACAGCGCCAACGCCGCCCTCTATCTGGCCAGTCCGCTCGCCGACTGGGTCACGGGCACGACCCTGCACGTCAATGGTGGTGCGCTCGCGGCGGCAGGGTGGATGCAGACGCCTGACGGACAATGGACGGTGACGCCGATGATCAGCGGCAACGGCATCGATCTCAGCGCCTGAGACCGACTTCCGCCTTCAGAAGAGAACGGTGGCATTCTTCATTCTTCACGAAATCGATACGGAGGCAAAATGACCAGCATTTTTGCTGACAAGACTGCATTGGTTACCGGCGGCGGGTCGGGGATCGGACGCGCGGCTTGCCAGCGGCTTGCGATGGAGGGCGCCGCGGTCGTCGTGGCCGATATCGACCTGTCCTCGGCCGAACGCACCGCCGAACTGATCGCCGCGCGCGGCGGGCAGGCCGCCGCCATCCGCGCCGATATTTCGAGCGAGCAGGACAATCAGGGAATGTTCGACCTGGCCGAACGACGTTTCGGCGGGATCGATGCCGTGTTCCTGAACGCCGGGACGCTGCAACCCTATGGGCCACTGGAAGATCTGTCGATCGAGACATTCGACCGGGTCATCGCCGTCAATTTGAGGGGCACTTTCCTGGGCGTGCAGCAGGCGCGCGCAAGATTGCGTCCGGGCGGCAGTTGCGTCGTTACGGCCTCCCTATCAGGCGTAATCGGTTTTGCCGAAGCGGCGGCCTATTCCATCTCCAAACATGGGCTGATCGGGCTGGTGCGATCGGCAGCGGCCGCCTTTGCAGAGCGCGGAAGCCGGATCAACGCCATATGCCCCGGAATGGTGCTGTCAGGCATGACGGGCCATGCCGGGCTGGAGGCGATCGAGGAACCCGATGGGCTGGCCGATCCCGCCTATCGAGGCGCTCTTTCCGCGCAGCAAGTAGCGGAGGTCGCCCTGTTCCTGCTCAGCCGCCGGTCAGCCGGCATCAACGGTCAGGCCCAGAATATCGACGCGGCCCTGCTCTCCGCCTTTCCGCCCTTAAGCGAAATTCTGTAGTCCGATGAGCCACATCCTTTCCTCGATGCTCGACCGCGACCTGCTGTTACAAACGGCGGAGCTTTACGCATGTGGTGCAGACCGGCGCGACAAGGCGTTGTGGCGAACAGTTCTGGCCGAAGACTGCGTAATCGAGGGGCCGGGCTTCGCCAGCAGAGGACTGGATAATTGCCTGTCGGCTATCGACACGCTGACGCAGATGTTCCGCGCCACCCAGCATCGCGTGCATCAGCAGGTCGCGGTCATCGACGGCGACCGCGCGACCGGCGAAACATATTGTATTGCTGAGCATCTCCTCCACGACCAGGATTCTGTGCTGGTCTGGACGATCCGATATCAAGACGAATGGCGGCGGGAAGCGACTGGCTGGTGCTTCACGCGGCGACAGTTGATATTGGACTGGACCGAGACGCGCGCAGTGGAAGTGCCGAAATGAGTGTGCTCGCCGGCCAGACAGCGTTCATCACAGGCGCTTCGGGAGCGATCGCCACCGCCTCCGCCATCGCACTTGCAAGAGACGGCGCACGGTTGGCGCTGATGGCGCGACGGGAAGAAGGGCTGGCACGTTCGGAAGCAGCGATCCGCGCGATAGTGCCCTATGCGACGATCCTGCCGATCGTCGGCAATTGCGCCGACGAGGAGGCGGTCAGAAGCGCACTCCTGAGAGCCCATGGATGGGCGGGCAGGCTCGACGTCATTTTTGCGACGATAGGCGGCGGCGGCTTCACTCCGCTCCTCGAACTGGACGCGGAGACATTGCGCCGGACGGTCGAGCATAACCTCCTCACCTCATTCTTCGCCGTGCGTCATGGCGCGCCGCTGATGAAGGCCGGGGGATCGATCATCTGTACCTCCTCCAGTTCCGCCCCGCTCACCTTCCGTCTTCTGAGCGCCTATCATATCGCCAAGAGTGCAGTCGAAGCGCTCGTCCGGGCGGCCGCCGACGAACTGGGCGCTGCCGAAATCCGGGTCAACGCCGTGCGTCCCGGCCTCACCCGTGCGGAAGGTACCGCCGACCTTTTTGCCGGGCAGGGGTCGGCAAAGGCGTTCCTTCCCGAATTTCCACTCGGGCGTTTTGGCGAACCGGAAGACATAGCCGGCGCCGTGCGCTTTCTCGCCGGGCCGGAAAGCGGCTGGATGACGGGAGAATGCCTGTCAATCGATGGCGGCAACCATTTGCGCCGCAACCCCGACCTCACCCTGTGAAAGGAAATCAGATGAAATTGTTGGTGATTGGCGGCACGGGCGCGCTGGGCGGCCATGTCGCGATCCACATGGCCGCCCAGGGCCATGATGTGACCATTGCCGGGCGCAGCACGCCGTTGGCGTCGACGCCCATGGCGGCCATGCCTTTCCTGCAGGGCGACTATGTGAAGGGTGATTTCACGCCGGACCAACTGGCGGGGTTTGACTGGGTGATCTTCGCAGCCGGCAATGATCCGCGCCATGTGCCGCAGGGCAGCGATTTCGACAGCTTCCTGATCCGCGCCAATCATGAGGCGGTGCCCGCCCTTTTTTCCGCCTGTCGGGAAGCAGGCGTCCGCCGCGCGATCCAACTTGGCAGCTTCTATCCGCAGGCGGCACCTCATTTGCTGGCCGACAACAGCTATATCCGATCGCGCCTTGCGGCCTGCGAAGGTGCGCGGGCGCAGGGACGCCCCGGTTTCGACGTCATCAGCGTCAACGCGCCCTTCATGGTCGGCGCCGTTCCGGGCCTGCCCAGCGTCATCTTCGAACCCTATATGCAGTGGGCCGAAGGACTGATCCCGATCGAAGCCTATGCGCCGCCGGGCGGCACCAATTTCATGTCCTATCGCTCCCTGTCGGAAGCGCTCGAAGGCGCGCTGCTTCATGGCGATCCAGGCAAGGCCTATCTGGTGGGGGACGAAAATCTGTCCTTCCGCGATTATTTCCAGCTCTTCTTCGACGCTGCCGGCAGCACTGTGCGGATCGAGGAACGGGATGCGGAACTGCCCCTGCTGCCGGACGTGGCGATCCCGCAAGGACGGGGCAACTGGATCCGTTACGAGCCTGACGCCGGCGAAACGGCGTTGCTCGGCTACCGCCGCCGCGACATCGCGGCCGCCGTCGCTGAAATCGCGGGACAGTTCGGCGGCGTCCGGACCTGAAATCCCGAGCAATATCCATAATAGAGGATGACCATGAAACTGCGATATTTTCTTCTGGGCGGCGTCGCCCTTGTCTTTTCCGCACGGCCGGCAATGGCCCAGACCGAGGCCGCAGATACCGGAAGCGGCATCGCCGATATCGTCGTGACCGCCCAGAAGCGGGCAGAAAATCTGCAATCGACGCCGATCGCCGTCACGGCGCTTAATGAGGAGATGATCCGCAGCAAAGGCATCGCCTCCGCCGCAGATCTGACCGCGGTCGCACCCAGCGTGTCGGTGACGACCTCCCCCGCTTCATCCACCAATATGCAGCTGTTCATCCGGGGCATCGGCGACATCGATCCCATCCTGACGTCGGACAGCCCGGTCGGCCTTTATGTCGACGGCATCATTCTGGGCCGCGCGGCAGGTAGCGCCTTCGACATTCTCGATCTGGAACGGATCGAGGTGCTGCGCGGACCACAAGGCACGCTCTATGGCCGCAACACGATCGGCGGCGCAGTGAATTTGATCACCGCCAAGCCGGCCGACGACTTTCATGCGGGCGTCGATGCATCGGCGGGCAATTACGGCTATTACAGTCTCAAGACGTCGGTCGACACCGGCAACATTGCCGACACCGGCCTGAAGGCGCGACTGACCTATCTCCACAAGGAACGGAACGGCTATGTCGACGATCTGAACGCATCGGATAATCGCGATCCGGGCGCCTATGTGCTCGACGCCTTCCGTGGGGCGGCAAGTTTCAGCACGGGTCCGCTCAAGCTCGATTATGGCTTCGATTTCTCGAAGCGCGAAAGCTATGCCCCGGCTTTCCAGTTGACCGTCATCCGGCCTGATATCCTCGGCTATCTTCAGGCATCCTCTGCGCTGGGCGGCAGCGCGCCGGTCTATTCAACCGATCGGCTCGACCCGATCGCCCTCAACCAGGGCAAGATGACCGACAAGGTGATTGGTCACACCATTACGGCGGAACTGGAACTGGGCGGCGTGACGATCCGATCGTTGACGGGCTTTCGCAAATGGAGCAACCGCAATGCCCGCGACGATCTGGACGGCAATTCGGGGCTTGTCGGATTCACCGTCAGTCCTGAAGTGCTCGCCCCGCCTTTCAGCTTCAATCCTCTGGGCGTGACGCCGATCGATCTGTTCAGCACCCAGAACCGCCGTCGCCAGCATCAATTCTCGCAAGAGATCAACCTGCTCGGCGATATCGGCGATCGGTTCGAATATGTCCTGGGCGGCTATTATTTCC
>NZ_DATKFP010000261.1:0-1943 GCF_035511395.1 Sphingobium sp.
AACATGATCCGCTCGCTGTTCTTTGGCATCCCCGCCGCCAGCAAGCTGGCCTCCCGGCCCAAGGGCGTGCCTCAGGCCAGCTACCGCAAGGTCGGCATTCTGGGGGCTGGCATGATGGGCGCGGGCATTGCCTTCGCCGCCGCCGAGGTCGGCATGGAAGTGGTGCTGCTCGACAGCAGCACCGACAGCGCGGCCAAGGGCAAGGCCTACAGCGAGAACCTGTGGAACAAGCGCGTGGCCGCCAAGCGCATGACCGAGGCCGAGTGCACTGCCAAGCTCACCCTGATCAAGCCGACCACCGACTTCGCCGACCTGACAGGCTGTGACATTGTGGTCGAAGCGGTGTTTGAAGACCGCGCCATCAAGGCCGACGTGAAGCTGCGCGGGCATTAGTTCGCGACGGAGCGGCGCCCCCGATTCATCGCGAAAACGAACGCTCCACTCGCCGTTTCATCCAGCATGATCGAAAAGAGAAAAATATGCCCACAGTCATTTTCATCGAGCCGGACGGCGCTGAATATCCTATCGCGGTCAAGAGTGGCACGACTGCGAGGGACGCCGCGGTCAACAACGGTGTGCCGGGCATCGACGGCGATTGCGGGGGCGAATGCGCCTGCGCGACCTGCCATGTGCATGTCGATGCCGCGTGGATGTCCCGGGCCGGCATGGCCGAGCCGGGCGGCATGGAAGCCAACTTGCTACAATTTGCCGAAGGTTCGACGGAAAACAGCCGCCTTGCTTGCCAGATCACAATGACCGACGATCTCGACGGTCTCATGTTGAGAATACCCGACGGTCAGCACTAGTCGCAGTCGGCGTGCGGATTTCGAGGTCCCTCCCCCGATCCTCCCCTTGAAAGACGGGCGTCGACTGCCCCTTGGGTTGAGATGGATCTCCCCGACCCAAACCTCGTCTTCGTGCTGATCCCGAAAGTCGGCAGCGTTGGAACGCTGAATCAACCGAAATCATTTGCCTTCGACGGCGCCGCTCTTCCCGGGTATCAGCATAACAGCCCTGTTATCGTCTTTTCCGGCCTGCGAAGTTCGTTTATTTCGTGAGGGTTCTATCTTGCGTGTGCCGTCTATGAACATTCCGTCGATCGCGAATTTGAGCAGTACATGCATGTTATTCTTGAGGGCACTGTGGCTGATATCAGAGCCCAGCCAGGTTTGCGGCTGCTGACAGCGGGCGGCGAACATGCATCGCGCTGCTTCGACCGGATCAATATCTGCGCGAATTTCGCCGCGTACCTGAACCGCCGCGGCAGAACATACGCTCGATGACGTTGTGGCCCTTGTAGGCGTTCGTGTCGTCACGATGCGGATGCTTGTGGGTCGGGTTGGGCGGGATCACGGCCTTGATGCGGCGCAGGGCGAGTTCATCACGCGGGTTTTTGGCGTCGTAGGCCCTGTCGGCCAGCAGCGAACGCGGACGGCGGACTGGGCTGCTGCCGGTCTCGCAGATGTCGAGTTAAGCTAACAGAATCTTCTTTTCGAACTCCATGGGTTCAGATACCCGAGCGTCGAGTGCCGGCGCAGGAGATCATAGAAGTGTTCGATGCCATCCGATGCGTCGGCCCAGACCTGATCTCTTGTGTGGTCAATCTTGCGGGCCACGCCTTCGATCTTGAGCGAGGAGAGGCGCTCGCCATCGCTGCACTGTCCCGGCAATTTCCAGACCGGCTCATCGAGCATGCATCCCTGTGATCGGAGAGATGCATCGGCGCATCCGGCTTTCCACGCCGCCAGATCGCCGTTACCAAGGCATCGACGACAAGCCGGGTCGTCGCCGAATTCATGGACCAGACCGCCACGAGGCTTCCAGAAGCGGACGCGTCAAGCCACCTTGCGTTTGCTGCTCTTTCTCAGGGCCGGTATGACGTGTCTGGCAAACGAACGCATGCTTTCGGCTGCTTCCTCGTAGCTCATGCCACCGAAAAGGAA
>NZ_DATKFP010000262.1:0-2822 GCF_035511395.1 Sphingobium sp.
GCTGCTGGTGGCGGTCCTGATATGTCGATTCTCGGCGAGCCCAAGACAGCGCGGGATCAGGCATTTCTTCGCATGATGAGCCGCGATCCTGAGAAGGCGCTTAAGATCCAGTCCACCCTGCGTGACAGTTTCATTGACCGCCTCAAGGGCGAGCATGATTTTTACGGCCTCGCCGTCGAGGAAATGGGCCGGGTGCAGGATGACGCGGGATGGCAGGCGGCGCTTTCCCGTCTCAATCCTTACGCGGCGGTGCTGGGCGTCGATCTTGGCGAGAGTGTGCCGCTGACCTATCCTGGACCGGAAGCCGTTAAGGGCCTGATGGAGCGGGCTCTCCCGGTGAAGGAGCGGCTCGACTATCTGATGCGGGTGGCGAACACCGACGCTGACAACGCCCGCGCCGATCGGAACACGGATAGCATCATCGGAACGCGCGAGGGTCGGCTTGACGAAGCTCGCCGGAACAATGACGCCCGGCTTGCGACGACCCGACGCGGGCAGGATCTGACAGACGCGCGCACTCGCCGTGGCCAGGACTTGAGCGCCGCCCGACCGCGTGGTGGTAAGGCCGCGGCCCAGGCAGGAACCGTTAGTAACCCCCGCGCCGTGAAGACGCCCACAGAGGCGGCGGCGCTGCCAAAAGGGACGTACTACAAGACGCCTGACGGTCGGGTGAAAATCCGGTGAGCATGGAAGATCAATGGCCCGGCGAGGATGTTTCCGCTTCTCCTGAGGCAGACCCATGGCCGGGAACCGAGACGAAGCGCTCGAAGCGTCGGGCGCAGGCCAAGGTTAAGCGGAGCGAATCGGCTCCGGCTGTGGGTGGTGAGATCATTGTCCGGCCGATCGACGGCGACACCGCGCGCCTGTCGTCCGGTCGCAACCTGCGGGTGTGGGGCATCGATGCACCTGAGTTGAAGCAGCAGGGTTGGGATCGCGCTGGCCAGCCAGTGCCGATCGGCCAGCAGAGCCGCAATGCCCTGATGGGGGTAGTTTCGCCGGAAACGATCATCGGCCAGCCTGTGGGCGATTCTTACGGCAGGGCGGTCGCGCCCTTGACGAATGACGGTCTCGATGTTGGCAATGGCATGGTGCGCCAGGGCAACGCCCTCGCTGCGCCAACTTACCTTGCCGCTGATCCGCAGCGCCAGTTTGAATACATGCAGGCCGAGCGCCTGGCGCGGCTCAACGGCCTCGGCATTCACGACACCAAGTTTCAGGCGCCGCAGGATTATAGGCGCGACCCGCTGCCGGCGCCTTCACGCGAGACGGTAGCGCAATGGTGGGACACGCCAACGCCGTTGGCCGGTATGCGTTCCGAGGACGAGCAGCAGTTCCTGCAACTCATCAACGACCCTAAGGTGCCTGCTGTAGACGTGGCGAAGTTCTCGCAAGCGCACGGCTTCGTGACCGACCCTGCGGACGTAGAGAAGGCGCGGGCACAAATTGAAAAGACCGGCATCGCGGCGACTACCTCGTATCAGAATTATGTCCGGCCCCTTACCGATTCCGGCGATGGGGCGACGGGCGCGGCAACGCGCGGCCTCGGTTCTGGCGTGCTCGCCAGCGGCCTCGATGAAGCCGGTGCAGTAGTGGACACGCTGGGCGGCACTGAGGGGCGCGAGAGCGTTTTCAACAGCGACCGGCGCCTTGCTGACATCTGGTCGAACAACCAGCAGCAGAACGCTTCGATCCTCGGATTTGACGACTACGCTCATCCGTACGCCCAGACCGGCGGCGAGCTTGTCGGCGGGCTTCTCGTGCCATTTGGCGCCCGTGCAAAGACGGTGGCAGAATTGGCTCGGGTGGGTGCTGCCTATGGCGGCGCCACCGGCTTTCTCGGCACAGATGGCTCTGCATCGGAACGCGCGCTTGGTGCCGCCGTGGGGGTACCCCTGGGTGCGGCGCTGGGCGTGGCGGGCGGCAAGGCGCTTGAATACGCCGCGCCCTACGTCAAGAAGGCGGCAGGCAAGGTCTTGGGCCGCGCTGCCGAGAACGCTGGCGAAGTCGCGGGTGGTGACAACGTGCAGAGCGTGGCTGACGATGCTGCCGGTGTTCGGGTGCCTGATCGCATCGACACTGATGGTCGTTCGATGGGCATGGCGGCGGAACCCGAACCCTCGATTTCGCAGGAAGCGCGCAAGCCTGACTACCTGTTCCGCGATCGCCCCCAGCCGATTGACCAGCCGCTATCAGAGGCGCAGCGCGCGGCACTGACGAGAGATATTCAGCCGCGCGATCTTGTACCTCTACCCTCCAATGAGGTTCGGTCTGCTGACGAACTGGCCGCGATTGACGCAGGGCGTTACGCTCCTGCCAAGATCCCGGACCCGCGGGCGGAACTGACGCGGCAGACGGTGCGCACATGGAGCGGCGCGGAGGTGCTCAAGGTCGGCCCGATCGACTTGGTGGGTTGGGTGCGCCTGCGAGGCGGTCTTGCCGATCAGGGCGGCGAACTGTCGGCGATGGGCATGAACAACGCAGCGCGCCGGGGCATGGATTTCGTTGGGCAGGAAGCGCGGTTCGGCCCGCTGGTGAGCGAAAGCGGCGCCAAGCTCGACGACGCTGCCCATGCGGCATGGGAAGCGGGGTATTTCCCCGACCATACCGAACGCCCCACGGTGAACGAATTTCTCGATGCGCTGCGCGATACCTATGATGGCCACAGCCGGCGCTATCTGCCGGAAGACTTCGCCGAGGTGGATCGCTATGCCAACTCGGTAGAGGAGCGCAACGCGGCGCAGCAGGCGCGCTTTGAGGGTGACGGCAAGGTCTGGGAAGACCGCTCGGTCGCCGCCGGGCCTGATGCACCTTTCGCGCCGCCC
>NZ_DATKFP010000263.1:0-24304 GCF_035511395.1 Sphingobium sp.
CGCCCATTGCGGGCATGTTGGGGGATTATTTCGGCCGCCGTCGGCTGCTGCTTGCCGCCTTCCTGCTTTATGCGCTGGTCGGCGTCGCGCCGGTTTTCCTGACCAGCCTGCCTGCCATCCTTGCCTCGCGCGTGGGTGTCGGCATCGCCGAAGCGCTGATCATGGTGCTGTCGACCACGCTGATCGGCGATTACTTCACCGGCGCGGCGCGCGACAAATGGCTGGCGGGACAGACTGCCTTTGCCTCCATGTCGGCGCTTCTCTTCTTCAATCTGGGCGGCCAGTTGGGTGCCTTTGGCTGGCGGACGCCTTTTTGGGTCTATGTTTCCGCGCTGCTGATGTTCGCGCTTGTCCTGCGCTTCACCTGGGAACCCAAAGCGGGTCGCGCCATTGCGGCGGAGGCTACGCCCACGCTCGGCTGGTCGGGCTTTCCCTGGCGACCTATGCTGATCATTCTGGCGATAACCGTCTATGGCTCCATCTTCTTCTACACCGTACAGATTCAGGCATCGTCTGGACTGGTCCAGCTTGGCCTGACCGATCCGGCCCGTATCGGTCTGCTCACCTCGATCGCCAGCATCGGCGTCCCGCTCGGCACTTTTGTCTATTCGCGCATCGGGCGCTGGCCGGTGCGGCGTCTTCTGCTGGTCGAATTTACCATGCTGGCGGCGGGCTTCGCCACTATGGGCATGGCGCATGGGCCGACCGCGTTCCTGACCGGCTGCTTCATCAACCAGCTTGGCGCGGGGCTACTGTTGCCGACGCTGCTGGTCTGGTCGATGAGCCTGTTGTCGTTCGACATACGCGGGCGCGGCGCGGGCCTTTGGCAAAGCGCCTTTGCCTTTGGCCAGTTCCTCAGCCCTGTGATTGTCACTCTGCTGGCGCGGCAGGCGGGCGGACTGATGGGCGCCTTTGCGTTGCTGTCGGTCGGTGCGCTGCTGGGCGCGGGCGTGGCGCTGATCGCGCCGTTGCGCCGTGGCGTCCAGCCGACCGAAGGCGCGATTGCCCATGGCTGATCGGTTGCAGGGCAAGGTTGCGGTGGTCACTGGTGCGGGCAATGGCATTGGTGAGGGCTGCGCCCGGCTGTTCGCAGCGGAGGGTGCGCATGTCATCGGCATCGACCGGGCGGGCGCGGACGAATGTTGCGATCTGCTGGACGAAGGGGCGACCGGCGCGCTGTTCCAGCGGATCGGCGATCGCCATGGCCGCATCGACATTCTCGTCAACGCGGCCGCCTTTGCGGTTTTCGACTGGACCGAAACCCTGTCCTATGCCGACTGGAAGGCTACGCTCAGCGGCGAACTGGACATCGTCTTCCTCGCTACCCGCGCCGCCTGGCCCTGGCTGAAGGCAAGCGGCAGCGCATCTATCATCAACTTCGCGTCCGCCAACGCCCGCCACGCACTGGAAGGTTCGCCCGCGCTGGCTCATTGCGCGGGCAAGGGCGGAGTGATGGCGATGACGCGCCAGCTCGCGATGGAGGGCGCGCCGCATAATATCCGCGCCAACAGCATCGCGCCGGGCTTTATCAAAACGCAGGCCACAGCGCGTCATCTGGCTGCCGACCCGGCCTTTGCGGCACAAGTGTTGCGCAAGAATATGCTGCAACGGCTGGGCGAGCCGGACGATATCGGCTGGTGCGCGGTCTGGCTGGCATCGGATGAAGCGCGCTATGTCACCGGGGCGGATATCCCGGTGGATGCCGGGGCGACCGCCTGGTGATCACAAAGGAAAAGACACGATGATTCAGGAAATTGCGCGGTTTAGCATTGATCCAGCCGATGCTGCGGCGTTCGAGGCAGCGGTGGCGCAAGCCGTGCCGCATTTTCACAGTGCGCCGGGATGCCGCAGCTTTGCGCTGGAACGATCCGTCGATCGGCGGGGCCATTATATGCTGGTAGTCGGATGGGACAGTGTGGACGCGCATATGGTCGATTTTCGCGGTTCCGACGGTTTTCAGGCGTGGCGCGCGCTGGTCGGTCCCTTTTTCAAAAGCGCACCGGATGTCGATCATGTCGAACCGGCGGTTCAGGGTTTCTAAAAATGATGTGGGCCGGAACCGGCCCCTTTGGCAAAGGATGACATAATGGCCCATTATCTCAAGCGCGGCGCGACCGCGCAGGCAAAGGCGGATGCCGATCGCAAGGTGCGCGATATCGTCGAAGCGACGCTGGCCGATATCGACGCGCGGGGCGACGCCGCCGTACGCGACCTGTCGATCAAGTTCGATGGCTGGGACCGTGACGATTATCGCCTGAGCCAGAGCGAAATCGACGCCTGCGTCGACAGCCTGTCGCCGCAGGAGCGCAAGGACATTGAATTTGCGCAGACACAGGTGCGCAACTTCGCGCAGATCCAGCGGGCCAGCATGACCGATGTCGAGGTCGAAACCATGCCCGGCGTGATTTTGGGACACAAAAACCTGCCGATGAATGCGGCGGGTTGCTACGTGCCAGGCGGCAAATATCCGCTGCTCGCGTCCGCCCATATGTCGGTCATCACCGCCAAGGTTGCGGGCGTGCCGCGCGTCATCACCTGCGCGCCGCCGTTTCAGGGTCAGCCCGCCCGCGCGATCGTCGCGGCACAGGCGATGGCGGGCGCGGATGCCATCTATGCGCTGGGCGGTATTCAGGCGGTCGGCGCGATGGCGCTCGGCACGCAGAGCATCGATCCGGTCGACATGCTGGTCGGCCCCGGCAACGCCTTCGTTGCGGAAGCCAAGCGGCAGCTTTATGGCCGGGTCGGCATCGACCTGTTCGCCGGGCCGACCGAAACGCTGGTCATCGCCGACGAAATTGGCTGCGACGCGGAACTGGCGGCAACCGATCTGTTGGGGCAGGCCGAACATGGGCCGGACAGCCCCGCGGTGCTGCTCACCACGTCGGAGAAGCTCGCGCGCGAAACGATGCGCGAAATCGAGCGGTTGCTGTTGATCCTGCCCACCGCCGATTATGCGCGGCAGGCGTGGGAGACGTTCGGCGAAGTGATCGTGGCGGAAGATGAGGCCGAAATGGTGCGGATCGCCGATGATCTGGCGTCCGAACATGTTCAGGTAATGACCGCCAACCCCGATTATTTCCTGCAAAACATGACCAATTATGGCGCACTGTTCCTGGGCGCGCGCACCAACGTGTCGTTCGGTGACAAGGTGATCGGCACCAATCACACCCTGCCGACCAAAAAGTCGGCGCGCTATACTGGCGGGCTTTGGGTCGGTAAATTCATCAAGACCTGCACCTATCAGAAGGTGATGACCGACGAAGCGTCGGCGCTGGTCGGCGAATATTGCAGCCGACTATGTGCGCTGGAAGGCTTTGCAGGTCATGGCGAGCAGGCCAATATCCGCGTGCGTCGTTATGGCGGGCGCGACGTCCCTTATGCGGGCATGGCGCAGCCGACGCCTGCGACGGCCGCCTGATGGACCCGCTGCCGACAACGCCCAGCTTCCGGCTGGATGGCAGGCGCGCGCTGGTGACGGGGGCGGGGCGGGGCATCGGCCTCGCCTGCGCTGCCGCGCTGGGTCAGGCTGGCGCGCGTGTCACGCTGGCTGCGCGCAGCGACGCGGAAATCGAAGCGGGCGCGGCGGCGATCCGCGCGGCAGGGGGGCAGGCGGATATGCTGCGCATCGACGTCAATGATGTGGCGGCCACCGCCACCGCGCTGGATGGAGTCGCCCCGTTCGACATCCTGCTCAACAATGCCGGGACCAATCGGCCCAAACCCTTTACCGATGTGTCGGAGGCGGATTATGACGCGGTGCTGGGCCTCAACTTGCGCGCTGCCTTCTTCGTGGGCCAATCGGTCGCGCGGCGCATGATCGACGCGGGCGTGCGCGGTTCGATCATCCATATGGGGTCGCAGATGGGCCATGTCGGCGGTCCGCTCCGCACGCTCTATTGCGCGTCCAAATGGGGGCTGGAGGGGCTTAGCAAAGCGATGGCGCTGGATCTGGCCGCCCACGGCATCCGATCCAACACCATCGCACCGACCTTCATCGAAACGCCCCTGACCCGCCCCTTTTTCGAGGATAAGGCGTTCCTCGCCAGCGTGCTGGACAAGATCAAGCTGGGGCGGCTCGGCACGGTCGAGGATCTGATGGGCGTGGTCGTGTTTCTGGCGTCGGACGCCAGCGCGCTGATGACCGGCACCAGCCTGATCGTCGATGGCGGCTGGACGGCGGAATAAAAACGGCCCGGCGGTCATCCCGCCGGGCCTTTTTCCCCGTCCTCAATAGGCATCCGCCAGCCGATGCAACCCTGCGCCCAGCGCGCCGCCGACGACTTCGGGCGGTTCGCCCGCCAGCTGCATCCGGCCCACGGCAATGCTGGTTTCCACCACATGGCGGCACCGGTCGAAACGCCGCGCCTGATAGGCGGCCAGCCCCGCGCCGATACTGTCGGCCCGATCCAGCTCCTCCGCCAGCACCAGCGCGCTCTCCACCGCCATGCCCGCGCCCGACGCCATGTGCGGCGTGGTCGCGTGGACGGCATCGCCCAGCAGCACGATATGCCCGCTATGCCATGGCCCCGGCTGTAACGCGGCGGCGAGGGGCCGATAGTTGATCCAGTCGTTCCGCGTCATATTGTCCCGTACCCAGGCGATATTGCCGCCAAAATCGGCCATATTTTCCTGCAACCGCGCGAAGAGTTCCGCATCGGTGAAATGGACTTCGCGATGTTCGTGCGGGGTCAGCATCCACAGATAGACCATGTCCGCCGCGCAGCGATTAATCCCTGCGGGATAGCGATGCCCCAAATAGATTTCGCCGCTTTCCAGCGTTGGCGGCCGCTTCATCGACACGCGCCAGCATCCCTGACCCGTCGGCTGCGCTTCGCCCATATGGGGGAAGGCCATGCGCCGCACGGTGGAATAGATGCTGTCGGCGCCCACGACCAGGTCGAAATCGCCGGTCGTGCCGTCCGTGAAGGTCACGTCGACGCCATCGTCCCGATTGGCCAGCGCGCTGACCGACAGGCCCAGCCGAATGTCGACATCCAGCGCGTTGACCCGCGCCTGCATGATCCGGTGCAGCTTGGGCCGCATGATCCCGCCGGTCGCAGGCAGCCCTTCTTCAAGCGCCGGTTCGTCCAACTGTTGCAGGCGCAGCCCGTCATAGCGGAAAATCGTCGATCCCTTGGCGATCGCGCCCTGTTCCTTGATCGCGTCGAGCAGGCCTAGGTGGCGATAGGCGCGCAGCGTCGGCCCGGTAATGGTGATGCCCGCGCCATAGACGCGCCAGTCCGGGTCGATGTCGATCAGCGTTACCGCGCCGCCCTGTTCGGCTATTCGGATCGCGGCGGCCATTCCGCCTATGCCCCCGCCGACGATCAATATGCGCTTGCCCGAAATCATGATGCCCTGCCTCTCCCGACCTGTTCTTGGCGCTTGTGCTATCGGCGGGGCGGCGGTGGCGACAATGCTTTGGCTCAATATCTCCTATCGGATGCTTGGATAGGTGGGGCAGGCGCGGCATAGCCTTTCCCAACGCCTGTCGTTGCGCTGTCATCCATGGGCGCAGATAGGTGCCATCCAGAAAATCAATGCGACATCCACCCCCTCCAGCGATCAGAACCCGACAAAATCAAAACCAATCAGGGAGAGGGAAATGCGTAAGATATTGCTGGCCACTACGGCCATTACCGGATTTGTCGCCATGGTGCCGGGGGCGGCTATGGCCCAGATACCCCAACAGGCAACAGATCAGGCCGCTCAGGGATCGGCCGGGATCGACGAAATCGTCGTCACGGCGCAGCGCAAGGCGGAAAGCGCCCAGAAGGCTGCGATCGCGATCGACGCCGTGACCGGCGGCGACCTGCTGCAACAGGGTATCACCAAGGCGGAGGATATCACCAAGAGCGTGCCCGCCATCACCGTCACCAATGGCGGCGGCTCCAACACCTCCATCTTCATCCGCGGCGTCGGCAACATCACGTCGAGCAGCTATAACGACCCCGCCGTCACCCCCAGCTATGACGGCGTCGTGCTGGGCCGCGCTGCAGGCGCTTTCGGCTCTGCCTTCTACGATCTCGCCCGTGTCGAGGTGCTCAAAGGGCCGCAGGGCATCCTTTACGGCCGCAACGCGACCGGCGGCGCGGTCAACATCATTCCTGCGCGTCCCGAACTGGGCAAGAATGGCGCGGGCTTCAACGTCTCCCTCGGTAATTACGACGCGGTCAGTGCTGACGGCTATCTGAACCTCGCCACCAGCGACACCAGCGCCCTGCGCGTCGCGGCCACGCGCCAGGTGAGCGACGGCTACAACCGGGACGGCAGCGACGACTTGAATCGTACCGGCCTGCGCGGGCAGTTCCTCATTGAGCCTTCCGACGCGATCAGCCTGCGCATCGGTGCGGACTGGACGAAGATTGGCGGCGTCGGACCGGGCGGCAGCTATATCGGTTCCTACACGCCCGGCCCGTCGGGCTACACATTCACGCCCAGCGGCTTCGATACGTCGGAAGGGTTCAACACCGACGCCGCCAACGCCTATCGCCAGACCTTGGTCGGCGCGCCAGGCTTTGGCTTCCTCGATGCGATGAACCAGCAGCAATCGGTCGACTACACCTATTGGGGGGTCAACGCGGAACTGAACTGGAAGACCGACATCGGCACCGTCACGCTGGTGCCTGCCTATCGCAAGTCGAAGGGCGACAGCTTCTTCTACGGTCCTGCCTTCAATACCGCCTATAGCGCTGAAACTGACAAGCAATATAGCCTGGAAGCGCGGCTGGCCGGGTCCGTCGGCATGGTCGATTATGTGTTGGGCGGCTTCTATTTCAATGAAAAGATCGACGCGCAGACGGAATATAATCAGGAATTCGTCCTGCCGATCCAGTCCTACACGCACAAGACCAAGAGCTGGGCGGCCTTCGGCCAGCTGACCGCCAATATCAGCGACCGCTTCCGCCTGGTCGGCGGCGCGCGCTATACCCGCGACAAAAAGTCGATGGACGGCATTATCAACAATTTCATCACCTTCTGCGGCGGCCTGCCGCCCGCCAACATTACCCCGCCTGCCTCCTTCGCCGCGGGTTGCGCCGCACCGGGCGCGCTGCCGCGCTTTCCTAATCTCCTGACCACCGGCGATACCGTCAACTGGCTCGTCAGCAATGGCTGGATCGCGGCAGGCAGCACCGATCAGGCCAACCCGCAGGTGTTTCCGCTGCTGAACGGCGTCGGCACCATCCTCAAAACCTATAATCCGGTGGTCGACAGCGGCACCTATTCGCGCATCACCTGGAAGGCGTCGGCGGAATTTGATCTGGGTCCGCAGAACCTGCTCTATGCGACCGTCGAAACCGGCTATCGCGCGGGCGGCTTCCAGTTGGCCGAAGGCAAATCCAGCTATGATCCGGAATTCATCACCGCCTACACGGTGGGATCGAAGAACCGCTTTTTCGACAACCGTGTCCAATTGAATGTCGAGGGCTTCTACTGGAAATATAAGGATCAGCAGATCACCTATTTTACCGTGGATACCAGCGGCACGCTCATCAACTCCAACGAGAATGCGGGCAAGTCCACGATCAAGGGTTTCGACGTCGATGCCATCGTGAAGGCAACGCCGACGACGACTCTGAACGCCAAGGTGCAATATTTGAAAGCCACCTATGACGACCTCCACCTCTACACTGCCTCGCCCCGCGACAATATCGCCTGCCCCTTCACTCTGACGGGGGGCAGCGCAGGTGGTGCGCCGGTCAAGGACTTCAACTGCTCCGGCAAACCCCTGCTCTATTCGCCCAACTGGACCGTGAACCTGGGCGCGGAACAGGTGGTGCCGCTCGGCCGCTCGCTGGAATTGGTGGGAAATGTCGCCACCGCCTGGCGCGACGATCAGTGGGGCGCGTTCGAATATCTCGATTTCGAACATATCCGGGCCTATTGGCAGACCGACCTCAACCTGACCCTGCGCGCAGCCGACGGCGGCTGGTCGCTGGGCGCGTTCCTCTACAATCTGGAAAACAAGCGCCGCATCGCTACGCCGCAACGCTCGCCGATCGGTATGGCGATCGCCCGCTACACTGCGCCGCAAACCTATGGCGTGCGCTTCTCGGCCAATTTCTGACCGGGACTGACATAGACGCTAAAGAGGGCAGGGCCGCTGGTCCTGCTTTCAACCATGTGGAGGGACAGAGGCACATGCAGGTGGACAGACGATCCTTCATCGGCGGCGTCGGCGCGCTCGGCGCGTTGGCCGCCAGCGGGGAAGGGGCCGCTGCCCCGGCGGGCAAGGGCCGCCCCAACATCCTCTTCATCATGGCCGACGATCTGGGCTATGCCGACCTGTCCTGCACCGGGTCGCACCATATCCGCACGCCTGCGATCGACAGCATCGGCGCGCAGGGTGTCCAGTTGCGACAGGGCTATGCCAATAGCGCCATCTGTTCGCCTACTCGCACCGCGCTGCTGACCGGCTGTTACCAATATCGCTTCCCGATCGGCGTGGAGGAACCGCTGGGTCCGGGCGCACCCGCCGGGATCGGCGTGCCGGCGGACCGCCCGACCATCGCGTCGGTCCTGCGGGCGCAGGGTTATCGCACCAAGCTGGTCGGCAAATGGCATCTGGGCGAGCCGCCAAAGCACAGCCCGCTGCACCATGGCTATGACGAATTTTTCGGCATCATCGAAGGGGCGGCCGACTATTTCCGCCACCATATGGTGATGGGCGGCAAGGATGTCGGCATCGGTCTGGCGCAGGGTGATACGCCGATCGAACGCAACGGCTATCTTACCGACCTGTTCGGCGACGAAGCGGTCAAAACCATCGAAGCGTCCGACGACACGCCCTTCTTTCTCAGCCTCCATTTCAACGCGCCGCACTGGCCATGGGAAGGGCGCGAGGACGCCGCTATCGCCCCCACGCTGGGCGCGTCCTTCCATTATAATGGCGGCAGCCTGGCCAAATATAAGGAAATGGTCGAGGCGATGGACCAGAATGTCGCCAAATTGCTCGCCGCGCTGGAACGCAGCGGCAAGGCCGACAATACGATCGTCATCTTCACCAGCGACAATGGCGGCGAGCGCTTTTCCGAAACCTGGCCCTTTACCGGGGTGAAGGGGGAATTGCTGGAAGGCGGCATCCGGGTGCCGTTGCTGGTACGTTGGCCGGGACATATCGCGCCCGGCTCCACTTCCGATCAGGTCATGATCTCGATGGATTTCCTGCCCACGCTGCTGGCGATGGCGGGCGGCGACGTGAAGAAGGCCGGGACGTTCGACGGCATCGACTTGTCGGCGCAACTCACCGGCAAGGCCGCTCCGTTTGATCGCACCCTCTATTGGCGGTTCAGGGCGAACGGACAGGCGGCGTTGCGGCAGGGTGACTGGAAATATCTGATGCTGGGCGGTAAGGAACATCTGTTCAACCTGGCGCAGGACGAACGCGAACGCGCCGATCGCGCGCCTGACGATCCGGCCCGGTTGAAAGCGATGCGGGCGCAATGGGACAGCTGGAATGCGCAGATGCTGGCCTATCCGCTCGGCAGCTACAGCGAAGATGTGCGCGACCATTATTCAGACAGGTATTGAACCCATGACGATCATCGTAACGGGCGCGGGCGGTTTCGTCGGGCGGCAACTGGTGCAGCGCCTGCTCGATGCAGGCGACCACGTCGTGGGCATGGACGCTATGGCGGGCGGCATCCCGGCTGGCGCGCGGGCGGTGATCGGCGACATCGCGTCCGCTGCTGTCCGTGCCGACGCTTTAGCGGACGGGTGCGATGCCCTCGTCCACCTTGCCACCGTGCCGGGCGGTGCAGCCGAAGCGGACCCCGCCGCATCGCGCCGGATCAATATCGACGCGATGTACGACCTGCTGGACGCGGCGAAGGCAGCGGGCAATTGCCCCCGCATCGTCTATGCCAGTTCGATCGCGGTGTTCGGCGATCCGCTTCCGGCTGCGGGCGTGGATGACGCCACCCCGCTTGCCCCACGCATGGTCTATGGCGGGCATAAGGCGATGATGGAAATCGCTGTCGCCATGATGCACCATCGCGGCGAAATCAACGGGATCAGCGTCCGTCTGCCCGGCATCCTTGCCCGGCCCAAGGGACCGTCGGGGATGAAATCTGCCTTCATGAGCGACCTGTTCCACGCCCTGCGTGCGGGCCAACAGTTCGTCTGCCCGGTATCGCAGGGCGCGACCATCTGGGCGCAATCGGTCGCGCGCTGTGCCGATAATCTGGTCCATGCGCTGACAATGGACCCCGCGCTGATGCCCGCCACACGTGTCGTCACTCTACCGGCGCAGCGCATCGCGATGGGCGACCTCGCCGCCGAAATCGCCAGCCAGTGCGGCACATCGGCCGATCTTGTCAGCTATCGTCCCGACGCCGGGCTGGAGGCGGCATTCGGCGCGCATCCCCCGCTCGCCACGCCTGCCGCCGCCCGTGCGGGCTTTGCCCATGATGGCGATGCTGCTACGCTGGTCGCCAACGCATTGTCGGTGATAGCGGCGGGCTGAAACGGGAGAGATATCATGCGCTTCGACAGGCTCGACCTCAATCTGCTGGTGGCACTCGACGCGCTGCTCAGCGAACGCAGCGTCAGCTTGGCGGCGGATCGCATCTGCCTGTCGCAATCGGCCACATCCTCCGCGCTGGGGCGGCTGCGCGATTATTTCGCCGACGACCTGCTGGTGCAAAAGGGGCGGCAGATGGTGCTGACCGCCCGCGCCGAAGGACTGGTGGAGCCGGTCCGCGCCGTGCTGGACCAGATACGCACCACCATCGCCGTGCCGCCGCCCTTCGATCCGGCGACCTGCGACCGCTCCATTCGGCTGATGGCGTCGGATTATATCACCGAAGTGCTGCTGACGACGGCGCTGACCGACGTCAACCAGATGGCCCCCAACATGCGGTTCGAGGTTCAGCCGCTGACCGAAGTGCTGCTGGAATCGCTGGAACGCGGCTTTGTCGACCTGCTCATCACCATCGATTATGCGATTTCCGCCGATCATCCGAGCCAGATATTGTTCGAGGATGACTATGTCGTCGTCGGCTGGAACGGCAATCCCGCCATGGCCGGGCCGATGACAAAGGAACTTTATTTCGAACTTGGCCATGTCACCGCCCGCTTCGGTCGCGGGCGTGTTTCGGCGTTCGAGGACTGGTTCGTGCGGCGGCAAAAGCGCCAGCGCCGGATCGAGATCGTCGCCCCCAGCTTCCTGTCGCTGCCCGGCCTCGTCATCGGCTCCAACCGCATCGCCACCATGCACCGGCGGCTGGCGAACAAGCTGGCCGCCTATCTGCCGCTCACCCTGCGCGAAGTGCCGCTGGACATGCCGCCGATCCGCGAAGCGATCCAGTGGCATATCAGCAGCAATAATGATCCCGCGATCCGCTGGCTGGTCGAACGCATCGTCGCCAGCGCACAGGCGCCGGTCGATGCCACCGCCGACGGCCGGGTCGTTTCGCTCGACCTGCTCCGCCCGAAGGACGAGACCCACGAAGCCCTGTCCGCCCAGTTCCAGAGCGACACCGCCGCAGCGGGGCGAAGCGCCGGTTAATCCTCCATCGCATCGAACGCGGCGCGCGCCGCCTCGATCCGCGCGCCGCTGGCCTGCACCCAGCCCAACAGCCCCCGCGCTTCGCCCACCAGTTCGCTCCCCAGATCGGTCAGCGCATAACCTACCCTGGGCGGCACATCCCCGCTCACCGACCGCGCTACCAGCCCGTTGCGCTCCAGCAGGCGCAGCTTGAGCGTCAGCACCCGCTGCGAAATCCTGCCCTCCGCGCTCAGCCGGTCGAGCAAACGCCGCAATTCGGCATGGCGGAACGGCGCTATCCCCAGCAACAGCAGGATCAGCATCGACCAGCGATCCCCCAGCAGGCCGAAGACTGTACGGATCGGCGCATCCCGCGCCGCGCCATGCTCCGCCATTTCGCCCGCCAGCGCGCTCAGCCCGGCCTGGCGACCGGCATCGAAATCGTCGAAATAATGCATCGGCTCCATCATTTCGACGGCACAAAAAAGTGCCGTCTTCTCCCCTCGTCCGCGCACTTTATGGTGGTCGGCGACAAGAGCAAGAGAGGAGAGGGCGATGCAGGCCGATGCGATCCGACTGGACGGCAAGGTAGCGATCATCACCGGCGGCGCGGGCGGGATCGGCGCGGCGACGGCGCAACTGATGGCGGCGCGGGGCGCGCGCGTGGCGATCGCCGACATCGCCTTCGACGCGGCGCAGGCGCTGGCCGCGACCCTGCCCGATGCGCTGGCCGTCGCGCTCGATCTGGAAAGCGAAGCCTCCACGCAGGCGATGATCGCCGCCACCGTCGCGCATTATGGTCGGCTCGACATATTGCACAATAATGCCGCGCTGCTCGGACCCGACATCGCGCAGCAGGATGGCGATATAGAGCATATGGCGACCGCGCTGTGGGACCGCACCTATGCCGTCAATGTGCGCGGCACCATGGTCGCCTGTCGCGCCGCGCTGCCCCATTTGCGCGCGACGCGTGGCAATATCGTCAACACCGTCAGCAATCTGGCGCTGCAAGGCCATATGATCCAGGCGGCCTACAGCTCGTCCAAGGCGGCGATCATCCAGATGACCCGGTCCATCGCCGCCAGCCATGGTCTCGATGGCATACGCTGCAACGCGGTCGCGCCCGGCATGACGATGACGCCCGCGCTGCGCGCCGCCTTTCCGCCACCCCTGCGCGCAGCGGTGGAGGCCGAAACCCTGCGCGACCAGCTTGGCGACCCGGACGACATCGCGCAGGTCGCCGCCTTCCTCGCGTCCGGCGCCGCCCGCAACATCACCGGGCAACTGATCGTCGCCGATGGCGGCTGCGCGTCGCACGTCCCCGGCATCGCCCAATTCCGCGCCTTCTTTGGAGAGCATCAATGAGCAATTACGACATCGTCGTCATGGGTGCGGGCCATAATGGCCTGACCGCCGCCGCCTATATGGCCAAGGCGGGCAAGAAGATACTGGTCCTCGAACGCAAACCCCATTTCGGCGGCGGTGTGTCGACCCGCGAACTCATCGCGCCGGGTTACTGGCATGACGAACATAGCAACGTCCATATCATGATCCAGGGCAACCCGATGATCCGCGAGGACGAGTTGGGCCTGATCGGCAAATTCGGCCTCGACTATATCTATCCTGAACTTCCCCATGTCAGCATCTGGGACGATGGCACCGTCATGCGGTCTTGGAAGGATCTCGACCGCACCTGTCAGGAAATCGCCCAATATAGCCCGCGCGATGCGGAGGCCTATCGCACATTCGTGGGCATCAGCCAGGGGGTGCTGCCGATGTTCATGGGCGGCCTTTACGCGCCGCCCTTTCCCATGGGTGCCTTCGTCGCGATGATGGACCAGTCGGACGAGGGGCGCTTCCTGCTCGACGTGATGCAGCGTTCCGCGCTTGACGTTGTGAACCAGTATTTCGAGAGCGACCGGCTGAAAATCCATATCGTCCGGCTCGTCACCGAAAATCTCCAGATGCCCGACGAACTGGGCACCGGCATGGGCGCGCTGCTGATGCCCGGCATCATCCACACCTATGGCGTGTCGATGCCCAAAGGCGGATCGGGCGAACTGAGCAAGGCGCTGGTCCGCGCGATCGAACATATGGGCGGCGAAGTGCGCTGCAATGCGGAGGTGAAGCGAGTCATCGTCTCGTCGGGCAGGGCGAGCGGCCTTGAACTGATCGATGGCGAAACCATCATGGCGAAGGATGGCGTCATCGGCGCGATCCATCCCCATGTGCTGCGCAAATTCGTCAGCGAAACCCCCGAACCCGTACTGCAACGCGCGGAACGGGTCACGCCCTCGACCTTCTCGATCAACCTGTTGCACATGGCCTTAGGGGAAAAGGCGAAATTGCGCTGGGCCGAAGGCGAGGGCGGGGTGATGACCGAATTGCTCCAGACCCATACGATGCGCGACATGCTGCTGGACTACGATCATCTGCGCCGGGGCGTGGTGCCACCCCGCCACCTGATCGCGGGCGGCGACAACACGTCCAACGACCCCAGCCGCGCGCCAGCCGGTGGCGGCATATTCTACGGCGTCACCTTCGCCCCCTATGATCTGCACGAAGGCGGCCCGGCGGCATGGGACCGGATGAAGGAAGAAATCGCGGAAGAAAGCCTGCGCCAATATCGTTTGTTCTATTCCAATCTGGACGAGGATAATATCATTGGATCGCTGGTCCGCTCGCCCCTCGATCATGAACGCGACAGCCCGGCCAGCTTCGTCAAGGGCGACATTCATGGCTGCGCGCCCTTCTTGTATCAGACCGTCGGCCACCGCCCGACGCCTGATCTGGGCCATTTCCGTGTGCCGGGGATCGACAGCCTCTATCTCGTCGGCCCTTTCATGCACCCCGGTGGCGGCGTCTTCGGCGCAGGCCGCGCCACCGCGATCCAGATGATGGACGATATGGGCATTGATTATGACAAGGTCTGCGCAGGAGCCGTGCAATGACGAACAGCAAACCGCCGGTCATGAAAATTCTCGATGCGCAGGACAAGGAACTGATGACCGTCCGCAAGATCGCGCGGGAAGGCAATGCGCTTATCATCCGGGGCAAGATATTCGGCGCGATGCCGATGGTCGCCAAACTCACCCCGGCAGAGGCGCGCGCGGCGCTAAAATTGCTGGACTGGCGCACGATCCTGTTCCTGCTGACCATCCTGTTCCGGCGGGGGTAGCAGAGACCTATTCACCCCCCCCTTCAGGGGAGGGGCCGGGGGTGGGGGCGGGCCACCCGCGCTGCTTTTTGTCGATAGCCCCACCCAAACCCCTCCCGTGAAGGAGAGGGGCTTGCCGCGCCAAGCCCCATCTATCCGCCCCACCGATAGCAGCCCCCCATGAAATGCGTTTCCGCGCCGGCCCCCTCACCGCCATGATGATACTCGGGATGAGGAGTCACTATGAGCATTTTGGGCGTTGAAAGCGCGATCTTCGGGGTTGCCGATCTCGCGGAACATACGCGGTTCTGGACCGATTTCGGCCTGCCGCTGGAGAAGGCGGACGAGCATGAAGCCACCTTTCGCCTTGCCTCCGGTTCGCGCGTCACTCTCTACCGTCATGGCGACGCGCGCCTGCCGTCGCCCGATCCTTTCCCCGGCGATGGCCTGAAGGAAACCGTCTGGGGCGTGGAATCAGCCGAAGCGCTGGGCCGAATCGCCGCCAGCCTTGCGACCGAGGTGGCGGTCCGCCGCGACGATGATGGCACCATCCACTGCACCTGCCCCGACGGCCAGCCGATCGCGCTGCGCGTGTGGGCCAAGCGTCCGGTGGTCAGCGAAGCCAGCCCGGTCAATACGCCGGGCCACTATCCCCGCTTCAACCAGCACCGCATCTGGCGGCGCAGGGCGATCCCCAAGACGATCAACCATGTCGTATTCTTCTCGCCCGACTATGTCGGCAGCTTCGAATTTTACGAACGACATATGGGCTTTCGCTATGTCGATCATAGCAAGGGGACGGGCATCTTTTCCCGCGCGGACGGCACGTTCGAACATCATGCGATCTTCTGGGTCAATTGCGACCTGCCGATCGCGCCGGACCATTTCAAATTCATGCACATCGCCTTTGGCATGGACGATATCGACGAAGTCATGCTCGGCGCGAATATCATGGAGGCAAAGGGCTGGAAGAACCAGACGATGAACAGCTCCGGCGGGATCTCGCGCCATCGCATCTCATCGGCCATCTATTATTATTGCGATATGCCCGGCAAAGCGGGCGAGGCGGAATATCATGCCGACACCGATTATCTGGACGACAATTGGGTGCCGCGCGCCTGGGACTTCCGCTTTGGTTCGCTGCTCTGGTCCAACAACGCCCCCCCCATTTTCCGGGGCGACAATATCCCCTGGGACATGGCTTTCGACGCCGACCGCGCCAGCTTCGAACCGTTCCGCAAGACCGGCCCCGGCAAGCTGCCCGTGACGGGCAGACTGGCGGATATTACGCAAGCGGACGAACATGCAATATGATAGCAAAAACAGCCACTTGTGCGATACAAGTGGCTGTTTTCACCATGCCCGAACTGGGCGAACTTCCTAAAGATCCGCTTCCTCGACAAATTCGATCAGATTGCCCGCGCAATCGCGCAGGAAGCATCCCTTGCCAAATGCCTCCCGCACGACAAAGGCGATGTCCGCGCCCTTGCCCTTCATCTCGACCAGAAATGCCTCCAGATCATCGACGCGAAAGGCGACATGCTTGTTGCCATGGGTCTGGAGGTCGGACGGCGGATGCCGCCGGTCGTCGGGCAGCGGTGCGGCACCCTCCACCTCGAACAGCTCGAAGCGCAGCACGCCCTTGCGCACCATCGCCGCATGGCATCGTGCCGCCGCGATATAGAAACGCCTCTCGACCTCGAATCCCAGCACCTGGCCATACCAGTCGATCGCCGCGTCCAGGCTGGGAACGCTCACCCCGCCATGATGAAAGGTGAAATCGGCCATCAGCCCATTTCCGCAAAGGTCGCCGCGCACCAGTCGGCGATATAGTCGCGCATCCCGGTGCCATTGTCCGCGCCACAATGCTCGACCTCGAAATCCGCTTTGGTGAACATCCGCAACGTCCGCTTGGTACTGTTGACCGCCTGATCATAACTTAGATGCGCATTGAATGCGGGGATCTGCCGGTCATTCTCGCCATGGGTGATCAGGAAAGGCATACGGATCTTTTCCACCTGCCCGTCCAATGTGATCTGGTCGGCATAGGTCAGGAAATCCGCCTGATTGTCGATGCCGAACACCCACATCACATGGTCCCAATAATGAGGCACCGGATTTTCGCCTTCGTTGGCGACCCGCTCGCGCTGGCGCTGGCCCCAGACATGGTTCGCGCCCATCACCGCGCACAGCGCATAGCGCGGATCATTGGCGGCGATGCGCGGCGCATGATAGCCGCCGAAGGACAGGCCGAATATGCCGACCCTGTCATGGATCACGTCGGACCGGGTGAGAAGATAGTCGAACGCGGGCGATCCCCACCGTTCCGCGTCGAACACCGCCGTCAGCCCGCGCTTGCGCAACGCCTCGCCGGTGCCGGGCTGGTCCACGAACAGCGTGTTGATCCCCCGCTCCAGATTGGCCGCGCCATGACCGGCCATATTGACCTGCTCCTTCATCGAATCCAGGCCATTGACCGACACCAGAGCGGGGCGCGCCGTTCCCGATCCGTCATGAACGAACAGGGCAGGGTAGGCGCTGCCCTCATAGGCTATCTCGACACGATCGACATGCAATCCGCGCAGCGCTGCGCCTTTGGCATAGAGGTCCAGCCCCCGGTCATAGGCTGCCCAGCGTGGCGCATAATCGCGGCTCTGCATCCGTTCTGCGGCCAGGTAATAGCCCGATGCGCGCAGATATTTGGTCCCCGCCGACAGGGCATAGCCCGCCGCCTCGTCCGCCGCCGCATTGGCCGCGACCTGATCGGCGACCGCGATCCAGCTATCGAACATCCGCGCGCTGCCCGCGTCCGCCCCGGCCTTGGCCGCCTCCATGATCGGCCGGTTCGCTTCGTCAATCTCGCCATGATTGCCGCCGCACACCAGCGCCAGATTGGTGGCCAGGTTCCAGACATAATTTCCGGGGAATGGCTCGAACATGCAAATCCTCTCAAATGTCGCGCCCTCCGCGCGGCGCAGCTTCATTCATCCCGCCACAGACGGCCTCGCGCGGCGGGGATCAAATTGAAACGCTGGAACTCGACTATCCACGCTTTGACTTTGACCCTGTCGCCGCCCTGTCCCATCGCCGGTCGAACACAATCCATGGAAGAGGAGAGACGATGCGGCTCGCAACGCGCAGGGATGGCAGCAGGGATGGGCGGCTGATCCTGCTATCGTCCGATGGCAGCCATTTTGCCGACGCCCCGGTCGCCACGCTTCAGGCGGCGATGGAAGCGTGGGCTGATGTTCATCCCGTCCTGTCCGCAATTGCCGACTTCCCGCATCCGCTCGACCCCGCCACGCTCGCCGCGCCCCTGCCGCGTGCCTGGCAATGGCTCGACGGATCCGCATTCGAAAGCCATGGCGCGCTGATGGACACGGTGCTGGGCGTCGTGCCGGAAAAGACCGGCCGCCCGCTGATGTATCAGGGGGTGTCTGACCATTTCTATGGCCCGCTGGACGATGTTCCCATGCCTGACGAGGCGCTGGGCATAGATTTCGAGGGCGAGTTCGGCGTCATCGTAGACGCGGTGCCAATGGGCGTCACGCCGGACCAGGCAATGGCGTATATCCGCCTGATCATCCAGATCAACGACTGGTCGCTACGCGCACTTGCCGGGCCGGAAATGAAAAGCGGCTTTGGTTGGGTGCAGGCCAAGCCACCCTGCACCATGGCTCCGTTCGCGGTAACCCCCGACGAACTGGGCGACCAGTGGCGCGACGGGCGCGTTTGCATGGACCTGATAGTCGACTGGAACGGCACCCGCTTCGGCGCCGCCAATGGCGAACCGATGGGTTTTGGCTTTCATGATCTGGTTGCCCACGCCGCGCGCACCCGCCCGCTGGTCGCTGGAACCGTGATCGGGTCCGGTACGGTATCGAACCCCGATTTCCGGCGGGTCGGCTCCTCCTGCATTGCCGAGCGGCGCGGGATCGAGATTGTGGACGAAGGCGCAGCCCGCACGCCCTTCATGCGCTTTGGCGACCGTGTCCGCATGGAAGGACGCCTGCCGGACGGTCGCGCGCCCTTCGGTATCATCGACCAGCAGGTCGTCGCTTATGCAGGAGCATCATCATGACCGAACTAAGCGATTCCGGCCTGCCCCCGGTCCAGCGCGTCGTCACTGGCCATGATGCCGATGGCCGCGCCATCTTCAAATCGGAAGATGTAATGCCGACCCGGATGATCCCGTCGGGCGATGCATCCTTCCTGCTGCTCTGGACGACGCCGACCGTCCCTGCGGACAATAATGACGAAACCGACGGCCGCCTGCGCGACGCTGGCCTGACTCTCAACCGGGGATCGGTGATCCGCATCGTGGACATGCTGCCCGGCAAGCAATCGCCGATGCACCGCACCAACAGCATCGACTATGGCATCGTCATGTCGGGCGAAATCGAACTGGAACTGGACGATGGTCAGGTGACGACGGTGCGCGAAGGCGGCATCATCGTCCAGCGCGGCACCAACCATCTGTGGCGCAATGTCACCGACACGCCATGCCGCATCGCCTTCATCCTGATCGAGGCACCCGCCTATCTGCATGATGGCCAGCCGTTGCCGGAGGATAAGCCGGAGGATAAGCATTGAACCTGTTCGACCTGACCGGCCAGGTCGCGCTGGTCACCGGGTCGACGCGTGGCATCGGGCTGGCCATCGCGCGTGCGCTCCAGTCGCACGGCGCGCAGGTGGTGATCTCCAGCGAGGATGCTGCCGATTGCGCCCGCGTCGCCAATGACCATGGCACAGTGGGGATTGCCTTCCAATATCTCTACGACTTTGGCGACGCCTGGGAGCATAGCGTCAAGATTGAGCGCGTCAGCGCGGCCAGCCCGCACCTGACATATCCGCTCATCCTCGATGCAGTAGGCATGCGCCCGCCAGAGGACTGTGGCGGACCATGGGGCTATGCCGAAAAGCTCGAAGCGCTCGCCGACCCCCAACATGAATATCACGAAGAGGCGCTCGAGACCCTCGGTGAAGACCATGATCCCAACGCCAAGCCCGATATCCCCCTGATCGACGCAAGGCTGGAAGCGCTTGCGAAAAAATGGGCGCCACGGACACTCCGGAAAGCCTGAAAGGCCGCGTCAACGCCGCCTTCCCTCGGCGCTTACCGTGAGGGAGCAGGCTTGACCGGTGGTCATATCCGGCATCGATATGTTTAGGAGCGGCGACACATGTGGGCCGTGCGGCTCGTCAACAAAGGGCTTCACATCCTTCTCAATTGGCTTGGCCAATTGGAAGTCGATTGGGTAAACCGGCTAGCGGCGGCTTGGCGCGCATAGAGCGCCATTGATAGAGCTCAGGAGATCGGAGGCGCTCTTGCGGTAATCCGAGAGCCTTAAGCTGCGGCCGATGTGGCGATCGGTTCGGCAGCGTAGACTTGCACCAGTCGATCGAGCACTCCCTCGACGGCCGCGAGGCCTTCGGGCGTCAGGCATACCTGAATTCGGCGTCGATCTCGGCCGGCTTTTTCGCGGATGACCATTCCCTCCTGTTCCATCGTTTCCATCTTTCGAAGGGCCGTGGAAATCGGGACATGCGCGAACATGCAGAGCGACCAGGAATAGGCAGATCGCCCCTCATGCGTCGCGACGAACAACTCCAGAAGCATGTCCAGGATTGGGCTCGAACACATGCCGTAGCCCAACCGATCGCCTACGATCTTTCGGGACGCTATCAGTTTGCGACACATATCCAAGCGCGTGCGTGTCAGTTGCGGCATCGATCTCACTCCAATTGTCAAAGTTCGAAGATGCACCCTGGCTTCGGCGATCCGGAAACGACGACTCGAAGGCGTTGCGATATCAGTCTCAGGTCTGACCAATGGGTTCGGCGGCGGAGGCCGATCAATAAGCAGCCCCTCGGCGGAAAGGTGCGCTCAGTCGCGCCTCAGGTCATGCAGCAAGCTGGCGCAATCGCCGGATTCAATCTGTTCGCCATGGGGCATCGGAGCCATTTCGTAGCAGCCGGTGGCGATGCCGCCAGGTCGCTGCAATTAGGATCGTCTGGATTACCCAGCTCCACAGGCCAGCCGCATCGGCATAGGCTTGTGGTATGACATGGGGGACCACCGCGCGCGTGACGTGAACGATCGTTTCCGCGCCTAAAATGCCAGCGATCCAGATCGGCCAGAACCGTGTGCTGCGGAACGACAGAGCTAGAAAAATCCCAACCATGACCAGATCAACCGCCAATATGCCGGCTTCGAATTCGTGAAAGCGCAGCGACGGATGATGCGCAAAGGCGATGCTCGCCATGACGCCGAGGACAAGGGTGGCCGCCGCGATCTGTTCTGGCCGGCCACCCCTTGCAAAGGCATAGAGCGTGCTCAGGATCAAAAGACACACGAAGATCATTTGCCTGGTCATCACCCACTGAAACAGAAAATGTTTCGTTTCGTCAATAAATTAGCGAGGACGATCAGGCCGCGAGACGGTGAATGTCGGTCACGCTCTGCCGGTTCTCGGCGACCTTGAACACGTCGCCATATGCCTGCGGGCCTAGGCCGATATCATCGCTGACCTGCTTGAGCATATCGTGCGTGGTGACGATCTTGTCGCGCGTCTTTGCGACGAGGACGATCGCATCTGCCGATGTGCGAAAGGCATCCTGACCGATGGAGGCTGCGAGCCGGCCATCGAGCCGCGCCAGTGGCAGGGCGGCGTTTAGTTCTGCGATCCGTGCAGCAGCCAGATCCAGTGCTTCCTCGGCGGCGTAAAGGCGTTGCGCGATGGAATGGGCGATGGTGAGACGTTGTTTGGGCATGAGTGTTCCTTTCCCGCGTTCCACAGCAACGCGCGGTCGATGATGCAGATTGATAAAAAGCTCTCTAGTTGCGGGCGAAGCTGCTCAGCGACGAGAGAAGCGAAGCGGCCGAGCCGACGGACACAAGGGACCAGGCGCTCAGAACGCAAAGGCGATCACAAGATAATATCGGTTCAGATCATTGCTCTGCCTCCTGGAAGAGCGGAGAGGCAGCAGATTGAGCAAGGCGGGCATCTCGCTGGTCAGCAGTTGAACCCGCTTTCCCATTGTGATGCTCCGATCGGGCTCAGACTGTCCGTCCGCGTCGTTGTTGGTAGGCCCAGATGGCGCAATTACCGGGGGCGGAGACAGTCCGATTGATTGACTACCCAAATTCTGGGGGGGTGATCCGGCGGCGGCGGCGGCGGCGGCTTCATCAACAGCGCGAATGATCCTGGCGACATCGAACCTGTCCATGTCGCTAAACATGGCGCGAACCGCCTTGACGTGTTTGTCCACCGTATTGGGCGCAATGCCCAGCTGCTTGCCGATCTTCTTTGAATTGAGGTTTTCAGCGACGAGTGCCATGCATTCACGCTGTCGGTCAGTAAGGAGCGCAACGGCGTCACGATAGGGCTCAAGCTCGGCGGGGATGTTTGGTTCTGACACGACGGTGCGACCCTTTATCATGGCGACCGTCAGCGCTCATTCATACGCAGGGCGGCCGACCCGTTGTGATGAGAAATGATTGTCATCAAACCGAAATGTGAAAGCAACTGCTGCTGTAGAGTCCACGGCAAAGAGTGACATTTCGGCAACAAGTCACTTACCCATGCGGTAGGCGACGAGGGATCCCGACTGTCCTGACAAGCCGCAGCAATGGAGAGGAGGGGGAAGGCTATGTCGCGCATTTATGGCGCGACCTTTTCCTCCTTTCGAGATGGATCATTACCATGGCCCACCCACGCCGTCTGCTCTGGCAGATTGCCATTACCCATGTCCGCCGTCCGTCCCGGGATTGGGATGCGGCTTTGGCAGAGAAGATGCAGGCTCATATCGCCACTCTTCCCGATCCATCTCGCGATTCGTCCGATCGCAGCTCGGAGCAGATTTCTGTTCGTCGCAGCGACCCGGGCCAGCATCCTGCTTATCCCTATAGGGTGAGGTCTGTCGTGCCGGACCTTCAGGAACCGACACCTGTTTTACCGCCTGCCCTTCGCGCAATTAGCGAGATGGATCCTCTCCCGCGGGCCATTTTGATTCTCTGCGTGCATCATCACGTTCCGCCTAGCGAGATCGCTCGCCGATTCGGAATAACCCGCAGCCGAGTGCGCAAGTATCTGCGCTTGGCTATTTCCACCATTGCGGCGGCGCGCGAACAGGCCGAGCCATGACAATTGACCTCGATCTTGCGGGCAAGTCCATCGTGCATCGCTTGGGTGGCCATTGGTCCAACGGGCGGGGGATGTGCCGATGTCCGGCGCACCCTGATAAGACACCAAGCTTGTCGGTGAGGACAGGCACGTCCACGCTGCTGTTCAAATGCTTTGCGGGCTGCACGATCACCGAGATATTGCAGGGCCTGCGCCGCGAAAGGCTAAACACTCCGTTCGGCGCTTCTGGCGCTGCTGAGACGCTGCGGCAGCCTCAGCCTGGCATTCGGGCGGCAGCGCGACTTTGGAAGGAGGCTCGCCCGCTCACCTCCACACCGGCGAGGCGCTATCTCGAGGGCCGGGCTATCATGATCGGCTCGCCCGCGTTGCGCTATCATTCCGCTACCCCCTTGGGTGCTGGCAGAGCGGTTCGTTTTTTGCCTGCACTCATCGCCTCAGTCACCCACGATGGAGCCCTTTGCGGCATTCAGCGGAGCTTTCTCCAACTGAACGGGCGCCCTGCGCTGTTCAAGAAGCACAAAAGGAGCCTCGGTCCGTTGGGGCAGGGGGCTGTGAAACTGGCCGCCGCCACCCATATCCTCGGGCTCGCCGAAGGGATCGAGAACGCACTTTCCGCCTCCATCTTGCTTGGCATTCCCGTCTGGGCAAGCCTCGGGGCGGAACGCTTCGATAAGGTCGCAATCCCGCCGCAGGTCACCTGCCTTGTCCTGCTAGCCGACAATGATGCAGCAGGCCGACGGGCGGTTGGACGGGCGCGGAGCAAATTTGCCATTCCAGGCCGTGAGATTGTGACGTCCTGGCCTCCTGACGCAGTGGGCGACTGGAACGACATGCTGCGGGCAGGAGGGAAGGTGGAAGTGGAGGGGCGCGGTTGGCGGCCTGATAGTCAGGAAGCGCCGCGCGTTGGAGAACATTCATGACCCAGACCCCGCCACTCCTCTATGTCGCGGCTTCCAAGCTCTCGATCGCGCCTACCAATGTGCGCAAGCGTACCGATCCGGTCGAAGATGCTGAACTCAAGGCCACCATCCTCGTCCGCGGGATCATCCAGAACCTCGTTGGCATTCCCGTTGCCCGCAAGAAAGGGGAATATCAGATCACGGCAGGTGGTCGCCGCCTCACCCAGGTCAAGGCGCTCATCGCCGAGGGCCAGCTGCCATCCTACTATCAGGTCCCGGTCATGGTCCTTGCCGACCGGAGTGGCGCGACCGAGGTCAGTCTGATCGAGAATTTTACCCGCGCGAATATGACGGCGGCCGAGGAATGCCGCGCCTTTCAGGCGATCATCGCCGACGGAAAGAAAACGCCGGCCGATGTCGCCAAATGTTTCGGGCTGACCGAACGTTTCGTCCTGGGGCGCCTGCGCCTCGCCAATCTTGCCGAAGTCGTCTTCGATGCCCTGGCCGATGGGGCGATCACGCTCGATGTGGCCAAGGCCTATGGCAGCATCAGCGATACCGCGCGCCAGGCGACGGTCTTCGAAGAATTGCAGGGCAGCTATTATGAGAGGAA
>NZ_DATKFP010000264.1:0-2898 GCF_035511395.1 Sphingobium sp.
CACGGGGCCGAAGATCTCCTCGCGCGCCGCGGCCATCGTCGGCTGCACGCCGGTCAGCACGGTCGGAGCGTAGAAGCTCCCCTTGCCCGCCAATGGCTGGGCGCCGATCAGCGCCTGCGCGCCTCCGGCGAGGGCGTCGGCCACCAGCCGCTCGACCTTGGCCAGCGCCGCTTTGTTGATCAGCGGCCCCTGATCGGTCGAACCTTCCAGGCCGTCCCCGAGCACTAGGGCCGCCGCCTTCTGCGCCAGCCGTCGCGCGAACTCGTCGTAGACGCCGGCCTGAACCAGGATGCGGTTGGCGCAGACGCAGGTCTGGCCGGTGTTTCGGAACTTTGAAGCGATCGTGCCCGCCACGGCGACGTCGATATCGGCATCGTCGAACACGATCAGCGGAGCGTTGCCGCCCAGCTCCATCGACACCCGCTTGAGCGTCGTCGCGCACTGCGCGGTCAGCAGCTTGCCAACCGTGGTGGAGCCGGTGAAGGTGAATTTGGCAACGCCGGGATGGCTGGTCAGGACCGATCCGATCGCCGGCGCATCGCCTGCGATGACGTTGAAAGTGCCCGCCGGAACACCGGCCTCGAGTGCCAGCCGGGCCAGCGCGAAGGCCGTGAGCGGGGTCAGTTCGGCGGGTTTGAGTGTAACGGTGCATCCTGCGGCCAGGGCGGGCGCGACCTTGCGCGTGATCATCGCTGCGGGAAAATTCCATGGCGTAATCGCGCCGACCAGGCCCACCGGCTGCTTGAGAACCAGGACCCGGCGATCGCGTTGGGCGGGGATGATCTCGCCATTGATGCGCCGGGCTTCTTCCGCGAACCATTGGATGAAACTGGCCGCATAGTCGATCTCGCCCAGCGCTTCGGCGAGCGGCTTGCCCTGTTCGGCCGTGAGCAGCATTGCCAGATCGTTGCGGTTTTCGCGAACAAGCGCGAACCAAGCGTGCAGAATGGCGGCGCGTTCGGCGGCCGAATGGGCCCGCCATTCCCCGAAGGCTCTGGCGTTGCTTTCGACGGCGCGGTTCGCCTCGACCGCACCCAGGAGGGGGATTTCCGTCAGCGCCATCCCCGTCGCAGGATTGATCACGGCAATCGCCCGCTCGGTAGTGGCTATGGCCTCGCCATCGACGATCGGCAGGCCTGCAGCGAATTCGGGCCGGGACAAGGATGGCTGGGAAACAGGCATGGAGCGAAACCTTGGCAGTCGGTTGGGAAGTTCAAGGGATGCAAACGAAACGGGGCGGAACCGCCGGAGCGGATCCCCCCCAATCGATGGGGTGACCTTTCGGTCACCCCAGGCAGAGCCGTCAGTACTTGTAGGCGACCTTGAGGAACCATTCGCGCGGCCGCGAATAGGTTGCCTCGGCGACGCCGCCAACGTCCAAATCCACATAGCCGCCCTGGATGTAGCGCTTGTCGGTTAGCCCGTCCTATTCACCGGACCGGGTCTGGCGGGTTGGCGGGAGTGGCATAAGCCTCTGATCTGAATTAGGAACTGGGTGTCGAAGCCGAACCTGCCGCAGGGCAGAAAATGCCACAGGCCACACCCGCCATGAATGACGATATCGCAAGCACATTCCGATTCCCAGCGGTCGGGCGCAAGAAAGTCACAGCCGCTTTCGACGGTGGCCGGCTGACATCGGACGGCGGTGTCCTGCTGCTGGCGCAGGCCGAGCGCACGATGGGGATCTGCCATCGGCTTGCGGCTTGCATTGCCGACTGGCGCGATCCTGCGCGGGTGGTTCATCGCCTCGACGACATCCTGCGTGCCCGCGTGTTCGCGATCGCCTGCGGCTATGAGGACGCCGATGACCTCGACGCCCTGCGCGACGATCCGGGCTTCCGCCTGGCCCTGGGCAAGCTGCCGGGATCGGGCGTGGGGCTGGCCAGTCAGCCGACGATGAGCCGGTGGGAGAACGCACCGACCTCGCGCGAATTAGCCAGGATGATGGCCGCGATGATCGACATCTACTGCGCCAGCTATCCCACCCCGCCGGCGGCGGTGACGCTGGATATCGATGATACCTGCGATGTCGTGCACGGTTATCAGCAACTCTCATTCTGGAATGGTCATCATGGCGAGCGTTGCTTCCTGCCGATCCATGTCTAAGACACGGCCACCGGCCGGCCGGTGGCGATGCTGCTGCGCACCGGCAAGACACCGTCGGGTGCCGAAGCTGCCGGCCACATCCGGCGCCTGGTGCGTCACATCCGCCGAAACTGGCCGGAAACGCACATCGCCATCCGCGGCGACGGGCACTATGGCCGGCCCGAGGTCATGGCCTTCTGCGAGGCGGCCAGCGTCGATTACGTGTTCGGCCTGCCGACCAACGCCGCGCTGCGTGGCGATCCGGTCATCGTCGCTGTCGCCGATGCCTGCGCGGTCAAGCGGGCTCAGCGCCAATACCCGGTCCTGCGCAGCTATGCCGAGACCCGCTACGGCGCGAAGAGCTGGAACTGCCAGCGCCGCGTCGTCGCCCGAATCGAGGCCAGCACAATGGGCATGGACATCCGCTATGTCGTCACCTCGCTGGCCGACGGCTCGGCCGAGCACATCTACGACACGCTCTACTGCGCTCGCGGCAACGCCGAGAACCTGATCAAGCGGCACAAGACCCAACTCGCCAGCGATCGCACCTCGTGCCGCTCTGCCAACGCCAATCAAATGCGCCTCATCCTGCACACCGTCGCCTACTGGCTCCTGTGGCGTATCCAGCAGGAAATCCCAAAAGCCACCGCACTCGCCGCCGCCGAGTTCGCAACGCTGCGCCTGCGGCTGCTCAAGGTCGCTGCCCGCGTTATCGAAACCGCCACGCGCATCCGCGTCGCCTTCGCGTCAGCCTGCCCCGATGCCAGCGTGTTCAGAGCCATCGCCATCAGCCTCCGGCCAGCACCCACATAG
>NZ_DATKFP010000265.1:0-6287 GCF_035511395.1 Sphingobium sp.
CGACGAGGCCGGCGGCATCGACGTCGACTATATCGGCGAGCATAACAGCGTCGAGGGCATGGCCAGCGCCGTCGCCCAGCGCAAGGCCGACATCGTGGGCATCAGCTTCTCCTCGGCCGCCTATGTCGAATATACCCGCCAGCTCATCGACGCCATGAAGGCAAAAGGCGTGGGCCACGTCCCCGTCATACTGGGCGGCATCATCCACCCAGACGATGTCGACGAACTCAAAGCCATCGGCGTCGCCGCCATCTTCGGCGCAGGATCCAAAACAACCGACATCATCTCGTTCATCCAAAATAACGGCACACAAGGAGAATGAGGCACTATGTCGATGTATGCGCGCTGGAAGATATACCCAATGGCAAACACCGAGCCTTCCTTATCGAAGGTCTCTCGATACTGATCCTGCGCGTGGATACCCAGGCGCATGCGCTCGAAAATCGCTGCACACATCTGGATTTTCCGCTCGAAGGCGGGCGCCAGATCGGCTCAAACATCATCTGTCGCAAACATGGCGCGCGCTTCGACATCAGGACGGGAAAGGCTGTCGCAGGTCCGGCTGTCGACCCGCTTCGCCGGTTTGAGGTACGGCTGCATGACGGCCGAATCGAGGTTGAGGTCGGCAAGCCTATCTCTCACAGCCCTTTCTTCAAGAGCGCGAATTGAAGCATCCATTGCTCCTACCCGGCCTTGACCGTTCCATGTGCAGAGAAGGCGGCGTCCCACGCATACCCAGAAAGCCTGAGCGATCTATTCACCGAATCGACGAAAAGTAGTCATGCGGTGCGGCCTTCGGCCTCCCCAGCACGATCCGTTAGCCAGCTTTACCGCCTGTTGCGCCTGCCAATTCATCCAGGGTCTCGCGGAGCGCATTCGCTTGCTCATCCGTCATTCTGCATCCAGAGTTGATCTTCGCGGGTATCGCCAGAACGCCTTCCCGCAGAGCCGCGCCCGATGGCGTCAGGGCGACAAGAACGCGACGTTCATCCTTGGTGTCCCGGCGCCTGGTGATCGTGCCACCCTGTTCCATTCTCTTGAGCAACGGCGTTATAGTGCCGGTGTCCATGCCAAGCGTCAGACCCAATTCGCCAACAGACCGCGGCGACCCGCCAAGCAATTCCACGACCACAAGATATTGAGGGAACGTCAGACCCAGCGGTTCGAGGAGCGGCTTGTGCATCCGCACCACGCGGCCAACCGCCCCGTAAAGAGATAGTGCAAGTTGTCGATCCACCCGGAGGCGCGTTTCATCAGAATGAGGCATTGACACAATCTAGCATGCTTATATCTAGATCACTAGATAATAGGATGGTGGCCGAGGAGCGCCGCCTTGATCTACAATGGAGATACGCCGGTGTCACGAGCGCAGTCATTCCACGACGTCGTAAGAAGCCGCCATTCCGTGCGGAGCTTTCTGCCAACCCCGGTGCCGCCAAGCGTGATCCGGTCGGTGGTGCAAGACGCCCAACATGCACCGTCCAATTGCAACACACAGCCCTGGCAGGTGCATATAGCGTCAGGCGCGACCCGCGATGCGCTGAGCAAGGCTATTCTCGCTGCTGACGAGGCCGGACATATCTCGCCTGATTTCAGCTTTTCGCTGGACGATTTTCATGGTGTCTACGGCGAACGATCGAGGGCCCAGGGGGCTGCTTATTATCAGGCTATCGGCATCGCCCGAGAAGCCCGTGACGAACGCCGGACAGCGACCTTGCGCAACCTCAACTTTTTTGACGCGCCGCATGTCGCGTTGATGTTCATGCCGGTGGTGGGCGATTGCGTCCGCGTGGCGGGCGATATCGGCATGTATGGCCAGACGTTCCTGCTGTCGCTTACGGCCCATGGACTTGGCGGCATAGCACAGACGATGCTCGGCTTTTACGCGGAGACGATTCGCGCGGTACTCGGGGTCGATCCGTCCATGAAGATGCTGTTCGGCATGTCTTTCGGCTACCCAGATACGAATTCGGCCGCCAATCACTATCGGATCGGCAAAGCCTCCATTGAAGAGAGCGTAACCCTCTACGACTGATATCCTGCCTCGGTAGGCGGGTCGTGCCGAGCAATGGCGATCTCGTGAGGGAGATCATCCCGCCAGTTCAATGCCCTCGTTAGGACGACATGTCACGCCGGGCATACGCCGCTCTGATCGATTATCGGTATCCGTCAGTCACGCACGCAATCTGCACCTGCCGACGGTTAGTTCTAGTATATAGATACGAAATCATATACGAAGTCTTTCTGACTCGGTCATGGCTCCGTACTGTCTAGGACGAAGCTATGCGTTGGGACCTCGTGCGGCAATCACCCGGCTGATGGCAGCCCCGTGACGGCCTCCGTAAAAGGTGGTGGCAAGGATGTCATGGATATCAGGATCAGGAGCAGTTTCCGGATCGACATGGGCTTGCTCGGAAGCCTTGCTATTAAATGCACCAATATTGGCCAAGCGGTGCACATCGACTGATGTCTTCGCGCTCATGCTGACGCCAGGCCGTGTATTTTGCGCACAATTTAAAGGTCCGATCGATGCTTGATGATCTGGATTTGCAGCGCTGGTTTCGCAGCGACGTCCTCCCGCTTGAACCCGTCCTGATGCGATTTATTCGTAGACATTGGCGGTCTGCGGTCGATCATAAGGATATACGGCAAGACGTTTACGAACGAACCTTGGTAGGGGCAGGCCGCAGCATTCCTATCAAGACAAAGGCCTATTTATTGACGGTAGCCCGGAACGTCATGATCAATCGCGCTCGACGTGAGCGCATCGTTTCCATTGAACTGATCGCTGATCTTGAAACGAGCATCATAGAGCCCGATTGGTTGACTCCAGAACGCCATGCTGGTGGCCGGGACGAGTTACGTCGCGCGCAAGCGGGGCTGGACCGATTACCACCCCGTTGCCGGGAAGTCATAAAATTGAGGAAGGTCGAAGGTCTCTCAACCCGGGAGGTGGCCGAGCATCTTGGCATCGGGATAGACGCTGTCCAGCAACAGACGACGTTCGGCATAAGGGCGTTAGCCGACTACATGCTTGGCGGGACAGGACATGTAAAACGTCCAAGGCGAGGCCAAGGCTTAAGGAAACACCAGGTCACATCATCCGATTGGACGTGAATATATCCGACGGCGGCCTGCCATGTTGCGGGAAACAGCTATGTAGCAGGAAAGTGGTCTGGTGGCCGATTGTGAACACGCGTTGGCAGGTCAGCCGATCAAATAGGTTTGACGACGATCGCCACTGCATATGCAAGGTAATCGAGGGGAGACTAAAAGCATGAATGGCAAATCAATACTGATCACCGGCGCGGGGGGCGGGATCGGCCGTGCGGCAGCGCTCGCATTCTCAAAAAGCGGAGCGCAAGTTGTCGCTGTCGATCTCCGGATCGAAGCAGCTGAGGAAACAGCTCAACGCGTCATCGACAGCGGAGGACGCGCCGACGCGATAGCTTGTGATGTCTCGTCCTACGACGATGTCGATCAGATGTTCGGTCGGGCGACCGCGATCTGCGGCAAGATAGACCTTGCGCTGAATAACGCAGGGATTGCCCAGAAATACGCCAATCTCGCCGATATCGGACAGGATGAATGGCATCGCATCATGCGCGTCAATGTCGATGGCGTCTGGAACTGCATGCGTAATGAACTCAAGCATATGTCCGAGCGTGGTTCTGGCGCGATCGTGAACATGTCGTCCTTGACGGGACTGCGCCCGCTGCCCGGCAACGCCGCCTATTCGGTCAGCAAATACGCCGTGATTGGACTCACCAAAAATGCCGCAGTAGAATATGCGCCTTTCGGCATACGCGTCAACGCCGTCTGCCCGGGCGGCGTGAAGACCGCGATGCTGACGGAATCATTGTCTGGCTTGGGCGATGAGGGGGCCAGGGAAGTGATCCGCAAGTCAGAGGCGCTGCACCCTCTTGGCCGCTTGGCAGAGCCCGAGGAGGTCGCCGACGCCGCAGTCTATCTATGCTCCGACGGGGCGAGGTTTATCACGGGCGTCTGCTTGTCGGTCGATGGCGGTTGGGCGGCGACTTGACGCCAAAGCGGGGTGTGGCTGGTGGCGCCACCAGCCCGCAGTCAATTCGCACCTAACGTCTAGCCGACATTCAATGCTCTGGCGATCAGGTTGCGTTGTATTTCATTGGTGCCGCCGAAGATCGACCAGCACCGGCCGTATAGATATTGATGGCCCTTGAAGCTGGCGAGTTGCGACGGCGTAAATTGGCCGCTTGGGTCCAGGTGCAGATCATGCGGATCATGCGCCCCGCCCAGCGGCCCTCCGATTTCGAGAGCGATTTCCGACAGGCACTGCAATATTTCCGTGCTGCGGATCTTAAGTACGGAGGCTTCGGGTCCGTCGCGAGACGCGCCCTCGGCCCATTTCGATACATAATTTTGTTCAAGTTCGCAAAGCGTCAGCAATTCTATCTCAGCACCGGCCAGTTTGTCCCCCAGCCGCACGCGCGAGGGCGACGCCGGCAGTTGCGCGAACATCGCCTTGATATTCTGGAGCAGGCGCAACTTCGGTCCGGTATCCGCGATCGCCACCCGCTCATGTGACAACAGGAACTTGGCGATGGTCCACCCCTGCCCTTCCTCGCCCACCAGATTGTTCACTGGCACCCGCACATTGTCCAGGAACAGCTGGTTGGTATGATGCTGGCCGTCGATCGTCACGATCGGCCGCACTTCCATGCCGGGGCTGTTCATGTCGATGAGCAGCATGGAGATGCCGCGCTGCGGCTTCACGTCCCGGTCGGTGCGGACCAGGCAATGCATCATGTCCGCCCAGTGCGCCTCGGTCGTCCACATCTTGGTGCCGTTGACGACATAATGATCGCCCTCGCGCACGGCGGTCGTCCTGAGCGATGCCAGATCGGACCCGGAATTGGGCTCAGAATAGCCCTGGCACCACCAAGTGTCGCTTGACAGGATGCCGGGCAGATATGCCTCGCGCTGCTCGGCGCTGCCAAACCTTTGGAGCACCGGCCCGATCATGTTAACGCCGTAGGGAATTATCATCGGGGCATTGTTGAGCGCGGATTCCTGCAGAAAGATCAGCTGCCGGTCGATGCTCCAGCCCGCGCCGCCATGCTCGACCGGCCAACCGGTCGCAAACCACCCCTTGTCCCGCAGGATCTTCTGCCAGCAGACATAATCCTCCTTGGAGATTTCCAGTCCCAAGGCCCCCTTGCGCGCGATGTCCTCGGGCAGGTTGGCTCTCACGAACGCCCGTACCTCGGCCCGAAAGGTCGTCTCCCTGACGACATCGGCCCCTAATCCAGCAAAGCGCGCGCGGTGCAGGTCAACGCTGCCCAGTTCGGCCCGAATGGCCGCGAGCCGCCGCATAAAATGGCTGATGTCCAGTTCGTCGCTGACGCCCATGCCACCGTGCATCTGCACCGCTTCGTGCCCGATCGTGCGCGCCACGTCGTCGACCAGCGCCTTGACTGCCGACGCCAGCGCGGAGCGGTCGGACGCATCCGTATCGATCGCATCGATCACACGTTCAGTAAGCGCGCGCGCCTCCTCCGCGGCGGCGTACATGTCGGCGGCGCGATGCTGGAGCGCCTGGAAGCTCGCCAGCGGCACGCCGAACTGCTTGCGAGTGCCAAGATAGGTGAATGTTTCGGCATTGACCGCAGCGATGATGCCCACCGCTTCGGCCGCCAGGGCAACAAGGCCACGTTCGATCGCCGCCAAAAGCAGGTCACCGCCGCCGATGCGGCGTGCAGGAACATCCGACAGTTCGATCGTTGCCGCCGACGCACCATCTATCATCCGAAAGCTGTCGAGCACCAGGCCCGGCGCTTGTGCATCGACGAGATAGACCCCGGCCACGCCTTCCTGCGACGCCGTCACGATGATCTGGTGCGCCAGATCAGCGTGACGCACCGCGATCTTGCGGCCCGTCAGCGAATAATTCCCGCCCGCCTCAACGGCCTTGGTGGCGGGCACGGCAAACGGGTCGAAGCCTTCTTCATGCGCGAAGGCGAATATCGTTACGCCGGCGATCAGCGGCGAGACATCCTCGCCCGCCGCATGAAGCAGTGCGCCACACAGAGCGCTGGACAGAAGCGGTTCGACGACAAGCTTGCGGCCGACCTCTTGCATGATAACGGCCAAGTTCCTGCCCGCGCCGCCTGCGCCGGATTTCGAGGTCGTGAGCCTGCGTGTGTGGGAGCCCAACTACAACATTGATCTGGTGATCGAGGCCTTCGCCCGTTTTGTGAGCCTGCGCCCGCACTCGCAGGCGCGTCTGCACCTGCTGGGCGGCGGCC
>NZ_DATKFP010000266.1:0-4390 GCF_035511395.1 Sphingobium sp.
GCCTGGACCATCCGGATTTCGTTCCGGATGGTCTTTTTTTGATGGTCCGCGGGAACCATGCGCATCCTGCCTGCCGCAATCAGGGGCCGCGCTGGGTAGGTCGCGCGCCGTACGCAGCAGACTGAAGCGTATCCGCCACCGGAATGGAATGGCTGCGGATCAGCGGGACGATGATGGCATCGCGTCGAACCCGCCCCGTTTCGACTCGGTGGTCTCCGCCTGGCTGCATCGATTGGGGCAGGGCAATACGCCCCGGCTCAATCTACCAATATGGCCTGTCCCAAAGCTCGGCTGCCATGATCCGCGTAACATGGCATCGCCATTCTGACTGGCGCCGGTCAAGGATGCAGCCGCCGCCAGCAGGGGCGCAATGTCACTCGCCCTCGTTTGCATCCGGGGGACTGAGAACGGGCTTGGGAAATTCCGGCAACTCGCCGGTGCTGGCAATCTGTTCCAGCATAAGGTTGGCCTTGGCCTGCGTTTCTCCACGCGTTACCCCGGATGCCAGCGAGAGCATCGACGTGATCAGATGTCTAAGATAGGCCTCGTCGGCGATCCGGCCGCAGGCCCAGTCGTTGATCGCGGCATATTCGATGTTGGCAAAGCTGCCGCCCACGTCTTCCAGTTCGACCCAGGGTTGTAATTCCCCATCGCGCGCGACCCGATCCAGCCATTGGCGCAGGTTGAGGAAGACCATGTCGCGCAGCGCGTTCCATACGTCCTTGCTGGTATTGGGCGAGAAATAGATGGACGTGACCGCCTGCGTATAGTTGCGGGCTTTCAGATTACGCCGGTTCACCGCGATCAGGCGATCGACGATCCCTTCGATCGTATCGGCCGAAGTGCGATAGCGGATATAGGCGTTCACCCCCTCATAGGTCTCGCGGATGGCGAGCGCGATCAGGCGATCCTTGCTGTGGAAGGCATTGTAGAGCGTGCGCTGCGCCACGTCGGCCCGACGGCAGAGGGTTCGGATGCTGAACTTGTCGATACCGTCCTCGGCGATCATCTTGCGTGTTTCATGCAGGATGCGCTGGCGCCGTTCATGGATGAGCGTGCTCGAATAGACCAACTGCTTGTCCGGATGGGGGGCTAATGTCTCTCCGTTCAACGTCCTGACCTGTCTCTCTCTTACGCTGCGCGCACCGGCGCGCTCATGGTGTTAAAACCACTTTGCCGAACTGATTGCCTTTTTCCAGATATTCGTGCGCGTCCTGCACTTTTTCCAGAGGAAAAATGCGATCGATCGGCGGGCGGACCTTTCCGGATCGCACCCATGGCCAGACTATCTCCTCGATTGCGCGGGCAAGGCGGGCCTTTTCGTCGGCCGGGCGCGCGCGCAAAGTCGATCCCGTGATGGTAAGCCGCTTGAACAGCAACGGCATGAGGTCCAGCGTGACCTTGCCCCCGTCCATCAGGGCGATCTGCGCCAGTCGGCCATCGGGCTTGAGCGCGGCGATATTGCCCTCGAAATAGGCGCCGCCGGCGATGTCCAGCACAACATCCGCGCCGCCGGCCTCGTTCACCACGGCGACGAAATCCTGTTCGCGCACGTCGATCGCGATGTCCGCGCCGACCTCTGCTGCCCTGTCCGCCTTGGCGCGGCCGCGACAGGTGGCGATCACGCGTGCGCCCGCCGCCTTGGCCATCTGGATGGCGGTCACGCCAATGCCGCTGTTGCCGCCATGGATCAATACGGTCTCCCCGGCAACCAGCCGTCCGCGTTCGAACAGATTGGCCCAGACGGTGAAGACGGTTTCCGGCAGGCCGGCCGCCTGCTCGAAGCTCATGTCGTCGGGGACGGGCAGGGCGTGGCGAGCGTCGACCACGGCGTAGCCGGCATAGCCGCCACCCGGCAGCAGCGCCGTCACCCTGTCGCCGACCGACCAGCGGCCAGCGCCTTCGCCGAGCGCCGCAACCTCACCCGCGACCTCCAGTCCGATGATCGTGGATGCGCCGGGCGGCGGTGGATAATTGCCTTCGCGTTGCGAAATGTCCGGGCGGTTGACGCCGGCTGCGGCGACACGGATCAGGATTTCGCCAGCGGCTGGCGCGGGGCAGGCAACCTGTTCCTCGTACAGCGCGCTGGCCGGGCCGGTCCCGCCGCGGACGCCGATCGCACGCATCTTGCTGTTCATGAAAGCTCCATCAGTCATACGAACGATCATAATATCACGCGTTCTCTTTCGCAACGACACGACCGCAAGAATCTAAAATATATTACGCGATATAGTTTGTTGACGCTTTCTCAAGGGAGGCGTATCTCTCTGCCCGAAAGATATGCCGTAGCGCAGCACTATGGAGAAGACGCGATGGACCTGGGTTTGAAGGGCAAGAAGGTGATCCTGACGGGCGGTAGCCGCGGTCTGGGGCGTGCCGCACTGGAGTTGTTCGCGCAGGAAGGCTGCGACGTCGCTTTCTTCTCGCGCGACGCTGCGCAGGTCGCGGAGGCGGTCGCGGTGCTGGAGCAGCACGGCGGGAAGGTATTTGGCGAAGCCTTCACCATGGGCGATATCGACGCCTACAAGGCCTGGCTGGACAAGGCGGCGCAGCATCTCGGCGGTGTGGACATCTTCGTCCATAATGTCAGCGCTTCCGGTGCGGGCGCGGGCGGTGACTGGAACGTCACGCTGCAACTCGACATCATGGGCGCGGTTGCCGGGTTCGAGGCGCTGGAACCCTATCTGGAAAAATCCACGGATGCCTCGGTCGTGCTGATGTCGTCCACCGCCGCGCTGGAAACCTTCCTGTCGGCCAATGCCTTCAACGCGCTAAAGGCCGCGCTCATTACCTATGCCAAGCAGCAGTCGCAGGCGCTGGGGGCGAAGGGCATCCGGGTCAACGTGGTGTCGCCCGGCCCGATCTCCTTCCCCGGCGGCAATTGGGAAAAGATCAGGGCGGCGCGCCCCGAACTGTACGATGCGACCGCCGCCAAGATGGTCGCCGGCCGTTTCGGCACGGCGGAGGAAGTCGCGCGCAGCATCGTCTTCCTCGCCAGCCCGGCGTCGTCGCACACGACAGGCGCCAATCTCGTCGTGGACGGCGGCTACACGAAGCGCGTGCAGTTCTGACCGTTCAGAACGGCGTTTGCGGGGACGGGATATGGCTCGTCCTCGCCCAGAGTGAAGTCCTGATAGGGGCCGCCGTCATATTCGCCAGTGGCGGCGATCGCCAGCCCGTCACTGGAACATAGCACCAATCGGTTCGCCATCGACGAAGACCTGCCGCCGCGTGACATTGCGGATTTCGACCCGTCCAGCCTTCAACGCTCGTTCGATCCGTTCGGTCCGCGCCCGATACTGCTCTCCATCCCGCGCCGGGTTGACGACAAATGGCTGCGACCGCCATGTGCCGTCCCGGTCTGTCCACATATTGCTGTCGCTACGGGTGGTGATGACCGCCTCTGCGCTGCCGGGCTGGTACAGCACGACGCAGGGGCCGTCGGTCCCGCACGCGCCATAGTCGGTCAGCCGGTCATGAAGCGCTTCGGGCAATGAACTGCCGCGCGGCAGCACGATCAGGCGCGCAGGATCGATGCGTGGCTTGGGTATGTCCTGACGGACCAGCTCGTATCGGCTCTTCGCCTTCAGCGCGGTAGCCGCAGCCTTTCGGATCGCGGGCGTAGCGCCCTGCTGCGCCAGCTTCCGCGTCGCCCTCTCGCCCGCCGGACCGAAATCGAAGCGCAGCGCGCGCCAGTCGAACCGGCCGACCGGCGTCCTGCCGCTTGCAAGCCGCGCCACCTGATCGCGGGCGGAAAGCGCGCCGAAATTCACCAGTGGCGTCGCCAGCAGCAGCGCCAGCAGGCCCAGGACGATGGCGAGCCGCAGATTGGCGGTCCGTACATGCGGCGCGGCGTTCAGCCTTCCGCGTAGCAAGGCAACCAGATAGGCCAGGCCATAGGCGCAGGCGATCGCCGTGAAGATCACCGCCCACAGTCGATCGGGCGTCAGTCCATATTGATGGATGCGCAGCCCGGTGGAAATAGCCGCAATGACGCCCAGCGGCAGCATCGACAGGGCCAGCGCCGCCACGCTGCCGCGCAGCAGCGGATTGCGCGCTTCATGCGCTGGTTGATCGCCAATGACGGCATTGGCCAGGCAGAGCGCGCCGATGACGCAGCCCAGCAGGATCGGGCTGGTGGATCGCGTTGCGTCCCACAGCGGCGCAAGCCCGGTAAAGGGAATGGCAAGCAGGAACAGGACAAGGCCGATCGCCAGCAACGGCGCCAGCACGGCCAGAACGGTCGTCACCACGCGCTGCATCAGGCCCAATATGGGCAGCCGATCGCGCAGCAGGCCGATCCCCGCGCCCAGCGCCGCGCCGGTCAGCGTCAGGACCATCCATTCCTTGCCCAGCAGTTCCTTCAGCAGCCGGATGCCGATCAGGCGGA
>NZ_DATKFP010000267.1:0-3941 GCF_035511395.1 Sphingobium sp.
CGACTATTATTGTCGCGACTATAGCGGGGCGACTGGCGTGCTGGTGGATCTGGTGCGGGAAGAACGGACGACCGCTGCGGATATGCGCGCGGCGATGCTGAACGTCTATCACGAGATCGCGACCGATCATGCCGAGGCCTATCGGGCCATGTTCGCGCAGATGCTGGCCGGTCATGTGCCGATCCTGATCAACTGTTCGGCCGGCAAGGACCGCACTGGCGCCGGTGCGGCGATGGTGCTGGCAGCGCTGGGCGTGTCGCGCGAGATCATTATCGAAGATTATCTGCTGACCAACAGCCATGCCGACTGGACATGGCGGTTCGCGCAGGGCGAAAGCCATCTCAGCCGGCTGCAAGAGGCCAGGGCGGAGATGCTGGAGCCGTTGCTGATCGCCGACGTGGCTTATCTGGAAGCGTTGTTCGCGCATTTCGACAGGATGCATGGCGGCGTCGACGGCTATCTGCGCGATGTGCTGGGTGTCGATGTGCCCGAACGTGCAGCGCTGCGCGAGGCCTTGCTGGTTCCATGACAGAACGTTCCCCCATCGACGCCTTCAAGGATGTGCTGTCCGGTGCCGCGCGCGCCATCACGCGGGACGCGGAAGTCGAGGTGTCCTTCACCGCCGATACGCCCCATGCCGCGGGCAAGGCGATCAAGGTGCCGACGCCCGGCCGTGCCCTGCCCGCCGATCAGGTGGCGCTGGCGCGTGGCTTTTCCGATGCCTATGCACTGAAGCTGCGGCATCATAATCCGAAGTTTCACGCCAACTCCGCACCGGGGGAAGCGGTGGCGCGCGCTGTGTTCGATGCGGTCGAGCAGGCGCGGGTCGAGGCGATCGGCTCGCGGGCAATGGAGGGCGTGCGCGCCAACCTCAACCACGCACTCGACCTGCGGCTGAAATCCGATGCGATCCGCCGGGCGCGATCCGCCGACGAAGTGCCGCTGTCGACCGCGCTTGCGCTCAAGGTGCGCGAGCGGCTGACCGGCCAGTCCATCCCCAAGGATGCCGCGCCGGGCGTTGCGATGGTCGATCAGTGGATCGAGGATAAGGCCGGCAGCGACCTCGACTCGCTGGCGCTGGCGATCGACGACCAGCGCGCCTTCCAGAAGCTGACGACCGCCATGCTGGAGCATCTCCAGCTGATCGACGCCGATGTGCCGCCCGATACCGAAGAACCCGAATCGCAGGATGAAGGCGAGGATCAGGAGGATCAGCAGGAAGAGGGCGACAGCGGCCAGGAGGAATCCGGCGACAGCGACATGAACGCCGAGGCCCGCGCCGAGGACAAGGGCGGCGAGACCGAGGACGGCGAGACCGACTATAGCGACGAGTTCGACGCCGACAGCGATGACGGCGCGGACGATATGGGTGAGGAGGGCATGATGCCGGTCCGGCCTAACCGGCCGATGTCCGACTTGCCGCCCGGCTTCGACTACAAGCCCTATACCGTCAAATATGACGAGATCGTCACGCCGGAAGAGCTGTGCGACGAGGATGAGCTGGTGCGACTGCGCGGCTTCCTCGACCAGCAGCTGGTGAGTTTGCAGGGTGCCGTCACCAAGCTCGCCAATCGGTTGCAGCGGCGGCTGATGGCGCAGCAATCGCGCAGCTGGGACTTCGATCAGGAGGAAGGGCTGCTCGACGCGGCGCGGCTGGCGCGGATCGTGATCGATCCGACCCGCTCGCTCTCGTACAAGATCGAGCGCGATACCGAGTTTCGCGATACGGTCGTGACCCTGCTGATCGACAATTCAGGCTCGATGCGTGGCCGGCCGATCAGCATCGCGGCGATCAGCGCCGACATCATGGCGCGCACGCTGGAGCGCTGCGGCGTCAAGACCGAAATATTGGGCTTCACTACCCGCGCGTGGAAAGGCGGACAGGCGCGTGAGGAATGGCTCGCCGCCGGCCGACCGCCGATGCCGGGGCGTCTGAACGACCTGCGCCACATCATCTACAAGAAGGCCGACGATCCCTGGCGTCGGGCGCGCAAGAATCTGGGCCTGATGATGCGCGAAGGGCTGCTGAAGGAAAATATCGACGGTGAAGCGCTGCTCTGGGCACATGCCAGGCTGATCGCGCGGTCCGAAGAGCGGCGCATCCTGATGGTGATTTCCGATGGCGCGCCGGTGGACGACAGCACCCTGTCGGTGAACAGCGGTACCTATCTGGAGCGGCATCTGCGGCAGGTGATCGACTGGATCGAGAATCGCTCGCCGGTGCAACTGGTGGCGATCGGCATCGGCCATGACGTCACCCGCTATTATCGCCGCGCCGTCACCATCATGGACGCCGAGCAGCTGGGCGGCACGATGGTGGAACAACTCGCCGGGCTGTTCGACGAAGACTGACCGGCCGTTTCGGTCTGTCCCTGCACGAATCATATGATCAGGAGAGGTTGATGAGTGTCGCCTTTCGTCGCGAGAGCGACGATGAGCATATGGAGCCGAAGTTCGAGCTGCCGATCCCGCCCGGTCCCAACTGGGTCACGATGCGCGGATTGCGGCTGACGCGGGAAAAGGTCGAGGCACTGGAGAGCGTCGATGTCGCCGCCATGGACGAGGAAGCGGCCAAGAAACACAAGCGCGAACTGCGCTACTGGCGCACCAGGCTGGCAACGGCCGAATTGCGGCCGGTGGCGGACGGCGAGACGGTCGCCTTCGGCACGCGCGTCACCTATCGGCTCAACAGCCAAGAAAAGACGGTGGCGATCGTCGGCGATGACGAGGCCGATCCGCATGACGGGCGGATCAGCTTCTCCTCCCCCCTCGCCCGCGCCATGATGGACGCGGAGGTCGGCGAAAAGCTCGATTTCGCCGGGAAAGTGGAAGCGCTGGAGATTGTCGGGATCGTTGCCGTCGACGAGGCCTGAACCTCATCGGCTGCATCACGAAGAAGCCCTCCGGTTCGCACCGGAGGGCTTCTTCTTTGCTGGCGTTCGGCTTATGCGCCGCGCGCCGCCTCGAACAGGAACCAGGCACGCTGTTCGGCCTGGTCGGTCCAGTCGTCGACAATGCCTTCGGTCGCATTGTCACCCGCTTCGGTGGCGGCGGCCTTAACCGCACGGAAGGTTTCGACCAGCGCCAGATTGTCGTCGCGCAGTTCCTTCAGCATGTCTGCCGGCGCGACGAAGTCGGCGTCATTGTCCTTGACGGTCTGGTGACGGGCAATGTCGCCGATCGAGCGCAGAGTGGTGTTGCCGGTCTTGCGCACGCGTTCGGCGATCAGATCGGTCACAGCCAGGATCTCGGTCGCCTGCTCGTCGAACATCAGATGATAGTCGCGAAAGTGCGGGCCGGAGACGTGCCAGTGGAAATTCTTGGTCTTCAGATACAGCGCATAGCTGTCCGCCAGCGCGCCGTTCAGCGCTTCGGCAACAGACTTGGTTGCGTTGCTCTTGAGGTCGGTCGGGGTCTTCAGATCGGGGGCGGTCATGCAATGTCCCTTTTTGACGACATGCGACCAGGGCTTGTTGGCGGGAACGATAGCGTCGTAAGCGACGGCGTTGGGTTCGCGGTTGGTGCTCATGGGCCTTACTCCGAAATCGCATCTGTGTTGTCGAAGCCGCGGATCGCTTCTTCCGAAGCGGTGCGGCAGAAATCGTCGGCGGCAGGCGCCGGCGATTTCCAGAACACGAGCTCAATGGGTTCGGGCGCATAGGCGCCGGGTGCGAGCGGATGCGGGCAATTCGAGAGGAAGACAAGAATGTCCATCTCGGCGCGGAGATCGACATAGTCGCCTGCGGCAGGTTTTTCGTCCTGCCAGACGAGCTTGCCGGCGGCGTCGACACCCACAGGCGCAAAGAGCGTCAGGCATGGCGGAATGTCGACCTTGGATAGTCCGTGCTTTGCCGCCAGCAGAATGAAATTGTCCCGCGTGTTGCGAAGCGTCGGGTCGGCATATTTTTCGGAATTCGTGACGGCGGTCGAGCCGCCCGCGA
>NZ_DATKFP010000268.1:0-8691 GCF_035511395.1 Sphingobium sp.
TGTCAGCACTCTACAACACCAATGTCTATGCGACGTCGCGCGACGCGACCGACGATGTGGCAATCTATGCGGTGCCGAAAGTCCAGGTCGACCTGCGCGGCGCCAATACGCAGATCCATGGCGAAATCTATGGCGAAGCACGCCGCTTCTTCGACACGACGCGTGAAAATGCGACCAGCTTCGGCGGGGCGCTGTCGGCCAATCTGAACCCCGGCAAGGCGCATAATCTGACCGCCGAAGTGCGTTACGACCGCGCGATCGAAAGCCGCGCCGATCCCGAAGCGCGCGCCAGCATCCTGCTGCGCCCGCGCAAGATCGACATATTCGCAGGCGAGGTGAATTACGGCTTTCGCGGCAGCCGCATCGGGCTCGACCTGACCGGCGGCGTCCAGAAATCGAACTATCTGGACCCGAACGAGGACGATCGCGATTTCACCATGTTCCGGGGGTCGGCACGCGTGACATACCGCCCGGCTGCGCCCCTCGCCCTTTTCACCGAAGCCTATATCAATCGTCGCAACTTCCGCACCGCCGTCGACCTGAGCGGCATCAACCACGACGCGTCGACCTATGGCCTGCTGGCAGGCGTCAGCCGGGAAATCAGCGGGCGGCTCACCGGCCGGCTGGGGGCCGGCATCTTCCGCTTCGACCCCGACGACCGACAGATAAAGCCCTATTCCGGCCTGGGCTTCAACGGCGACATCACCTGGGCGCCACGACCGCGCACGATGATGACCGCGCAATTCTTTCGCGGCGACGTCGCGACAGCGCGGATCGGCTCTACCGGCCGTACCGACACACGCATCGCCTGGAACCTCCAGCAAGAGGTTCGTCACAACCTGCTACTCTACGGCCGCGCAGGGTGGACCAAGACGCGCTATCGCGGCGTCGGTTCCGACAGGCTGAACACCATCACGGTCGGCGCTGAGGTGGAATATCTGCTCAGCCGGCGCTTCTCGCTCTTCACCGGCGTCGATTATTCCAACCGGTCGTCCGACGACCCCCTGCGGGAATTTTCACGCGCGCGTTTCCAGGCAGGTGTTCGCACAAAATTCTGACTCGGGATGGAAAAATCCACCATGGCAATAAATGTCCGTAGCCAATCCGGCACCCGGTCCCGCCTTGCAGGGTTGGCCGGCGTTCCTCTTCTTGCCCTGACATTCGCCATAGCGTCTTGCAGCATGACCGCCGCCTGCCGGGAAGAGCCTGCCAAGCCCTTCGTCATCCGCCGACTGACGCCGATCGAGCCGGACAAGCGCACCAGCTTTCCCGGCGCGGAAGGCTATGGACGCTTCGCAAAGGGTGGTCGCAACGGACAGATCATTCCCGTCACGACCCTGGCAGATGAAGGCGATGGTTCACTACGCGCCTGCATCGACGCGGAAGGGCCGCGCGTGTGCGTCTTTCGGGTGGCCGGCGTCATCCGCTACATGAAAGAGCGCCCGATCATACGGCATCCCTATCTGACCATCGCCGGAGAAACCGCGCCGGGCGACGGCATATTGCTGACTCATGGCGGCGGCAAGACCGCCTTTACGCCGCTCGTCATCAAGAATACGCATGACGTCGTCGTCCGCCACATACGCGTGCGCACCGACCGTCGCGGCGAGCAGCGTGGTTCCAACAGCGCCTTCATCATCGAGAATAGCGACAATGTGATCCTCGACCATGTCAGCGCTTCCTGGGCGCTGGACGAGAATGTCGGCGGCTATGCGCAGAATGACGCGATCACCATTTCCTGGTCGATCTTTGCCGAAGGCGTTCCGCGTCATGATAAATGCGCGTTGCTATCCAGCGATCCCAGGGGGCCGCAACGGATCAGCTTCATCCGCAACCTCTGCGCGCACAATGGCGATCGCAACCCCGACGTCAATGTGCCGCCCGGCTCCTGCGTCGATGTGCTCAACAATGTGATGTACAACGCCAGCTCGCAATATACCGAGGTCTGGGAAAGCTATGGCGGCGCCCGCGTGAATATCGTGGGCAATTATTACAAGCAGGGGCCAAGCACGGCGGGACGCTCCTATGCGATCGATCGCCCGCTGGTCGGCTCGACGGGCAAGGCGCAGATCTACCAGACGGGAAATGTCATCGACGGCGACCGCATCACGATCGCGCCGATCGCGCAGGAGGCGATGGTGAAATCCCCGGTCTGCCCCATAGAAGGGCAGGTCATGGACGCGCGCCAGGCCTATGGTCGCGTGCTGGCTGGCGCGGGTACGTTCCCGCGCGATGCCGTCGATAGCCGGGTCGTGGAGGAAGTGAAGACCCGCACCGGCGCGATCGGCCGCGACAATCGCGTGCTACCCTATCTAAGCGAAGGCGCACCCTATGAGGATGATGATGGCGACGGCATGTCCGATGCGTGGGAACGCCAGCATGGCCTCGATCCGAAGCGCAACGACGCCTGGGAAGACAAGGACGGCAATGGCTGGGCGAATTTCGAGGAGTTTCTGAACTTCGCCCACGAGATGCGGATCGCCGGCCAGACGATGCACTGAGCATTCTGAAGCCAGCTGGAACAGCTGGCTTCAGAATGCGGGAAACAAAGAAAACAGGGCGCGAACGCGACGCCCTCAATTGCAACGGCGCGACGTTCAGCCGCCGCCCAGCTCCATGACGAGATCCTCAACCTCCGACCCCGAACCATAGCGTTCGATGATCGCCAGCGTGCCATCTTCCCGCATCCGGAACAGCGTTCCGCGATGGTCGGCCGCGCCATGGGTGCGCACCACCAGCAACCAGGCGCCCGGCCCGCTCAGATAGGCGATGGCGTTGGCGACCGCGCTGCGCAGCACATCCGGCTCGAAATAGTGGCGATTGAGCAAATTAGCCGCGCGCACCAGATCGAAACGACCGATCAGGGCGGCGCTTCGCCGGGTGATGTCATCCTCCAGCCACTGGAAGGCGTGGTTCTGGCGAAGCCGCGGGCTGATGAGCGCCACCTCGGTGCCTTGACCGGCCGCGGCTTGAGCAACGGCGGGCTTGCGCAACTGACCTTCGACCAGCTTGCGGACGAAGGTCATGCCCGTCCAGCGATCCAGCCGCCTTTCCCAAGGACGCACCGCGCGTCCCATCACTTCATATTGCAGCACATGGCCATTGGGTTCGACCAGCGCGCGACAACCGAAAGGAAGCGTCACCAGTCGCGCCCGCACCGAGCGGTCGGTGCCAGTCATCTGCGTATCATATCCGGCGGCGCGCAGCGTCTCCAACAACTCAAGCGTGGTGACACCGGACGAGATGCCAAGATCCAGCGCAGCATGGATCGGGCGGTCATAGCGTCCCATCGCCGTAATCAGCGCGGCATCGATCGCGACCAGGCGCGACGGCTCGGTGCGCTTGAACGTATTGTTCGCGGTCTTGAGCAGGCCGAAGAAGCGCGCTTCATCGCGCGCGCTGATACGATCCGCAGCGACGGAAAAGAAGGAACTGGCGCAATGCACGGCGAAAAGGCCTCCCTGACGGCGCCGGCCTGACTGACCCCGCCCGCATCGGGTCTAGCATCGCTGCGCGCGACGCGGGTGAGGGCCATGGAGGTACCTCTCCTGCCCACAGCCGCGGCCCTGCCCATCTGGGTTATTCAGATTGGCGACTGGCGGGAGGGCAGGCATGACGGCAATCGATATTCGCTCACGGATCGAACTGCGCGGGGAAAGCGAAAAGAAGCATCTTGGCCGCTATGCGATGCATGGCGCTATCGCCGCGCTCGCCCTTTGCCTGCTGGCCCTGTTCGGGCGGATCATGACCTACCCGCTCCAGCATGACGAGCAATTCTATGTGTCCGCTGGCGTGTTGCTCGATCGCTATTCGCTCTATCCCGATCTGGGCTTCAGCCATCTGCCCAATATCGCGCTGCTTTTTTCGGGCGCGTTCAAATTGCTGGGCGACGGCCATTATCTGATGATCGGCCGCCTGATCGTCTTCGCGTCATGGATCGCCACGATCGCAGCCCTGATGCTAATCGCGCGCGACTATGCCCGCAGTTGGCTGATCGGCGGATTGATGGTCGGCTTTCTCGTACTCAATCCGATGTTTTTGAATGCGAGCGGCATGGCGGCGACCAATAATTTCCCGCCCGTCCCCTTCGCGCTGTTCGGCCTCTACCTGTTCCTGCGCGCCGCCGATGCGGAACAGCCATCATCGATGCTGGCGCTGGCGAGCGGTTTCCTGCTTGCTGTCGCGGCTGGCTTCAAGGCCAATTACGCCCTGCTCATCATGCCTGTCGGACTGGCCGCCTTGCTGGCGCCGCCCTCCATGCCCTTGCCGGAGCGGCTGCGGCGGATCGCCCTGCCCATGCTGGTAGGCGGCGTGGTCGGGGGTCTGCCGACCATCCTCTACGCGCTGAGCGACTTCAAGGGCTTCGTCGTCCATGTCGTCGATTTCCAGCGCGGGCCTCAGCTGGGCTATTGGGCCGCGCATGCGGATCCGGCCGATCCCAAGGTGATCGGCATGGCCGAAAAGCTGTTACTGGCGCACCGGCTATGGCTGTCCGGCGTGACGATGCTGATGATCGTCACCTTGCTGGCCTTCGGGGCGATCGCGATTACGCGCCGGACCGCGTTCCTGCGCTGGCCGGTGATGCTTGTAGCGGCGATCGCCGCACTTGGCGCCATGCTCGCCTTTGTGCCGACACCCTCCTTCCCGCAATATTTTACGCCTGCCCTGCCTTTCCTTGCCGTGCTGGTCGGACTGTTGTTCGGCACTTTCGACCAGGAAGGACGCAAGCTCGCACAGCCGTTGATCGCCGCCGTCCTGCTGTTGACGGCGGTGACGGGCGCGCCGTTGCTGCTGCCATCGCTGGCTGGGCTGGCGAAACCAGCCGGATGGACCGGACTACGGGTCGCGCGCGATGGCGCCGCTATCGCAGCAGTCGTGCGCGAAAGCCGGTCTGCGGGCCGACCGGTGGCGACCCTGTCGCCGCTCCATGCGCTGGAGGGAGGCCTGTCCATTTATCCGCATTTCGCGCTCGGGCCGTTCGTCTACCGCGCCGCCCCCTGGGTCCGCGAAGACCAACGCCGCTATTTCACCTATTTCGTGACGGCAGACACCATCCCTGCCCTGCTGACCAACCAGCCACCAGCGGCGATCATGACCGGCGTCGAAGGGCAATCGGACGAGGCGCTCGACCGCTTCGCACGGGCGCAGGGCTATCGCGCCATCCCGATGTCGCTGAAGAAAACGGAGAATGGCGAAGCCGTTCGCCTCTACCTGCCCAGATGATCAGGCCTGCATCCGCCGGTCGCGGCGGCGGTCCGGCGGAAAGGCGCCATTTTCGATCGTCGGGGCAGGCGCCGCGCAGTTGAGTTCCGCTTCCACGATCGGCGCGGTCGATCCCTTCACCTGAAGGAAGATACGCCCAAGATATTCGCCGATAATGCCAAGAAAGATAGCGTTGAGCGTAATGCCCAGCAGGATCAGCATTGTCGTGGTTGCAAAGCCTGCGGGCCAGAGCTGGCCGAATATCAGGCGCCCGGCCAGATATCCAAGCGTCAGCACGAAGGTGCCCATCCCGACCGCCAGGCCCGTCATCGACGCCACGCGCAGCGGAACGAGCGAATGGTTGAGCAGGCCGTCCAGCGCCAGGCTGACCATCTTGCTGAGCGGGAATTTGCTTTCCCCCGCTTGCCGCGCTTCCCGGTCATAGGCGAACCCCACCTGCGAGAATCCCATGGCGCTGATCAGGCCGCGCAGATAGGGCGTCGCGTCATTGACCTTGCGCAATTCCGCCAGCACGCAGGCGTCGACCAGACGAAACTCGCCCGCATTGACCGGCAGTTCATCCTCGCTCAACGCATTAAGGCCAGCATAGAAACCACGCCTCAGCCCGGCAACGACCGGGCCGTCGGGCAATTTGCGGCGGACGCCATAGACGACCTGATGTCCCTGCCGCCACATATCCAGCATTTGCGGGATGAGGCGCGGCGGATCCTGAAGGTCGCAGTCGATCTGGATCGCGCAATCCCCTCGCGCTCGCTGATAGGCGACCAGCAGCGAACGCTGATAGCCGTTATTGCGCGAAAAGCGGACCACCCGCACACGCGGATCGACCGTGGCAATGGCCTTGAGCTTCGCGAAGGTCGCATCGGTCGAATGATTGTCGGTGAAGATGAGTTCGAGCGCATGGCCCGGCAGCGTGTCGAACACGGCCGTGATTTCGCGATAGGCGCGTTCGACCGTCGCCTCCTCATTATAGGCAGGGACGACTACGGAGACGAGCGTGGGATCGGTCATGCCGCGACCTGCGCCCGCATATGTTCGACCATGCATCTTATGCCCTCCTCGAAGATTGTCGTCGCGGTCCAGCCGAGCAGTTGCGCCGCGCGAGCGGGATCGCCGCCCACAATGTTGATCTTGGCCGGCGTGCTCGATCCTGTGGGGTAATGAACCAACGTCGGTGCGGCCGATGTCGCGGCCAGGACGGTTTCGGCCATGGCACGGACGCTGAGCAGCCGGCCTGTGCAGAGATTGACGATCGTGCCGCCTGGAAGTGCGCTGGTGGCCACCGTCCGCAGGCCGTCGACGCAATCCTTCACCGCCAACATGTCGCGCAGGCTTTCAGGCGATCGCAACTCGCTGGCTTCGCCGTCCAGACAGCGCCTTATCAGCCACGGCAACAAAAACTCCTCCGACTGGCCGACACCATAGGTCAGACCCAGGCGGGCCGTCAGCACGCGGAAATGCAACTGGGGCTGGAGAGCGGCGGCATAATGCGCGCCTGCCGTCAGCGCCAAAGTATAGGGATTATGGGGTTGCTCGCGCGCGTCTTCATGCTGTTGCCGCGGATCATCGCCATATTCGGCGAGAGAGCCGGTGCGAACGAGGGTGCGCAAGCTATCAACCCGCGATGCAGCGGACAGCAAGGTCAGCAGGTTCAATATGTCCATCGTCAATGCCGGCCAGTCACACGGCGAGGGTGTCTGATGGGTTCGGCCCGTACTCGTACCCAGATGGTAGAGGATGGTCGGCCGAACCTCCCCCAGACACTGTTCGACTGCAATCGTGTCGGACAGTTCGACGCGATGGACAATGGCACCGTTCACGAGCCTGTCGGGACGCAACTGATGCCGCGGGCGAACGAGGATATGCACCTCGTCACCCGCGGCAATATGCTCGGCGGCAAGGTAGGAGCCGATAAAGCCTCCGCCTCCGGTTACGAGCACATTTTCTGGCATGGACGCCTCCCGGCGATCAGCTGACGAGCATCGGTCGCGGCAGGGGGACGAGGAACTGGCCACCCCGCGCCACGAAATCGGCCTGTTGCTCGCGAATCTCATCGAAGAAGTTCCAAGCCAGCACCATCAGGATATCCGGGCTTTCCACCTCGATCGCGTCGGGCGACTTCACCGGGATCTTCATGCCCGGCGAATAGAGGCCCTGCTTCAGCGGGTTGCGGTCGACCAGGAAGTCCAGTTCGTTCGGGCCGATGCCGAAATAGTTAAGTAGCGTGTTGCCCTTGGCCGGAGCACCATAGCCCGCGATTTTCTTGCCGTCGGCCTTGAGTTCGCTGAGCATGTCGAGCAACTGGATGCGGATAGCCTCGATCCGGTCGGCAAAATGCCGGTAGGTTTCGGCCTCCAACATGCCCGCCTCGCGCTCCTCGCGCAGCATGGTGTGGACTTCCTCACTCGGCGTGGCGAGGCCATTCGGACGGAAGAAGACACGCATCGATCCGCCATGGATGGGCAGGCGATGCACATCGACCAGTTCGAGGTCGAAGAAGGCGCCCAGCTTCTGCAACGACAGCAGGCTGAATTCCGACACATGTTCCTGATAGACGGTGTCGAATTCGTTATGCTCCAGCAGATCCTTGGCCCAGGGCACTTCCACGACGAAATGGCCGTCATCAGCCAGCAGCCGGGTCACGCCTTCCATGAAGCGATGCAGGTCGCCGATATGGTTGAATGTGTTGGTGGTGACGATAACCTGCGCCGGACCATGGGCGTCGCGCACTTCCAGCGCCGTGTCGGGATCGAAATAGGCGACATGCACCTGTACGCCCCGTTCCTCGGCAATGTCCGCCAGATTGGCGGCGGGATCGATGCCCAGCGTGCGCTGGCCGCGCGCCTTGCACGCCGTCAGCAGCAGCCCGTCATTACAGCCGATATCGACCACCAGTCCACCATTCGCTGCCTCGCCGAGCACGTCCGCCAGCTTGTCGAAATGGTGGTGCATCGTCGTCGCGCTCGACGGGACGTACAGATAATGGCGGAAGAAATCGGCCGGGACCTGGTCGGCAATCTCGATCAGTCCGCAATTCAGGCAGACTTCGGTGTTCAGCGCGAAAGCCGGCTGGCTCTCGCCATGTTCCTCCGGCCGCACGAACATGTTGGCCGGCGGATGCTGGCCCATGGGCAGGAACAGGTAGGGGTTCGGCGCCAGGCAGGCGCGGCAATGCTGAAGACGTTCCATGAAATTCCCTCTCTTTCAGTGGTGTGTCAGGCTGCGTGCCAAGTCGGCGCCGCGTGATGGTCCGCGAATTCGCGGAAACGGTCGTGAATATGGTCGATCTGCGCGTCGCTCAGCCCATGGTGGCAGGCGAGCAGGATGCCGCCGCGCGTCACCGCATCGGCGACGGGATAGCCCTCATCACCGACATGGGTGCGGATTTGTGCCATGGCGGGTTGCCGCAATATGTTGCCGGTGAAGACGACGCGGGTCTGGATGTCCGCCTGCTCGAACCAGATTTGC
>NZ_DATKFP010000269.1:0-6764 GCF_035511395.1 Sphingobium sp.
GATAGGGTACATCGTCCTCGACCGGCGCAGATGGCGCAAGCGGGCGTGGTGGGCGCGCCTCTACCGGGGCCGGCGTGCGCAGCCACGCCGGTTCGGTGATGGCCGGATGCTCCTCGGCGGTTTCCCTGTCGGCTTTCCGGGGTTGCAATTGCTCATTCCCGCGCCAACGGCGGGCTGCGCCCCAGATCGGATCGGCTTCCCACTCCGCACCGAGCGAAACCATGGCACCCTCTACCGCCGCGAACCAGCTTTCCGGCTTCACCTCGCCCTTGGCACGCGGCCCCAGCGATCCGGCAACGACCAGCTTTTCCTCTGCGCGAGTCAGCGCGACATAGAGAAGACGCCAATGTTCTCGGCGTTCCTCTTCGGCGGCTTCGTTCGCGACATCGCCGATCGGCCCCTGTCGCTCGACCTTGCGCGGGGCTAGGATCGGCAGGCCGTTCCATTCCAGCGAATCGCCGCGCTGCCCCGCATCCGGATCGGCACAGGCATCGGCCAGGATGACGATCGGCGCTTGCAATCCCTTCGCACCATGGACTGTCAGCAGGCGCAGCATGTCGCCCTGTGCTGCGGCATCGCGGACGATCTCCACCTCGCCCCGATCGAACCAGTCGATGAAGCGTTGGAGAGAGGGATGATCGTCGCTTTCGAAGGCCAATGCCGCGTTCAGCAATTCCTCGATCGGATCGGCCGCCTCTATGCCCAACCGCTCGACCAGCCGCCGACGGCCGTCGATCGGCCCGGACAAGATGGCCTCCAGATAACGATAGGGCGTGGTGAAATCGGCGGCGGAAAGCAGCCCGCGCAGCGGCGAGAGGTCGGCATCGGACAGCGTCTGGTTCAGATGCCGCCACAGCCCGGTCTTGCGACCGATAAGCCGCTGCATCAATTCGTCCTGGCTCCAGCCGATGAGCGGCGACACCAGCAGCGAGGCGAGGTTCAACTCATCTTCCGGCTGGACCGCGAACCGGAGCGCGGCCAGCAGGTCGCGCACGGCGAGCGGCGCGTTGAGGCGCAGTCGGTCGATACCGGCGACCGCCACCTTCTCCTCGTAAAGTCGTGCGACGATCAGCCGCGCCAGTTCGCTGCGGCGGCGAACAAGGATCATGATGTCGCCCGCCCGAACCGGACGCCCCCGGCTTTCGAGCATCAGCCCGCTATCGATCCATTCGCGGATCTGGCGGGCTATGCGCGTGGCGAAGGCGCGATCCTGATCGGCCGCCCAATCCTCCTCGCCATCGGTATCCTCGTTGAGGTTGGCGATGACGGGCTTCCAGAGCTGAACCTCGCCCGGATGGCGGTTCGCGCTGATATGCTGTACATCGCCCGGTTCCAGCCCCAGCCGCTCAGCGCGCAAGGTCGCAATGGTGCGGTCGACCACGTCAAGAACGGCAGGTGTCGATCGAAAACTCTGGTCCAGCGACAGGTTGAAGAAATCATGGCCGGAGCGGTCGGCGTCGCGCTGGAACAATAGTTGCGCAGCCCTGAAGTTTTCCGGGCTGGTGCCCTGAAAACCGAAGATCGCCTGTTTGAAGTCGCCCACGGTGAAGATGGTGCGAACCTTTTGCCCCTCTTCCCGCTCGGCAGTGAAAAATTCCTCCGCCAAGGTACGGACGATGCGCCATTGGGCAGCGTTGGTGTCCTGCGCCTCGTCCACCAATATATGATCGATGCGCTGATCGAGCTTGTAACGGATCCATTCGGCGATACCCTCCTGCTCCAGCAGGCGCGCCGTCCGGGCGATAAGGTCGTCAAAGTCCACCGCACCCGCCAACGCCTTGGCCTGCGCATAGTCGCGGGCATAGGCGCGCCCGGCATGGAGCGCCTGCGCGAGCAGCGCGGCATAGTCGGCGCGCAGCTTGACGGCGATCAGATCGCGGCAGCGATCGTAAAGGCGCGACGCCATCTCCAGATAGCTGTCGATCGGCGGCACCCAGCCCTTGGCATCGATCAGGTCGCCATCCGTTTTTGCCCAGGCACGGTGCAGATCGTCCAGCGTCGCCGCGCGGCCGGCCGGACCGAGAGCCCGCCAGGCGGCGATCCGGTCGCACCGTTCCAGCCCCCGCCCTTTGCCCCAACTGACATTGGCGCGGACAATCCCGTCCAGCGTCCGCATGTCGAACAGATCGTCCGAACATTGGTCTGCAAGCCATTGATCGATATCGCCTTCCGGCAAATCAAATTCTGTCGTCAACCATGGCAGAACCGCAACGGGCAGCGCATCCAGCGCATCGCCCGATCCGGCGCAACGCAGAAGGAAGCGTTCGGCGCCGCTCTCGCCCAATCGCAGGCTGAGGGCCTGTAGTGCGCCGATCAGTCGTTCGTCGCCCTGCTTCTGCGCCCGCAGGACCAGGTCGGCCAGTGTTTCGCGCGCGAGGCTGGCCTGCTCGCGCTGGTCGAGCGGGCGGAATCCAGGGGCGAGATCCGCCTCCAACGGAAAGGCGGCGAGCAATTGCTGGCAGAAACCATGGATCGTCTGAATGCGCAGCCCACCGCCGGTCGACTCCAGCACTTCCGCGAACAGGCGACGCGCCTTGTCCTGCATCTGCGGGCCGATATCCTCACCCAGCGCCATGAGATCGGCGGCGAGCGCCGGGCCATCGAGTTGGACCCAGCCCGCAAGCCGGTCATGAATGCGGTCAGCCATTTCGGCCGCACCCGCCTTGGTGAAGGTGAGGCACAGGATATTTTCCGGCCGCACGCCCTGGAGCAGCAGGCGGAAAACGCGCGCGGTGAGCACATGGGTCTTGCCCGTGCCGGCCGAGGCTGACAGCCACACATGCGCGGCAGGCGCAGCGGCGCGCGCCTGATCGTCGAGCAGGTTTTGCAAGGGGCGCGGCTTGTCAGCCATCGTCGCGGCCATACCATTCCTCCAACCGCATCAGCTGGTCATAATCGCCATAATTGGCTACTTCCGGGTTGATCTCCGCACGGAAAGGTGCGGACCCGAGCAGATAGTCGTTCGCGACAGCCTCGAACTGTTCATGGGCATGAGCGGTAAAGGCGTCGGTGACGATCTTGTCGCGCTTGCCCAGCGGATCGACCGGTCTCTCCCGATAGCCGAATTGATCGCCCTTTTTGGCGAGGGACCAATATTCGAAATCACCAGCCTTGGGCGTCAGGCCCAATCCTTCGAAACCGCCCAGTTCGGCAATGACGCCGAGCAGCCCAAGTTGCAGGGCAAAGCCTGCCTTGACCTGCCGCGCGCTTGGCGGCTTGCCGGTCTTGTAGTCGATTATCCCGATCTGGCCATTGGTCAAGCGGTCGATGCGGTCGGCCTTGCCCATCAGGGTCACGCCGGCAACCTCGGCTCGCCCCTCCTGCTCGACCGCCATGATGGTGCGACCTTCGGTCTTGTCCTTCGCCACTTCGGCGGCGATCCAGCGGATCGCCTCGATCAGGCGTGGTTGCCACAGGGCGCGAAGCAGCGGATGCACTTCGGGCCGCTCGAACATGGCCCTTGCGCGGGCTTCAAGATCGGCGGGATCGAACCGCTTTTCCTCGGCCCATTGCTGGAGAATTTCATGCACGGCGGTCCCGCGCCACGCCGGGCCGGCATCGGCATCAACGGGATCAAGCCGCGCGAGCCGCAGGATGCGCCGGGCGTAGAAGGCATAGGGGTCGGCCTTCAGCCGGTCGACGTCCGTGACGGGGATCAGCCTGGGGCGCACTGCCGCAGGTGGCACCGGCGAAGGTCGACGCTCCGGGATATGGGTATGCGGTCGGTCGATCACCTGCGCCAAAAGGGCATAGCGGTCTGCCGTCCTCCACTGCGGTCCAGCCATCGCCTTCAGGCGCAACCAGAAGCGGGATGCGACGGCCGGCCCGCTGCTGCCGCGCCGGGCGCGGGTGATGAGAACATTTGGAGCGCCAAGCGCGCTTGCAAAATCATGCGCGGCAAGTCCGATACGGCTCTCCAGCCCCGGCAGACCGAGTTCGCGGCGCACGCGCGGCGCGAGCCAGGGATCGGGAGCGGGCAGCCCCGGCCATGTGCCCTCATTCAGGCCGCCCAGGATCATGAGGTCGGCTTGGGCGAGCCGTGCCTCGATCAACCCCATGATCGCGACACGGGGGTGGCCGCCCTGCGGTGGGCGGACCGCTACGCCGGCAAGCATATGATCCAGCAGCAGTGGTAGCGCGCGGACATCCGCCTGCCGCGGCCCTTCCGAAGCGAAGGCTTCCATTTCGGCGAAGATATCGGCGGCGGCATGACCCTGATGACCCGACCAGACCATGTCGCCCGACAGCGCGCCGGCCTGCGTCCGGATCATACCCAACTGCCCCGCTAGGTCGGACGCGATGCGGGCGCCATTCTCCAGCGGTTCGAGCAGCGCGCGTGCGGTGGGCCACCAGGCACGAACCTCGTCACGCAGCCGCCTTTCCCGATCATCGTCGCCGCGCGGTGCGAGGAGAAGGTCGATGCCCATCAGTCCCGCTTGCGGGCGCGGGCCGCGCAGCAACAGATCCAGTCCGCGCACGCCGTCGAGCCAGGCAAGGCGGCCTTCGCCGCGCATGACTAGCGGATGCTTGATCAGAGTCAGCAGCGATACGGGAGAGAAGCGTTCGGCCACCGCCTCCGCCATGGCGATCAGGAGCGTGCCGGGCGGCAGGCGTGATAGCGGCAGGCCGGCGGAATCGTCCGCCTCTATGCCCCAGCGGCGCAGATGCGCCGATACGCGCGTCGCGAGTTGCCGGTCGGGCGTGACGAGCGCGGCCGTCCGCTCGGGCGTTTCCAGCGCCTCGCGCAGGGCAATGGCTATGGCCTGCGCCTCCTCGCCGGGGGTGGCGACTTCCAGCGCTTCCACGCCGCCGAGCGACCGGTCAGCGGTCTTCAGGTCACGCCAGCGGCTTGTCAGGCGCGGCGGCAGCATCGCGTTGGAGATGTTGCGCCCCCGCACGGCGCGCGCGTCATGCTCGCTCCCCCAGCGCCATTGGGCGACATCCTCTCGCGTGGCGCTCATACGATCGAGCAGATGCTTGAGCGCATATTGGGGGTGAGTTTCATGCGGTGCGGGCGCGCGACCAGTGATAGGGTCCGGATCGAACGGGCCGATGGCGTTCCAGCCATCCTCGTCCATATTTTGATCCAGCCCGGCGAAGATGACCATGCCATCGGGCATCTCGGCGATCCGCCGCAAAAGCCGAGCGACGGCCGGCGCAGTGGTCGAAATACCGGCCGCGACGACGAAACCGGAAGGCGGAGCTTCAGCCCAGCGCGCAGCAAGGCGATCAAACAGACGGTTGCGGCGGTCGGCCAGATCGATGCAGCCAAGGCGAGCCATTTCGGCCGGCCAACGCGACAGGAGGATTTCGAACAGCGCCAGCGACGCCTGCCAATGGCTGGATAGCTCCGCCGACAGGTTGAGGTCGCGGAGCGCATGGAGCGGAACCTGCTCCACCTGCATCTGGTCCAGCACACTGCCCAGCGCCTGACCCAGTTGCAAGGCCAGCGCTGCGTCCGTGCCGGGCTTCACATCCTGCACCATGCGCGCCAGGATCATCTGCCGTCGCACCGGCGCGATGGCGGGTGGCAGCGGTTCGCCTTCGCCGAGGGGATCGAGCGCGCTGCCGACCTGCTCGCCCAGGTCGGGGTCGCCGATGGTCACCAGCCGGGGCAGAAGCAGGCCGCCTTTGGACTGGCGAACGAAAGCGTCGCGGACTGCCCTGACTGCGCGGTTGCTGGGCAACAGGACCATACCCTGCGCCAGGGCGCGTATATCCTCGCCATGGCGCGCTAACATGCCTGTCACCAGTGCATCGGCAAAGGCGCGATGCGCTGGAATGGTGTAGAGTGCCGGACGCGTCCGATCACCCATGGGTCAGGATCGACTCCACCACGGGAATCGCCTGCGGCGTGCCGACGTCGAACCACAGCCCCTGATGGGAAACGCCGTAGAGACGCCCGGCCTCTATCGCGCGGTTCCAGAAGATATTCGTGGAGAAGACATCCGACGGCGGATCGCGTAGCACCGCCGGCGATATGATCTGGACCCCGGTATAGACGAAGGGCGCGACATGCGCCGACTTGCGCCGGGTCAGGCGGCCATTGGCGTCCATATGAAAGTCGCCCGGCCCCTTGTGGCAATAGGCGCGCGCCAGGGGCACCAGCAGCAGCAGCGCATCCATGCGCTCGGGATCCCACAGCCGCCGCATCATGCCCATCGTTTCCTGCGGACCGTCGATCCACAGATTGTCGCTATTGGCGCAGATGATCGGATTGTCGCCGAGCAGCGGCTTCGCCTGAATGAGGCCGCCGCCCGTCTCCAGCAGTTTGGCGCGTTCGTCGGAAATGGCGAACGCCATCTCTCCCTTGCGGGCGCGCAGATGCGCTTCGACGGTGTCGGCGAGATAATGGACATTGACCACGACCTTGCGGATGCCGCCCGCTTCCAACCGGTCCAGCACATGGTCCATCAATGCCTTGCCCGCGACCTTGACCAGCGGCTTAGGCCGGGTGGCGGTGAGCGGACGCATTCGCTTGCCAAGGCCGGCGGCCATAAGCATCGCCGTGTCGATCATTCGGGGGCGAACTCCTGGAGCGCATGATGGCGCTTGTCGGTGGGAATGTTGGCTGCGAACCATTGGGCCACGGGGGCGAGTGCGGGATGGGCGAGATCACGTTCCAGCAAATCCCACATGCGCGGCAGGTAGGACAGGTAGCGCGGTTTGCCGTCGCGCTTCCAGAGACGCGTAAAGATACCGATGATCTTGGCGTTACGCTGCGCGCCAAGAACAGCATAGGCAGCGTCGAAGTCGGCTGGTGG
>NZ_DATKFP010000270.1:0-2336 GCF_035511395.1 Sphingobium sp.
ACTGCTCGAACGCTTCGGCGATCGCCGCGCTCAGCAGACCGTCGGCGCTGTGGAAATGATGATAGAGCGTGGGCGCCGTCACCTTCGCGATGTCGCAGACCGCCCGCGTCGAGAAGTGCGCCTCGCCCTCCTCCTCGATCAACGTCAAGGCCGCCGCCAACAGTGCCGTCTTCGTATCCATATCTGGAATATAGCACCGCTATAGAGGGGAGTCTATAGCGGTGCTATATTTCTTCGATAAATGGAGACCTTGAGGTGGATTGCTGTCACTAGGGGGGAAGCAACCGAGGGAGCAGTCCACCGCTACTCGGTCGATGCGGTTCTCGCGTCAGTCTAGTCTCAAGCTAGCCTTAAGCAGGCGAAAGGCGCGGTCGATAAATTCCGAAAGCGGGCGTTCAGCCTCACTCTTTCGCCAATCCTCGAGTGCCAGCTTCAGCACCCCGATTGCCACCGTCGCGGTCAGGCGAAGCTCGTCACGTCGATCCGGAGCGGGCCAGACATTCTCCATGGCCTCAAGCATCGAGCAGGCCATGGCATCGAAACTTCCGCTCTTGCGCGCACGCAGCGCAGGCGAAGAGCGCAGAAGTTTGTCGACGGCCAAGGAGTCCGGTGTCTCGTATCGTGACGCCAACTTCATGAGGCAGGATCGTGCTGCAGCGATGGGAGCCTGGTCAGGAGACTCTTCGCGTATAGCTGGGCCGAGCGCCTGCGAGAATCCGCTCCCATAGGAGGAGGACAGGATGTCATCCTTGGACTCGAAATAGGAGAACAAGGTTCGCCGCGCGATCCCGGCGGTCTGCGCAATCTCGTCGAGCGTAGTCTCTTCAAATCCCTTTTCGACAAACAGCTTCAAACCGACGGTGACGATCCGCTCGTGCGTTTCTTGCCGGTTGCGTTCCCGCTTGCCGGGCGGCTTCCCTCCCGCCTCGTCCATGAATCCTTGGCTCCAGCACTTGAAATGCGCACTGAGTGCATTTAAATATCTGCACTAGATGCAATATTATAGGTGGACTTGCTATGCCTCAAGCAAAAATCTGGTTCGTCACGGGGGCCTCGCGTGGGTTCGGCCGCATCTGGACGGAAGCAGCCCTGGAAAGGGGCGACCGTGTAATCGCGACTGCCCGCGATACACGCGCGCTGGAGGAACTGGCTGAACAATATGGCGACAACATCCTCGCCCTCGGCTTGGACGTCACCGATCGCGCGGCGGTCTTCGACGCGATCCGGAAGGGGCATGAACATTTCGGCGGGCTCGACGTGATCCTGTGTAATGCCGGCTATGGCTATATGAGCACGGTCGAGGAGATCGTCATCGATGAAGCGCGGGCGAACATCGAAACGAATCTTTTCGGCACCCTCTCGGTCATCCAAGCGGCGTTGCCGATCCTCCGGGCGCAGCGCAGCGGCCATATTCTCACCATGTCGAGCATCGGCGGGATCGCGAGCTTCCCGACCGGTGGTATTTATCTTGCCACGAAGTTCGCGATCGAGGCGTTGACGGAAGCGCTTGCCGGTGAAGTGGCGAGCTTCGGTATCAAGGTCACCGCGATCGAGCCCGGCAGCTTCGCGACCGGGTTTGGCAGCTCCACCAAGATGGCCCCACAGATGTCCGAGTATGACGATCTCCGGAAAACGGCCCGCGCTTCCTTCAATCCTGCGATGACCGGCGATCCGCTGGCCACAGTCGATGCCATCATGACGCTCGTCGACTCGCATGAGCCGCCGAACCGGCTCATGCTCGGCAACTGGCTGCTGCCGATGATGAAGAAGGTTTACCAAGGGCGGATCGAAACATGGGAGAAGTGGGCCGACGTCTCCAGCGCCGCGCAAGGGACGCCCCCCGGCCAAGGGTAGGCCAGGTTGAGCGGACGTCCTCACATGGCCAGGGCTCGGAGGTGATGCCGTGAAGGCGGCCAGCTAGCGGCATGCGGATCAACCGAGCGGCGCGCTTGAAATCGGCTGCTTCGGGAGGTTGCTTCGTCACCGGCCTTAACCGCATTTATAGCCGAGCTGCAGTCCTGTTTGCCTGGGGGCGTAGCTCTCGGATCCCGCCGCCGGCAGTATGGGAAACGGTTCGGTTAGCATGGTTTTCAGCGCTTGCGACCGTCAGGCGGCGCAATCCTGCGTTCGGCGCTGTCAGCGCGGTCGTTGACCGCTGGCCGCGATGAGATCCGCGATGTCGATCGCCTAATTTTGCGCGCACAAAAGGCGCACTGCGTCAGACAATCTAATCGGCATCAAAGTATCGCCCCTCGGGCACATCACACTTCGCACCTTGCCGCTTGTCCCGACGCAGAGACCCGGGGGAATTCTTTTCCTGCCCCTTTGCCATGGCC
>NZ_DATKFP010000271.1:0-13670 GCF_035511395.1 Sphingobium sp.
CCTGTCTTGCGTCCTTACAGCGCGAACACGTTGGATCGTCGCACTTCGCTGTCTCGTGACAGGGGAATGGCCGGCATAAGTCCACCCGGCAGCCGCTCGCCGACCGGTCCGGGCGACCACCGCTGATCGCCCTGAATGGCAGCGATCGCCTCAGGCGGTCGCTGCGACGATCATGATCTCGACCCGATATTCGGGTGCTGCAAGGCGGCTCTCGCCGGTTGCTCGCGTGGGGGGATCGATCTGGGCCACCCATGCATCCCAAACCGTGTTCATCGCCTCGAAATCGGCCATATCGGCGAGCCAGACCATGGCAGAGAGGATATGGTTCTTGCTGCTACCGGCAGCCTCCAGAAGCCGCTCGATATTCTGGAGGATGGTCCTCGTCTGTGTGGCTACGTCGTCGCCAGGCGTTCCCACCTGGCCCGCGAGATAGACGGTTCCATTGTGAATGACGGCCTGGCTCGCGCGCGGGCCAGCTTCAATGCGGGTGATAGACATGATTTCTCCTCCTCACTGGGATTGCAGTGCGGGCGGGACTGCAGGGATCGGCGGCATATCGCAGCACCCCCTACACCCCACCCGTCATGGGAGAGGCAGCAAGATCCCTCACCCACTCGATCGGCGGAATAAAAGGATGGACGACGGTAAATCTAGAATATGCGGGACAATCTCTGGGAGATCGCTCCCTCTCGGGGTCAGGTTGGCGAAAGTTCCGACATGAATCTTCCCGTGACGGCGCGCGAGCCGGTGGTCTCTGCCCGCATCTGCGCTCGCACATCGCTGGGCGATGTATCGAACACCTCTTTGAACATCCGCGAAAAGTGGGACGCGTCGGCAAAGCCGCACTCATAGGCGATCTCGGACATGCTCTTGCCGGTATGGCCGATCAGCCAAAGGGCGCGCTCGAGCCGGATCTGCCGGTAGGTATGGGCAGGTGACATGTCGAGTTGCGCATGGAAGGCTCGTGTAAGCCGCCGCATATTGGTGCCGAGTGTCTCGGCAATGCTCTGGATGGTTACGGGGCTGCCCAAATTTTGCTGCATGAGCAGAAGCGCCCTTCGCACGAACGGATCCCTCACCGGCGCACTCAGATCCAGTGCCGTGCGCGCCTGGGGATGATTGCTCGCCCTCGCCTCGTCGAACAATAACAGCGAAACCGTCTTGAGCGCCCGTTCCCGCCCGCAATGCCGCTGGATCAGGTGGATGGCGAGGTCGAAGGCGCTGGCCCCGCCTGGACAAGTAAGCCGCGGACCATCGATCGTGAACAGGCGGTCGGATTCTATAAGGATGTTGGGGAATTCAGCTTGAAACTCGGCCACATGGAATTGATGGACGCAGGCACGCCGCCCTTCCAACGCACCTGTTCGCGCCAGCATGAAGCTGCCGGTGCAGGCGCCTATCAAGGGAACCGTCCGTTCCGCAGCATCGCGCAGATAATCGACGATCGCCGGGTCGGTTCGCTCATGGCTCTGGAGCTTTCCCCCGACCACGACGATATAGTCGTAATTATCGGGCGGCTGGAGCTTGGCCGTGGGGAGTACAGTCAGACCACAACTCGATCGAATCTGGCGACTGTCGGGCGCCATGATATCCCAGCGGCAATAAAGATTGCGGCTAAGGTCGAATTCATCCCCCGCAATCCGCAGCGCCTCTACGAACCCTGTCAGCGCCAGCAGCGTGAAATCCGGGAGGAGCAGGAACCCCAGGCGCAGTTCGAGGACAGGGGTTTCGAGCTTTCGCGTATAATCCACGACCATCTTGTGATCACTTGGCTAGGGTGGAGGCCCGCCAGCGCGAGCCGATTAGCAGGATCGTCGCTCATCTTCCAGAACTTGTCCATATCCTTCTATCTCCATTCCCGTTTGCCTCGCACATTCGGAAAAGGCGAAGGCGAGCGATGCGACATCGGACTGGCGTGGAAAATATAAGATCGCGCGCCACGCTCGATGTGGAAGCCAAGCTCAGTGACGCAGTGGAACTGGCGTCCCGCGCATCTCTCACGCCGACCACGACATGTTGGGGGAGAGCCGCCAGTGGCAAAAAGAATAGCAACGCATTGCGATGAGAAGACGCTCGACGCGATCTTCGCCTCGGTCGACCAGTCCCACCTTCCAGGAGTGGTCGCGGGCATCGCGCTCGACGGCGTGCCGTTCTACCGGAAAGGGTTCGGCCGCGCAAACATCGAGCTGCCGACCCTTCTGACGCCCGCAATGCGGCTTCGGATCGGGTCCACCTCAAAGCATTTCGCTGCATTGGCCTATATGCTGCTGTGCGAGGAAGGGCATGCCGGCATCGACGACGAGGTCGGCCAGCATGTTCCTGGCCTCCGGCCGGTGAACGCGCGCGCGACAATGCGCCAGCTCATGGGACATGTCAGCGGCATCCGCGACCTTCTCTCGGTGACGATGCTGTTCAACGGCATCGGCCGCCCTGTGACCGACGAGGAGATGATCGCCTATTATCGGACCATCAAGGATGTCGATTTCGATCCCGGCACGCGGTGGAGCTATAATAACGGCGGCTATATCCTTCTGAGCGCGGCAATCGAGACGATCACGGGCCAACGATTAGAGGATGTGCTTCGCGAGCGCATTTTCAGGCCAGTGGGGATGCATGACACGGTGCTCCGCCGCTGGGACCAGGATTTCCTGCCCGACAGCGCGACGCTCCACTTCCGCAATGGAAAAGGCGAGTGGTCGCGCACCTATATGGGCATGGAGATCAGCGGCGCGGGCGGCATCGTCTCGACCATCGACGACATGCTGCGATGGCTCGGTCACATGGATGCCCCTTCAATAGGTTCCGCGCAGACCTGGCGTCTGATGCATGAGCCACAATTGCTCGCGAACGGCCATTCCACCAATTATGGCCTGGGACTCTTCACCCAGCGCTATCGCGGCGTCGAGATCATCCATCACCCCGGCACCGTCATGGGTGGCAATTTCCAAATGATCGCCGTGCCAGAGGCAAGGCTGCACATCGCGATCGGCTGCAACAGGAGCGATGTCAGCGCGATCGTGCTGGCACACAGCGTGATCGATGCCTGTGTCGAGGGGCTCGAGCCCCTGCCCGGCATACGCGTGCAGGAAAAACGGACCGGCACCTTCCGCTCGCCACGCGATGGCCGCATCATTGCGTTGAGCGCGCGCGACGACACACAGTTCCTGTCGATCGATGGCGCCGCACCGATGCCGGTCACGCCCGACGCGACTGGCTCGCTGCAACTCCCGTCTGCTGCGTCCTTCCTCCAGCAATCGATCCGGTTCGATGGCAATGCGATCGTCCATGGCGACTTCGGCAATGAGGATCGGCTCGTCGAGATCGACACCGATCTGCAGGCGACACTTTGCACATATGCCGGCACCTATCGCTCACAGGATATGGATACGACGTTCGAACTGTCCGAAGACGGCAGTGGCGCACAGGCTCGCAGCAACGGCCGCCATGGCTGGGCGACCTATAAGATGATGCCCATCGCTGCAAACATCTGGCGGCTCCAGGACCAGCTGTCGGGCACGATCGGGGCGGTGATCGCATTCGAGCCGGATGGGAGCGGCTTCGTGCTGGACTTCGGTCGCATGCGCCATGTGCGCTTCGGCAAGGTCGACTGAGATGGATCTAGCCGCTCATGCGCCTGCGCATCTCCATCGCTTCCCGACGATGACGCTTTCATTCCGTCACATCCGCCTCATGGCGTTTGCGGAGTGCTTTTCCCGGCCCTCCTCGAAAAGTGGGACAGCATCATGACCAGGCGAAACTCACCCTATCCCGCAGGCGTGCAGGCCGACTACCCCCCTCTGCGACAGGCCCGCTATGCCCAATATGTCCTCGGCGTGATCGCGCTGCTTGCGACGATGGATGCGGGGATCGTCGCCTTGCTGCTCGAACCGATGAAGCATGACCTGGGACTTACCGACATGCAGGCCGGGATTGCGAGTTCCACCAGCTATTCGGCAGCTTATGGCCTGTTCAGCGTCCCTATGGGATTGCTCGTCGACCGGACTAACAGGGTTCGGCTCGTCTTCCTTGCGATGCTGCTATGGGGAGCATCACTGGTCCTTGCCGCTTGGGCGAGTGGCTTTTGGACGCTGGCACTGGCGAAGGTCATCATGGGTACTGCCACGGCCGCACTCCTTCCTGCCGCACTGTCGCTGTTCGGTGATTATTTCGCCCCCGACAGCCGCGCGTCGGCATCCGCGACCTATCCGCTCGGTAGCATATTGGGTGGCGCCGCGGCGGTCCTGATCGGCGGGCTGGGGTTCGATGCCCTCGGCAAAATCCATACCTCCGATCCCGAGGCGCTCGCTGGATTGGAGCCATGGCGCGCTGTCTTCATGCTTGCAGCGGTGGCGGCGCTGCCGATCATCGGCCTGATCCTGTTCATGCGTGAACCAAGACGTATGGAGATGGGCTCCACAGGTGGGGGGAACTGGCGCGCATTATGGGCACATCGTGACTTCCTCATCCCCCTCCTGGCCGGGGTCGGGCTTCTCACCGGCCTGTCGACCTGCATCACGACGTGGGCGGCCCCGGCCCTCATGCGTATTTATGGGCAGCAACCGGGCGATTTCGCCGGCTGGTATGCTGCCGTGACGCTGGGGTCGGGCATCGTGGGCGTAGCGGCCTCCGGTCGACTGGTGGGCTGGGCACAACGCAACGGCGGCTATCGCGCGGTCATGATACCGGCTGCCATCGCTGCATTGCTGTGCGCACCGGCGACGACCATGGCCATGGCACCCGATGTCGGCATCTTCGCCATCGCGATGACGGTCTTTCAGCTTTCCTATTCCGTCGCCATCGTCGTGCCGGTCATATCGATCAATTTTCGAGTTCCCAACGAACTGCGCGGCCGGACCTTCGGCCTCTATGTCATATCGAGCGCGATCGGCAGCAGCCTGTCCGCACCGGCCGTCGCCGCGCTGAGCGCAATGCTGGGCGGCGAAGCCATGTTGGGCCACGCCATGGCGGGGGTAGGTGCGCCGCTCGCCCTCCTCGCAGCCATTTGCCTCGCCGCGACGATGAGGGCAGGTCGAAAAAATGACCCTGAAATGGTTGCCTCATTGGGCTGACAGTAGCTGTTACATCCGATTTTCGCGACGCAGGAAGCGCTAGTCCGGGGTAAACAGACATCTGCGATCAGCAAAAATCATCGCCAGAATGCGAGACGATACGCCCTTTGTAAAACGACACCGCAGCATAGACTACCACCCAATATTGCGCAGCGAACCTCCTGGTCTGGCAGCAACAAGACCTACCGCACGGTCTGTGCGGCGTGCGCCTGTATATACTATGCAGGCGCCGCTGGAGGCGACTGAGCAGCCCCCGCCCCGGTTACACAGATTTGACATCAATCTTCCACAAATTGTCCACATCCTTCTATCACGACACCCCGTTTGCCCCACACATTCGTCCTGCTCAAATGCCCCGTGAGACTCCAATGCCTCAGACGAGGCGAGATACACGGCAGGGCTTGATCGGGGGGACGGACTTGCATGTGATCCACTCATATCATGTGCAGCGATTGTTCCTCGTCGATACGAGGGGGAGAATGAAAATGACCAGATTGTGGATTGCTCTGGCCGCAAGCACAGCGCTCTTGCCTGTGCCAGCCCTTGCGCAGGCCGTCGCGGCCGATGCTTCGTCCGCTCCGGCTGATAGCCAGGATTTCGGGCAGGAAATCGTCGTGACTGCCCAGAAGCGGACTGAAAGGCTCAAGGACGTGCCCGCCGCGATCACGGCGCTGACCAGTGAAAGCCTGCAGGAACGGGTCGCATCCAAACTCGACGACTATGTCGCGCGGATCCCGGGCCTCGTCGTCTCGCAGGCGGGCGGCGCCAGCGGGGCAACCCAGCTATCCATTCGCGGCATTACGACAGGGGCCGGCGGCAATCCCACTGTCGGCGTCTATATTGACGAATCCCCTTTCGGCGCTTCGACCGGCTACGGTGCCTATACGGTTCCGGACCTCGATCCGCAGGACCTTGCGCGGGTAGAGGTTCTGCGCGGGCCTCAGGGAACGCTCTATGGAGCCGGTTCGCTTGGGGGCCTGCTCAAATATGTCACGGCCGATCCAGACCCGACCCGATTCTTCGGCCGTGTCCAGGTCGATGGCTCCACGGTGGATGGTGGTGGCAGAGGCTATGGGATGCGCGCTGCGGCCAATGTCCCGCTCAGCGAGACCGTGGCGCTACGGGTCAGCGGCTATAATCGCCGCGACCCGGGTTTCATCGACAATGTGCAGACCGGCGAGAAAGACATCAACGCGACGCGCTATTATGGTGGCCGTGCAGCGTTGGCCTGGCAGCTCAACGATGATTGGAAAATCCGCGCCTCGGCCCTTTACCAGCATTATAGCGGCAGCCCACCAATCGTCGACTATGACTCGATGACTTTCCAGCCCTCCTATGGCGAGCTCAAGCAATCACGCGCGCCCGACACGACCAATGTTCGCCAGAATATCGGCGCCTACAGCCTGCTCGTGGAAGGGGATCTGGGCTTTGCCACCTTGACGTCGGCAAGCACCTACAATCACCAGACCATGCGCTTCAATCTCGATTATTCGCCGCTCCTCTCGCCTCAGCTGGCTCCGGCCTTCGGCATTCCCACGCTCGGATTCAAGAATACGGCGCCAGTATCGGTCGACAAATATACCCAGGAACTGCGGTTATCCTCGCCGACGAGCGACAGCCTGTCCTGGCAGCTGGGCGCCTTCTACACCCATGAGAAGCAGAAGGCCTTTTCGCAGATTCTCAGCATCGACCGCGAGACCGGCGCGCCGATCACAGGCCTTCCGGACATCGGGTCGGTCGCGGGCCATTACAAGTTCGCGGAAGTCGCCCTGTTCGGCGATGCGACCTATCATTTCAGCTCTGCCTTCGACATCACGGCCGGCCTGCGCTACAGCAAGAACAAGCAGCGCGTACGCAACGTGAATACTGGGCTGCTGTTCGGGACCACCGTCTTCGAGACCCCTTCGAAGGACGACGCGCTGACCTTCCTCGTCAGCTCGAGCTATCATATCGACAAGGACACGATGATCTTCGCGCGGGTCGCGAGCGGCTATCGCCCCGGTGGTCCGAATGCGACCTATCCCGGCGCCCCGCCCACCTATGGTCCCGACAAAGTGACCGACTATGAGCTCGGGCTCAAGAGCGACCTGTTCGACCGCAAGCTCAGCCTCGAACTCTCCGGCTTCTGGATCGACTGGCGCGACATTCAGATCCAGCGCGTCACGCTCGGCTCTTATGTCGACAATGGCCCTTCGGCGGTCAGTCGCGGCTTCGAAGCATCGGGAACCGTGCGCCCCGCGCGCGGGCTCGAGATCTACGGCAATATCGCCTACACCGATGCCCACCTCACCGAGGATCTTCCGACGGGCTCCGCACTTGGCATATCGGGCGACCGCCTCCCGCTGACGCCTCGATGGGGAGGTGCAGCGGGTGCCACTTATACAGTGCCCTTGTCGGGTGACTGGAATGGCGATCTCGGCATCGACTGGCGCCATGTCGGCTGGAGAGCGGGCGCATTCCCAAATGCAGGACAGGTCCGCTTCCACCTGCCGAGCTACGATACGGTCGACCTGCGTGCGGGTGTCAGCAACGATCGCTGGACCTTCACCCTTTATGCCAAGAATCTCGGCGACGTGCGCGGCCTTAGCACCGACGTAAACCTGGGCGCTGGCATGACCAGTGTCTCGGTGATCCAGCCGCGCACATTCGGCGTGTCGGCCGCGGCCAAATTCTGACCCGGCCGGCGGCTGTGCTCCTTGGGGGAGGAACGCAGCCGCTCATATGGAGGATGACGATGTCAATTCCCGGACCGCCCGCCCATTCAGGCTATAAGGGGACCGACCACAATCCACCCGACTCTGTGAAGGTAGTAACATGACCCTGTTAATCACCGGCGCTAAGATCATCGACGGCGTCGCGGACAAGCCGGTCACCGGCAGCGCCATCCTCGTCGAGCGCAATCGCATCGCCGCGATCGGCCGCCAAGAGGAGATGGACATCCCGGCCGATGTCCAGACGCTCGACCTCAGTGGAAAATTCGTCATTCCCGGACTGATGAACGCCAACGTGCATCTCCTCGTCAATACGACGCTCGAAACGTTGCTGCGCTTCGATGGACGCTATGAGGAACTGATCACCGAAGCCGCCCAGGTGGCGCTCAAGGCCGGCATGACCACGGTCTTCGATACTTGGGGACCGCGCCGCGCGCTCATGGCGGTTCGCGACCGGATTGACCGTGGCGAGGCGGTGGGCAGCCGCATCCGCTGCGCCGGCAACATCATCGGCTTCGACGGCCCGTTTTCTGGCGACTTTTTCGGCAAGGCCGCAGAGGTTGCCAGTTCCTGGTTCGTCGATCGCGTCAATGCGACCTGGGTAGAGAATAGCGGCCGCCACTTGATGTGGATGACCCCGTCTCAGGTTGGCGAGGAAGTTGCGCACTATATCGAGCGCGGCATCGATTTCGTCAAATATGGTGCATCCGAGCATGGCGCGCTGGCAGCCGGCGCCTTCCTGCAATTTTCCGAGCGCGTGCAGCGCGCGATCGTGGAAGCGGCCCATGCCGCAGGACGAACCGCACAGGCTCATATCACGACGGTCGAAAGCCTCCGCATGGCGATCGAGGCGGGGTGCGACCTTATCACCCATTGCAACATGACCGGTCCGGTACCGATCCCGGACGAAACCCTCGACCTTTTCTCACGCACCCAAAGTGGCGCGGTGATCTTTCCGGTGACCGAGGCCGGGCTGGCGCATGTCAAGGGCGCGGTATCCGATCATGAATGGACGATGTGGGCAGCCTCGGACATCAACGCGCGCAACCTCATCGGCTCGGGTGCGCCGATCCTGCTGGCCAATGACGGTGGCGTGTTCGCTCCGGAGATCCTGCGGGAGCCCTGGCTGAAGGCGACCTGGAACGGCATGCCCGAGCAGGAGGCACTCGGCAGGCTGGCGACCGGGCATTTCGCCTGGCTACGCGCGATGGAAGAAAAGGGCATGGCCGCGATGGACATGCTTCATGCCGCAACGCGCAACATCGCCCGCGCCTACAGGGTCGACCACGACCTCGGCACGCTAGAGGCGGGCAAGATCGCCGACATGGTCGTCCTCGACAAGAACCCGCTGGAGGCTGCCGACCATTATCGCAGCATCCACTTGGTCATCAAAGACGGCGGGGTCGTCGACCTCACCCACCTTCCAGAACTCCCCCTGTTGACCAAGGATTTGCCGCCACCGCTGGAGGAGGAAGCCAATTTCAAGCGCCTCCTCCACCAAGGCGCACGACTGCCCGGCTGCCCTTCCTGCGTTAGCGGCGGACATTGACGGCAAGGATATCGAGGGAATTTCCGAAATGAGCATGGACTATGCGGCGGTCATCGCAGAGGTAACGGGACGCGGCGATGTCACCGGTGCATCCTTTGCCTATTGGGACGGCAAGGCGCTGCACGAGGCGGTGGGAGGCCTTCGCAACAGCGTGACAAAGGACCCCGTCACACTCGATACGCTCATGCACATCGGCTCGATCACCAAAGTGCTTAACGCCGCCTTGTTCATGCAACTGGTCGATGACGGGCTGGTCGCTCTCGACGATCCCGTGTCCCGGCACCTGCCCGAACTGCAGCTGGCCGATCCTGCCGCCCTTGCCGGGATCAACTGCCGGATGCTGATCAACCACACCAACGGCATCGACTATGATGTTCCACCCTACCGAGGATTCGATGAGCAACGGATCGTCGATGCAATTGATGAGTGCCCCGGCCTGTCGCAGATTCATGCCCCCGGCGAGGCGACGGCCTATTCGAATATCGGCACCGTCATAGCAGGATATATGGTGCAGAAACTGCGGGGCGAGAGCTGGTACAGCTTGGTGCGTTCGCGCATCTTTGAGCCGCTCGGGCTTAGCCATTCCCTCGCAGACATCACCGAATTGCCCCGGTTCCGCGTCAGCGTCGGCGACCAGGTCGATGAAGGAGGCAGGCTCGTCCAGAGCAATCGGCCGTTCCTGCCGTTGAGCTTCGCCCCGGCTGGCGCGACGATCATGATGACCGCAGCGGACCTCGTCACATTCGCCCGCGCGCTGGTCAATGGCGGCCTCGGCATCAATGGCGTGCGCATCCTCTCGAAGGCAAGCGCGTCGGCGATGGCGACCGAAACGACGCGGTTCATCTCCCCCTCCTCATGGCATGTGGGCCTGGGCTGGATGATTCTGCCAGGAGACGTGCTGTTCCATGGCGGTGGTGGCCCCGGCGTTTCATCGGTCCTCTATGCACATGCCGCGAGCGGCAAGGTGATGGCCCTCCTGACCAACTGCTCAAGGAACGGCATATTCGACGCAGGGCTGGTGGAGCCCATTCTTTCAAGCTGGGACGCTCCGATCGAGGCGCTGGCTCCGATCGAAGGAAGCATCGAGGCATCAGCCTATGAGGGAAGTTTCGAAAACCAGATCTACCGCTTCGACATCTTCAGCGTAGATGGGCAACTCCACGCCAGGATGGCCGCGAGAGTGGATTTCTACGAGACCGACAATGCCCAGGCCACGGTCTTCAAGCTGGAGCGGGTCGGCGATCATCTCTTCCGCATGGTTCTTGACGGCGCTGCGATCCCCTATCCGCTCGCCTTCGTGGATCCCGACGCCGCCGGCAAGATGCAGCGCCTGGGCGCAATGGCCCGGATATTCAATCGTGTTGCCTGACCCGTCTCGCATGCGCCATTGCTGTATCTACTGACGCACCCATGGAGTGATATCCCGTCATGTTGGCTACCGACGAAGGCATGACCGCCAAAGACTTGATCGCCTCGAATTTGGTTTGGGACAATCATGGCTGCATGCCGCTTCGCCCTTTCGACGAGGCATTCCTGCCCAAGCTCGAACTCTATCGCGCAAGCGGCGTCGATGTGGCGATGCTCAATATCGGCTTTGGCGAACAGGGCATCGAGGAGCATGTACGTATGCTTGCCCATTTCCGCCGATGGATCAGGGCGCATAACGACCGCTATCTGCTGATCGAGACGATCGACGACCTCAGTCTTGCGCGCGCGACGAACCGGCTCGCGATCGGCTTCGATATGGAAGGCGCCAACGGCATCGCCGACCAACCCGGCCTCATCTCGCTCTACTACGACCTTGGCGTTCGCTGGATGCTGATGGCCTATAATGGCAGCAATCGCATCGGGGGTGGGTGCCAGGACGATGAGGATCTGGGACTGACCGCATATGGACGCGAGGTACTCGACGAGATGGCCAGGGTCGGCATGGTCGCCTGCTGCTCCCATACCGGCTACCGTACAGCGAGGGACGTGCTAGAATATAGTCGCAAGCCAGTGATCTTCTCTCATTCCAACCCCAGGGCCCTCTTCGACCATCCACGCAACATCCCTGACGAGCTGATCCTTGGATGCGCGCGGACAAGCGGGGTCGTGTGCCTCAACGGCATCGGCAACTTCCTGGGGAACAACGACACCAGCACCGAGAATTATTTCCGGCATGTCGACCATGTCGTCCAGCAGGCGGGCGCCGAGCATGTCGGGATTGGTCTCGACTATGTCTTCGATACTGCGGAGCTCGACGACTATCTCGTCAAGATGAAGGACATGTTTCCCCCAGAGCTCGGCTACGATCTCGATGGAGGCTTCAAATGCGTCTCCCCCGCCCAGATCGAGTCGCTGGTCGAATTGCAGATCAAGGCCGGATATTCTCAGGAGGATATCCGCAATATTCTGGGTGGAAATCTATTGCGCGTCGCGCAAGCCATTTGGAATCCGGGGCTGTCTTGATCCCGCCTGCCAAGCGCCTTAACGAGGGGTCGGCAGAGCACTGGATGAGGCGCCACTCGATCCCCGAGCTTTCCTACGATATCTTTCCAGCGGTGGTTTTGCGCGACCAACGAAATCGCATGCCAGGTCGACAAATAGCCGGACGAAGAGATTCGATACAGCGGCGGCGAAGCGGGACAGCCAGCGCCATTGCGGCCGCTCCATTTCGATCGTGAGATGAATGGATTTCAGCAGTTGGCTCGATCCTCGTCTCGCCTTTCGCACGAGGCGTCCAGCAAGGCGCCGAGCAAGGCAGTCTCATGGCGAGAGGCGATGCGCTCGAAAACCGCCTCGTCCCGCATTGCGCGCGCAAGGACGATCGCTCCCTGGATACCCGATACAGCGTCTTCCGCCAGAGCCTCGGCTTGGAAGGCGGGGACATTGCCGGCTTCCAGGCAGTGGACCAAAGCCGAAACCCATCGTGAGAAATATCCCTGGATCTGTCGGATAAAGATATCCCGAGCGGGAACAAGGCCGACGGAGCCGACCAGGCATATCCTGGCGCCGGACCGAAAATACACCCTGACCTCGGCCATCATCGCGATGATGGCCGATGATGGTTCCCCCGCTTGCTCGAGCGGGCGGAAGATCGCGACGATGAACCATCGGTCTATTTCGCCCAGCACGGCTGCCATCATCTCCTCTTTGCCGCCAGGAAAGAAATTATAGAGGCTCCCCTTTCCAAGGCCGGTCGCCTTCGAGAGCAAGGCCAGGCTGGTGCCTTCGAAACCATGTTCCCGGAAGACTTCTGCAAGCGCTGGAATGGCATCCGCGCGACTGGTGAGGACACGCTTGGCGGTCAAAGACCCAGATCGCCAAGCGAGGGGTGATCGTCCGGACGAGCGCCCGATGGCCAATGGAACTTGCGGTCACTCGGCGTGATCAGACAATCATTTATGGATGCGATTCGACGCGCCATCAGCCCGCCCTCGTCGAACTCCCAATTCTCATTGCCATAGGACCTGAACCAGTTGCCGCCTTCGTCATGCCACTCATAGGCAAAGCGCACGGCGATCCTGTTGCCGTCGTGGGCCCAGATTTCCTTGACGAGCCGATAATCCAACTCCCGTTGCCATTTGCGGGTGAGAAAATCGACGATGGCATCGCGACCGACCAGGAACTCGCTGCGGTTCCGCCAGACGCTGTCGGGAGTATAGGCAAGCGATATCCTCTGTGGATCGCGGCTGTTCCATGCATCCTCGGCCATCCGCACTTTTTCAATCGCAGTCTCGATAGTGAAGGGGGGAAGTGGGGGGCGAGCCATGATCATATCCTCAATTGCTTGTACCCATCGGTACAATCAGGACAGTTATAAGTCCAGCCCAGTCCCATCCCGATGAGCCTGCGTCCGGTCCTGAACCGCGCCAGATCGAGAATGCCGTCCAAGGCTCCTGCCTTCATCTCCGACATGCAGAAAGCGTTACGCGATTATGCCGACGCCAATGCGGAGGCTTATGGTAATGAGAGTTGATCCCGGCAGGCGAGATCGAAGTTATGAAGGTAGGACGTGCGACCTTGGTGCGCTATTAAGGCCTTCAACGCCTGACCTCGCTTTGCCAGGCTTCCTGACTGCGGCCTTGCCCTTTGGCGCGGCCCGCATGTCGGGGATCATGTTATTTTTCTGCGAACCTGTGACCGCCAGCCATATACGGCCGAATGAAGGATCATGGCCAACATGCCCATCCCAAGGCTGATACCGCGATTTCGGACCCACCGGCAGGAACCCTCTCCCCCGCCCGAGATCGAGGGCGACACATGGACCGCGCTCATGGTGGCTGCACAGGCCGGTCATGGCGGCGCCTATCAGCGCCTGCTCTGCGAAAGCGCACTCTGGCTCAAACATTATTTCTC
>NZ_DATKFP010000272.1:0-4738 GCF_035511395.1 Sphingobium sp.
CCATTTGCGTCCACGGTGCTTGCAGCGGGCAAGGATCTTGGGGCCTGTGATGTCGTGTTGGTGCATGGAATTTATGCCGATGAATCCTTTAGGGCTGACTTCATCGGATATCTCCACGCAAGCGGCATCACCGCCACATCCGTCCAGAACCCGCTTCCCACCCTCGATGCGTTCGGCGCGTACTTGCACGGATGACCGGCCCGTGGTGCTGGCGGGGCATTTCTTTGCAGGGACAGTCATCTCGCAGGTCTGCGAGGATCCCAACGTGACGGCGCTGATCTATGTGACCGCGCATATGCGCGCGATCATGGCGCTCGCGGCCCAGCACCATTGAACAACATCCATGCCATTAAAGGATATTCCCCACTGATGCGTTTCTACCTTGCTCCATTGTTTGTCGTTGCTCTTTCGGGTGCCGCGACGCCCGAAACCCGCCTCCAGGTGACCTTGCCTCCCGGGTTCCAGGGCGATGCAGGCGGCCGGCTACTGGTATTTGCCCAGCCGGTGGCGCCTGGGAAGGACAGCCCGGACAGTATCGACATAGGCGGGCCGGGCAGCGAGGGCGTGTCGGTGGCGGCACGTGACGTGGCAAGCTTCGGTACCCGGCGTGCCGTCGCGATCGACACGCAGCAACTTGCATTCCCGAAGCCCTTTTCCGAACTGGCCGCAGGAGAATATCGCGTCCAGGTCGTGCTCGATCGCAATGGAAACTATAATTATGCCGGTCGCGGGCCGGGCGACCTGATCTCCCACGTCGCGAGGATCCGCTTCCCGCTGTCCTCTCCCGTCTCGATCGACCTGGAGGATATCGTGCCGCCCGAAGCCGGGCAGTTCGACACAACCGGTTTCCCGCCGCGTGCCGCCGAGCAGGTTGCTGCCTCTCGCCCGCACCTGCATGACGAGCAGATTGCCTCGCCTGCCCTTGCGAAATTCCTTGGGACACAGAAAAAGATTGGTGCCTGGGTTCTGACCCCGCCAGACTATGATCCAGCGGCGCGCAAGACATATCCCACTGTGTATATGACGGGCGCATTCGGCTCGACCCACAAGGCCGATGGCCAGTATCTCTCGAGAATCTGGCATATGATGGAAACCGGCGACATCCCGCCGATGATCTGGGTGTCGCCAGATTTTTCCTCTCCGACAGGCACGACGGAATTCGCCGACAGCGTCAATAACGGCCCCTGGGGACAGGCATTGGTCGAGGATGTCATTCCCATGCTGGAATCTCGTTATCGGATGGACGCAAAGCCCTCGGGTCGCTTCCTCACGGGGCATAGTTCGGGCGGCTGGTTCGCCCTATGGACAATGGTGCGCTATCCCAAGCTCTTCGGCGGAAGCTGGCCCACATCGCCCGATCCGGTCGATTTCCATGCCTTTCTCGGCGTGAATATCTATGCTCCGGGGGCCAATCTCTATCATGATGCTAGCGGCAGCCCCCGCCCGATGGAGCGGGACCATGACAAGATATTGGGAACGATCGAGCATGCTGTCAGGCTCGAGGAGGTGCTCGGCCATGCCGGCGGGCAGATCGGCTCGTTCGATTGGGTTTTCTCGCCCCGCGGCGAAAACGGCAAGCCCATTCCGCTGTTCGACCGCGAAAGCGGCACCGTCGATCCTGACGTTGCGGCCTATTGGCGTGAGAATTTCGATATCGGGCATCGGATCGAAAATGGTTGGCCGACGCTCAAACATGATCTCGACGGCAAGATCCACCTGACGGTCGGCGACGTCGATTCCTACTATCTCGATGGCCCGGTACGTCGCCTCCAAGCCATATTCGAGAAAGTCGGCGGGAAGGCCGACTTCACGTTCGTTCCCGATGCGAACCACGGCGTGAACCAGGTCTATGCCCGGGGTGATGATCGCAATGCGCTGTGGAAGGAGATGGCCAAGGCGATGTATGCGGTCGCCCGTCCTTCCAAGCACTAAGAGTTGGGCGATGGCCTGCGTCGTACTCGGCGCAAGTCATCGCCCATAAGATTACGGGGCAAGGCTGGTCCTCGCTCGATCCGTGCCATCCAACCCGAGCGTTTCTCGATAGCCGTGCGCGCGGCTGGACCGATAGATGGAGGAAATCCCACAAGCCTCTGCATGGGATGCACCCCGCGCTGGGTGTTGGCTTGGTCATGACGTTCTCCATTTGCCCGCGATGCCCGTCGACATCGGGGCATTCCAGGCCTCACGGCATCACCAGTCTGACGGTCTGGGTCTCGATCACCGCATGGGCTGCATCGGCAAGCTCGATTTTCATCTGATGAACGCCCGAGGGGAGTGGCCCGAAATAGATGGGATCGCTCGAGGCATGAATCCATGACCATCTGTTGTCGTCCACCTTGACGTGGAGATGGCCGATAGTGGGCTTGAGCTGGGAAACCTCCTTGCCTTGTACCTCCGGGTACATGGGCAATATGCTCATATTCTCAACGCGCAAGGAAAGGTAGACATAACCTCCCTTCAATGTCTCGGCGTCGGGTGATGAAAGGACCAGTCTGGGGGCAAGGTCGTGGCCCGCCGACGCGTCGGTCTGGCTGTTGGGCATCGGCCCCTTCGTGGCATGATCGGTGGCATGGGCAGGAGATAAGCCCAGCATGACGGCGATGAGCAGAAAAGCGGGAAAAGAATGTTTCATGTCGTCCTTCGACAGGGCTGCCTCACGCTAATGGTCAGGAAATGCGATCTACCAACTAGTAGGACGATTGCAAGGTTGTCGTCATGACTTCTGTCTGGAGTGTGGGTGTTTATTTCCAATCGGGAAAAGCCAACCTTCGTCGATTTCGATGAGAATGCGCTCGCCACAACCTTCTATACCAGCGGGACGACAGGCCTGCCCAAACAGGTCTGCTTCAGCCATCGTCAGCTCGTGCTGCACACGCTCGCGCTCGGCGCAGCGCTGGGCGGCCGCAAGGGTCTGGGCCTGCGGGCGGGTGATGTATACATGCCGCTCACGCCCATGTTCCACGTCCATGCCTGGGGCATGCCTTATCTCGCGACCATGCTGGGGCTGCGGCAGATCTATCCCGGGCGCTATGAGGTGGACGCGATCCTGCGCTGGCGCGAGGCTGAAGGCGTGACTTTCTCCCATGGCGTGCCGACCGTACTCCAGATGGTGCTCGGCGGGGCCGAACGGCTGGGCATCCGCCTCGACGGGTGGCAAATGCTGCTGGGCGGCAGTGCCTTGACGCGCGATCTTGCCGATGCGGCCCGTGCGACCGGCATGACCATTGCGGCCGGCTATGGCATGTCCGAGACCGGGCCGGTCATAAGCATCGGTGAGGAAAGCGCTGATCCCTATTCGACGATCCGCAGCGGCAAGCCCATTCCGCTGGTATCCGCAGCGATCGTCGACGAGGAGATGAAGGCCCTGCCGTGCGACGATGCCGCTTCGGGCGAACTGGTCGTGCGAGCGCCTTGGCTCACCCCATGCTATCCTGGTGACGAACCGGCTTCGCGCGACCTCTGGCGCGGTGGCTGGCTGCATACCCAGGATATCGCTTCGATCGACGAGGCCGGCTCGATCCAGATCCGCGATCGCTTGAAGGACGTCATCAAGAGCGGTGGCGAATGGATATCCTCGCTGATGCTCGAGGAGCTCATCATCCGGCATCCCGATGTCGCCGAGGTCGCGGTCGTGGGAGTATCCGATGCCAAATGGCAGGAACGTCCCGTCGCCATCGTCGTGGCAACCAGAGACGGGGTTCCCACGCATGAGGCAATCAATGCGCTGCTGGCCCGCTTCGTGGAAGAAGGGGCTATCAGTCGCTTTGCGCTCCTCGACGATGTGATGCTCGTCGATGCGTTGCCAAGGACCGGGGTTGGCAAGATCGACAAAAAGCTCCTGCGCCAAGCGCTCGAGGCAAAATCCAAACCCTGCTCACGCAATGCGTGACGGTCACCATCATCGTTGAACGGAGTGATCATGCCGATTTCTCAGATGGATTCACGCAGCGCCCTCGTCGTGGTGGATCTCCAGAAGGGCCTGGCCCATTATCCCACGATCCATCCGATCGAGGATGTGGCGCACCAGGCGGGCCTGCTTGCCAAGGCGTTCCGCGATCGCGGACTGCCGGTCTATCTTGTTGCGGTCGCGGGCGTCGCGCCCGGCCGCGTCGAGCAGGGCTTCGCGCTCGAGGAACTGCCGCACGACTTCCTCGAACTGCTGCCCGAGCTAGGCCGCCAGTCCGACGACCATGTGATCACCAAGCATGGCTGGGGGGCCTTTACTGGCACTGGCCTGGACACGCTGCTGCGCGCAGCAGGTGTCACCCAGGTCGTCCTTGCCGGTATCCTGACGAGCGTCGGGATCGAATCGACCGCCCGGCAGGCGCATGAGCTGGGTTTCAATGTGACAATCGCGCTCGATGCGATCACGGATATTGTCCCGCTCGCGCACGCGAACAGCCTCGAGAATATCTTTCCCCGGCTTGGGGAAACCGGGACCAGCCGGGACATCATCGAGCGGCTTGGATGATCAAGAGCAGTCGGAAGCGGCTCCAACTGCCAGATCCTGTCCCCTTATCCTGAATGTAGGAGCAACATGGGACTGACGTCTATCTCCTGTCGGCGGCGCGCACTGCCATTGGCACTTTCGGAGTCGCGCTCAGGCGCTCCAGGTAATACTCGACGCTGGTGATGGCATCGGCCAGGGTATCCAGGCTCTGCCAGTCCGGCACCGCCTTGCGCGCCAGCAGCTGTTCCTGGATATAGCGGTTGCAGGTTTCCAGCAGGGTCGCGGCGC
>NZ_DATKFP010000273.1:0-11406 GCF_035511395.1 Sphingobium sp.
AGAATCGCGTGAATGAAATTTCAGAAATTTCGCGTGGTCTCAAAACCTTGGCGAAGGAACTTCATGTTCCGGTTCTGGCTCTTTCGCAGCTCAGTCGTGCGGTAGAGCAGCGTGAGGACAAGCGGCCGCAGCTGTCCGACCTTCGCGAATCCGGCTCGATCGAGCAGGACGCGGACATGGTCTGGTTCGTGTTTCGCGAGGATTATTACGAAGCCGCCAAGGAGCCGAAGCCCGACGACGAGGCCGCCTATGCTGCGTGGAAGGAGAATATGGAGCGCATCTACGGCCTCGCCGAGGTGATCGTCGCCAAACAGCGCCACGGCTCCACCGGCCGCATCCGCATGAAGTTCGACGCCAAGATCACCCGCTTCTCCGACATCGCGGACGACAGCTATCAGGATCTGGATTACGAATAATCCGGCAAATTAACCTCCGTTCGTGTCGAGCGAAGTCGAGAAACGGGCGTAGCGCCAGCTACTCCTCGACTTCGCCCAAAGCGAACGGAACGGGCTTATGCCCCCTTCGCCCCCTTCGCCGCCTTCGCCCGCGCCGCAACCCGTTTCTCCAGCATCGACAGCGGCATAGCTCCTTCCTCGAGAATGGCGTGGAACTGCTTGATATCGAAGGCAGAGCCCAGTTCCGCCTGCGCCGCTGCACGGGCCTTTCTCCAGACGCCATGGCCGACCTTGTAGCTCGTCGCCTGGCCCGGCTGGGTGCAGTAACGCTCGACCTCGCGCTGGCAACGCGGGCGGGCGAAGCCGGTCTTCTCGACCATATAATCGGTCGCTTTCTCGCGACTCCACTTCTTGGCGTGAATGCCGGTATCGACCACCAATCGCGCTGCCCGAAACAGGAAGGACTGGAGATAGCCCGCCCGGTCGATCGGGGTCGCATAGCCACCCAGTTCGTCCGCCAGTTGCTCGGCATAGAGCGCCCAGCCTTCGGTATAGGCGCTCATGAAAGCGGTCTTGCGGAGCATCGGCACGTCGCCTGCATTCTGCGCGGTCGAAATCTGGAGATGATGCCCCGGCACGCCCTCATGATAGGTCAGCGACGGCAGGCCATATTTTGGCCAGTCGCCAACATCCTTGAGGTTGATGAAGTAGATGGCCGGCCGCGATCCATCCAGAGCGGCCCGGTTATAATAACCGTTCGAGGCGCCATCCTGAATTTCCACCGGCACCGCGCGAATTTCCAACGGCGTATCGGGAATTGTCGTGAAAGCATTGGGAAGCTTGACTTTCATTGCGTCGAGGTCGCGGTTCAGCTGGCCGATGAGCGCTGCACGTCCCTCCGCGCTGTCGGCATAGAGCTGTGCCGGGTCGACGTTGAGCGCCGCCAGCCGCTCGCCGATCGTCCCGTCCGCGCGCCCTGCGCCCTTCAGGATCGTGTCGAGCTGCGCGCTCAGGTCCGCAACCTGTTCTAGCCCCATGGCGTGGATCTGTTCGGCGCTGAGGTCGGTGGTGGTCGCCTGCTTGAGCGCGGCGGCGTAAATCTCGTCGCCGCGCGGCGTCCGCCATACGCCATCGCCCGCCGCCGTCTTGGCCCTCAATGCCTCGATCGCCGCGATCTGCTCGTCCAGCGCGGGGTAGATGGCCTTCTCTACGATCCCTGTCGCCTGACCTTGCCAGTCGCCCGCAATGTCTTTCGCCGTGGCGCGCTTTACCAGCGACTGGACGATCGAACTCTCTGCCGCCGGTTGCCCGCGCAACTTCTTCAATTGCCCCAGCGTCAGTTCCAGCGACCAGCCCGGCGCCAGATAACCTCGCGCCGCCTCGTCCCGCTGGAGCGCGGTGTCGGTCCGCAGGTTGCGCGCGAAATCGTCGAGCCGCGCTACATAGGCCTCGCAATCGGCCGCTACATTGATGGTATGCGCGGTGTTCAGGAAATCGGGCGTCTGGAAATAGCTGCCGCCCTGCTGGAAGATGCGATAGGGGCGCTGCGCGCTGTTGAGGCCGAAGGTGGCCGGGGCCACCGTCTGCTGGCCCAGTGAATAGAGCACGACCTCCAGATTCAGGCGCTGCGCGTCCGACAGGCTGGCTTTCTCATACCCCTGCAATTCCTTGATCGCAGCCTGGGTCGCGGCCAGTTTCTTCATCATGCCCGACTTGCTGTTGTCGTCCAGCTGGCTCTTCGCCCCGGCGCGCGCGCCCTTGTCAAGGCCAAGGCTCGTCACCATCGCAGGCGACAAATCGAGCGCCCTTTCGAAGATCGCGGCAAAGGCCGCGGACAGCCGCGCATCGTCATTGCCGGCGACCTGAGCCCCGGCGACCTGAGCCAATGCGCGCGGTGCGGCGCCGGCAAGCGCGACGGCGCCTGCGGAGGAAAGAAACTGGCGGCGATCCATGGTGGCGACTCCCTTATGTCTTGACCGCACACTGTCTTAAGCCGCTGAAACGCTTCGTCCAGATATTTGCAATATTGTTACGCGGCCAGCGACGCCTCCCCATCATGCGCGCACCGCGACGCCATGATGTCGCCCACATGACGCTCCGCCCAGCGCGTGATCTCGTCCAAAATGCCGATCAGCCCGCCTGCCAGCGGCGTCAGCGCATATTCGACCGTCACTGGAACGGTCGGAAAGGCGGCCCGGCTCACCAGCCCGTCCCGTTCCAAGCTCTTGAGCGTCTGCGACAGCATCTTCTGCGATATCGCGCCGATCCGCCGTCGCAGATCGTTGAACCGCACCGGCCCGTCCTTCAATGTCAGCAGCACCAGCACGGCCCATTTGTCGCCGATCCGGTCGAGTATCTGACGTGTCGGGCAATCGGGATTGTAGGCGTCGCCCAGGCGAAGGGGCAGGGGAGCGGTCATGGAGCAGTATCCTTGGCGTAACCAGATGACGGCACAGTGCCTTCTTGCGACCTTGATAGCCTGATCTCCATCAGTAACCACCCCATGGAGAACCGGGCATGAAGGTAGCGATCATCGGCGGCAGCGGCCGCGCGGGCAAGGAAATCGGGGCCGAACTGGCGCGGCGCGGGCATCACAGGTGACGGCCATTTCGCGCCATCCCGAAAATGCGGTCGAAATCGATGGCGTCATCGCCGTCGCGGGCGACGTGAACGATTCCGCCGGGCTGGAGGAGGCGATCCGTGGCCATGATGCGGTGGTTAGCGCGGTCATGTTCTCCGACACCGACCCCGTCTCGCTGATCGGCGCGGTGCGGAACTCGGACGTGCCACGCTATCTGGTGGTCGGCGGCGCCGGCAGCCTGGAGGTTGCGCCGGGCGTCGCCCTCATCACTACGCCGGAATTCCCCGACGCCTACAAGGCCGAAGCCGGTAAGGGTGCGGCCTTCCTCGATTATCTGCGCGGCGTGGAGGACGTCGACTGGACCTTTCTGTCGCCCTCAGCCTATTTCTTCGTCGGCGACAGCAAGGGCAGCTTCCGCCTCGGCAAGGACGCATTGCTGGTCGATGCGGACGGCAACAGCAGCATCTCTTATGCCGACTATGCCGTCGCGCTGGTCGACGAGATCGAGCAGCCCCGGCACAGTCGTGCGCGGTTCACCGTGGGCTATTGAAGAAACGTCCGTTCGTTTCGAGCGTGTCGAGAAACGAGTCAAAGCCGAGTTCAGCAAAGCTAAACGGCAGAGCAGCGCTTGATGCTTCTCGACTTGGCTCGAAGCGAACGGGACGGCGAATTTACGCTGCCCCTTCCAGCTTGTCCTGCGTCTTCGTCTCGAAATCGCCGGCGTTATGACGTTCGTGCAGCTGTTCCTCCAGCGGCCCGTTCGCCTTGTTGACCATCCGCCCGCGCTTCACCGCAGGCCGCGCGTCGATCTGGTTGGCCCAGCGCAGGACATTCTTGTAGCTCGGCGCATCCAGAAACTCCGCCGCATCATAGGCGCGACCCAGCACGACTCCGCCATACCAGGGCCAGATCGTGATATCGGCGATCGAATATTCGTCACCCGCCATATATTCATTGGCGGCCAGATGCCGGTCGAGCACATCGAGCTGGCGCTTCACCTCCATCGTGTAGCGGTTGATCGGATATTCGTATTTCTCTGGCGCATAGGCGAAGAAATGACCGAAGCCGCCGCCCAGCAGCGGGCCAGCGCCCATCTGCCAGAACAGCCAACTCAACGCGGCGGTCCGCTTGGCCGGATCAGTGGGCAGGAACTTGCCAAACTTCTCGGCCAGATAAAGCAGGATCGCACCGGATTCGAACACGCGCTGCGGGGGCGAGACGCTGTGATCCATCAGCGCGGGAATCTTGCTGTTGGGATTGACGTCCACGAAGCCGCTGGAAAACTGGTCGCCATCGCCGATCCGGATCAGCCAGGCGTCATATTCGGCGTCGGTCACGCCGGCTGCCAGCAATTCCTCCAGCAGGATCGTCACCTTCTGCCCATTGGGCGTGGCAAGCGAATAGAGCTGGAGCGGATGCTCGCCCACGGGCAGCACTTTTTCATGGGTCGGACCGGCGATCGGCCGGTTGATATTGGCGAAGGTGCCGCCATTATCCTTGTCCCAAGTCCAGACTTTGGGCGGGGTGTAGCTGTCGGTCATACGGGCTGGCTCCGATATTGAAATCTTGCCCGCAAGTAGGAAGCGGCTCCGCTGCCCGCAACCGAGCCGCTCTCAACTATCGATGATTATTTCGCTATGTCGGCCATTTGCGAAATTAGCGGTAGCCCGCAGCCGCCAATATGGCGAGCAGGTCCATGCGCTTGACCTTCAGTGATTCCGGCGCGGAGACGTCGATCCATTCATCGGTCGAATGGCCGCGTTCGCCCTTTGCGGCGCGGGGAATGGTGATCGCCGGAATGCCGAGGCTCATCGGGACATTGGCATCGGTCGAGCTGAAGCTGAGGCGGGCCGCGACGCCCTCAGCACCATAGGCGGCCGCTGTCTGCCGAACGAGCGCTGTATCCGCGGCCGTGCTGCCGGCCGGGCGATCGCCGACTATTTTCTTCTCGACGCTGATCACGCCATCCTTGGTGGACCTGGCGGCGTTCTCGCCCGCCACCGCTTTATCGACCGTCTGGAGGAAGGCCCGTTCCAGCGTCGCCAGTTCGGCGGCACTTTCCGAGCGCATGTCGACTTCCAGCCAGACTTCCCGCGGGATCGCGTTGACAGAGGAGCCGCCGCCAACGACACTGGCACTGAAGGTTGTCTTGGGCGACTTGGGGACAGGGATGTTGTAAAGGTCGACCACAGTCTGGCTCATCGCCGTCATGGGGTTGACAAGACCGAAGGCGCCGAAGCTATGGCCGCCCGGTCCCTTGAAGTTCAGCCGATAACGCTTGGATCCGACACCGCCGTTGGTGAGACCGTCGATCGAGGAATCGTCGATCGAGAAGAACGCCGCAATTCGGTCCTTATATTTCCCCTTGCCGAACAATTGCTTCATGCCGCGGAGGTCGCCAAGGCCTTCTTCACCGACATCGCCCACGAACAAGATGTCCATTGGCGCGGAAATATTCGATGCGATCAACGCCTTGACCAGGCTCAGTTGGGTAGCGAGGCCGGATGTATCGTCGCCTACGCCCGGCGCGTAGAGGCGACTGCCCTCACGGCGCACGGTGACGGGGGTGCCTTCGGGGAATACGGTGTCGAGATGGGCGGAAACGACGACCAGCTTGCCACCCGGCTTGCCGGTGCCGCGGCGCATGCCGAGCACATTGCCCGCCTCGTCGATTTCGACGTCGGTCAGGCCGGCTGCGCGGAACATGTCGGCATAGGCCTTGCCGCGCGCCGCTTCCTTGAACGGAGGCGCCGGAATTTCGGTCAACGTGACGATATTCTCGACCCATTGATCATGTTCGGCCTCCAGCGCGGCGAAAGCGGCCTTGACCGCAGGCTTGGCCTTGATGGCGGCGATCAGGCGGGTGTCGCTGGGAGTATGGACGGGGACTGCCCCTGCCATGGAGGCTGCCATGGCTGTGCCAACCAGGATCGCGCATAGCGCCACTCGCTTCATCATATTCTCCCTGTTGTCTGTTCCCGAACCGCGTGCCGGTTCGGGAACAGGCGTGCCTTAGCCCGGCCGAATGGTCTGGCATAGGCAAGATAAGAATTTCATTTGCGTTCATCTGGTTTAAGGGCGGGACGCGGCAGCCGATCGTGGATCGACAATGGCTGGAAGCGCGTTCGAGTTAATCCCTAAGCGCGCTCCTCAAACTGTCCTGACGGCCCTAATTTCCGGGCGATGGATCGGCGGCGCACTCATGACAGCAGCATTAGGGTGGCCTTTCCATTTGCCGGCAACCTGATCGGCGGCAGTCATTTTTCTGCGTTGGGACTGGTCAGGCATCTGGACCGGTCGCGGTACGATCCCGTCGTGATCGTCGACGACTTGGATAATCAGATCGCGCATCTTTTCAGGGACGCGGGTGTGCCGCTCGTAGCTGCACCGCGTCTGATCAGCCTTCATCATGGCAGGCATGTTTCGATCGGGAAGTTCATAGCGTCCGGACTGGCGGTTCCCACCCTGACGAAGTTCCTGCGAGAACACAGGATCGGACTGGTGCATGTGAATGACGGCAGGACTGCCGCCATCTGGGCGCTACCGGCGAGGATCGCGGGCGCCAAGCTGGTTTGGCATCACCGTAGCGGGCCGGGCGCCTGGGGATTGCGCTTTGCATCCCCGCTGCTGGCCAACGCCGTCATTTCCGTCTCGGATTTCGCGCGCGGACGTATGGAACGTTCGGTGCGCAAGAGCCATGTCATCCATAGCCCGTTCGACACGCAGATCATGGTCGACCGCAGGCAGATGCGGGAGACGCTGCTGAAGGACATCAAGGCTGCGCCATCGACCAGGATCGTTGGCTATTTCGGGGCGATGATCACGCGCAAGCGACCGTTGCTGTTCGTGGAATCGATTGCCGCTCTACGTCGTCGGCATCCTGGCATGCCGGTCGCAGGAGCGATATTCGGCGAAGCGGTCGAGATTTCGGTGCAGCAGGTTCTCGGGCTGGCCGAGAAAATGGGTGTCGCGGATGCCATCCATGTAATGGGATTTCGCTCGCCGGGGGCGGACTGGATCGCGGCTTGCGATCTGCTCGCCATACCTGCGGTGGAGGAACCGTTCGGCCGGACGCTGGTCGAGGCGATGATCGTCGGCACGCCGGTCGTGGCGAGCCGGTCGGGGGGCAATGCCGATGCGCTGGAGGGGGGACGTCTGGGCCGTCTGGTGCGACCCGACGATGCCGACGCGCTTGCTACGGGTATGGGTGAGGCGCTGGAACGGCGGGACGATACGGAGGCGATGGTCGTCGCCGCACGAGCGGCGGTGGAGGAGCGCTTTGGTGAGCATCGCCACGCCGAACAGGTGATGTCGGTCTATCATGGACTGTTCCCGGCTTTCGGGAATAAGCCGCGTTCCCTGCGGACATGAGCCGGGCGGTGGCGTCCCCGGCGTTTTCCATTACGCCCGGCGGGAGAAACACGCCGGTGGCCGAACGGCATTGGTGGAGCCTGATAGGTGCATCGGGGCCGGAGTTCCGGATCGGGCTGGGTCGGGTGATCGTATCATCCTTCGGCCTGGCCGCCGTCTATGTCGACCCGACTCAGCCCGAACGGTTCGTGACGACCGCCTACGTACTGCTCGCAAGCTATGTCGGGTTCGCCCTGTTGCTTCTATTGTTGCACAGGAAGGTTGCGGCCAATTCCGTATTGCGGATCGGATCGACGATCGTCGACATATTGCTGGTCGGTATCCTGTCCTACATTACTGGCGAACTGGAAAGCCCCTTCCTGATCTTCTTCATCTTCGTGATCATATCGGCCGCAGTGCATTGGAATATCCAAGGCACGATCTGCGTCGCCGCGGCGTTGCAGGTCGTGCTGCTGACCGTGGCCATACCCGACCTCGCAGACGGCGAATCCTATGCCAATGTGCTCATCATCAGGTCTGTCTTCTGCTGGGTTCTGGTCTTGTTGCTCGGCTATTTCATCGCCTATCGGAACCGCACCATCTCCAGACTGGGCGAGTTGGCGCAATGGCCGCATGAATTTGTTCCCGACGTCGACCAGCCCTGGCTCGCCTTCTCACTCCGCCATGCCGCCAAGGTGCTGAATGCACATGCCATTGCCGTGATGTGGCGCGATCCCGATGAACCCGGTTCCCATATTGCCGTGTGGCGCGAGGGGCGTTTTCGCGTGATCGAGCGGGATGGCGCGTGGGCGGAGCTGCCGGAGATCGGCATGCCGGACTGGCGGACGCAAGCCGAGGAACTCCAGCGGATCGGAGCTTTGCCAGGTCTTTCGTCGGCTGATATGGCGGCTGTTTATCATTCGGCCATTTTGACCATCCGGTATAGCGGCCGGCTGTTCCTCCTGTCGGAAGGGCCGCGCGACAATGATACTGCTATCCTGACCCGGATCGTCGCCGCCCGCATCGCCATCGATTTGGAACAGCATTCGCTGGTACGCGATTATGTCACGGCGGCAGAACTCAATGAGCGGTCGCGGTTGGCCCGCGATCTGCATGATGGCGTGCTGCAAAGCTTGACCGCAGCCGTACTCGAATTGCGGGAGCAGGAACGGATCGTGCCGGAAGTGAGCCATCATGTCGCGCATATCCGGGCGTCGCTGGAGGAGCAGCAGAAACGGCTTCGTCGACTGGTCGATGGATCCTTCGCCAAACAGCAGATCGCCTGTTGTCTGGCCGACCAGATTGGCGTTTTCGTGGAAGCGCTGGAGCCGCAATGGGGCTGCGCCATATCGGTCGAGATCGTCCCGCGACATCTGGTAACAACCGCGCCGATCGCCACGGAACTGTGCCTCGCGCTGTCCGAAGCAACCGCCAATGCCGTCAAGCATGGGCGCGCGACCCGACTGCGCGTGACAATCATGGACAAGGGGGAGCGGTTGAGCCTTTGCATTGCGGACAATGGCAACGGGCATCTGGCACCGGAATTGCCGGTCCCGGCGTCGCTGGCGGCGCGCGCGCGCGAATTGGGGGGCGACCTGGAGGTGAGGCGCGGGGATTTCGGCCTAATGTTGCAGGTATCGCTTCCCACGACCTTGTCGAAAGGTGCCATGGCATGACGCCCGCATCGATCGTGATATGCGACGATCACCCGCTACTGGTGCGTGGGCTTGCCGATTTGATCGCCGGCAGTGACCGGTTTCGGGTTGTGGCGACCTGCGGTGACGGGATGCATGGATTGTCGGCGATAAGCGCGCTGCGGCCCGACTTGGCGGTCATCGATATCGCCATGCCGAAGATGAACGGGCTGGAACTCTTCGTCCAGGCACGCGCGGCTGGCTGGACTGGGCGCGGGCTCTTGTTGACGGCAGCGATTTCGGACGACGAGACGGTGCATGCAGTCGCTGCCGGGGTCAATGGTATCGTGCTCAAGGAAACGGCGGGTACGACATTGATCGACGCACTGGAAGCTGTGCTCGCCGGGCAGCGATGGATGCCGCCGGATGTCCTTCAGGCGGCGGTCGGTCGGGCTCGCGCGAGCCGGGACAATTCTCCGTTGGCTATGCTGACGCCGCGCGAGCGGGAGGTGGCGCTGATGATCGCCGATGGCCGCAGCAACAGGGAGGCGGCCAGCGCGCTCGGCCTGTCCGAAGGGACGATTAAGACCCATATCCGCACCATCTTCGAGAAGCTCGGCGCGGACAATCGGACCGCGGTCGCCCTGCTGGTCGCGCGATCGGGCGCGCGGAGCGAGATCAGTTTCCGGCGCTGAGGCCCAATTCATCCAAGAGGATTAATCATGGCTGGCTAGGCCCATGGGCTGATCCGGTGGCATTGTCGGCACGCTAGTCTCCCCTCTTCAGCGACGGGTGAGGCGAAGATGATGATCGAAAATCTCGAACGGCTGGAATTGTTGCTGCGGTGCCCCACGACGGGCAAACCGCTGGTTCGCACCGAAGCTGGTTACGAAACGGCGGGGGATAGCCCGCTCGTCTATCCCGTACTGGACGGAAAGCCGGTTCTCGTGGATTTTGCCACATCCGTCCTTTCGCCTGATGTTTTGCACAGTTCCGCTGCGAGCAGCCCGATCGAACGGCCTAAACTCGAATTCGGCCGAAGCCTGTTCAAGCGAATGCTGTCGCCGGAAAAGAAGAGTACGCGCGAGAATATCGCGAAGCTGCTGGAAGGACTGCCGCCGCAGCGTAGTTCGTCGGTGCTGGTGATCGGCGGGGGTACGATCGGGCAAGGGACCGATGCGCTATATGACTGCCCGATGGCGCGGGTCATTGCCCTCGACATCTACCAGACCGCCAATACGCACTTGATCGCAGACGCGCATCATATTCCCCTTTGCGACGATGCCGTGGATGCGGTTGTGATCCAGGCGGTCCTGGAGCATGTCATCGATCCGCAGGCGGTGGTGGACGAAATCTGGCGTGTGCTGCGTCCGGGGGGCATGGTCTATGCTGAGACGCCCTTCCTTCAGCACGTCCATGAAGGCCCCTATGACTTCATGCGCTTCACAGAGAGTGGACACCGCTATCTGTTTCGCAAATTCGCGCTGGTCGGCTCTGGCGTGAGCGGTGGTCCGGGAACGCAATTGCTCTGGTCGATCGACTATTTCTTCAAGAGCCTGTTCCGGTCACGCCGCATCGGCAAGATATTCAAGATGGCTTTCTCATGGCTGCAATGGCTCGACCCCCTGATCCGGTCGGATTATGGATCGGATGCGGCTAGCGGCACCTTCTTCCTGGGCCGCAAGAGCAACCGGACCATCTCGCCGCGCGAGATCGTGGAATTCTATCGCGGGGCTCAGGTGGCGGGCGGCTGAAGGTGCCTCAATCCAGCCGGCGACGGTTCTTTGCCACAGCCTTGCGATAATGGGCTATCGACCGGGCCATGGCCTGGCCGCCAGTGCCACCGAGATCGCCAGTCAGCATCATCCATTGAAGCCGCCCGGCGGCTTCGATCTTTTCGACGACCATACGCTGCGCTTCGCGGACGGAATCCGGATTACCTGCCATCAGCCTTGGAATGCGCAGTCCGATAACCGACCAGGATTCGATGCAGAGGCTCCAACTGTCGAGCGCGATGCCGTCATGGGCAGGGACGAGAATAATCTGCACGCTCGTTGTCTCGGCGGAAACTGGGAAGCCGCTTCTTGAGGAGGGCGATTGCGACCGACGGATGTCGCCTGCTTCAACATTCAAGATAGCGATCAGCCTGATGGGTTTCGACAGCGGTATTCTTGAAACACCGGAAAAGCCGCTTCTGCCCTTCAAAGAAGGCTATATAGACGCCCGTCCCGAATGGCGGCACGCGCAAACCCCCGCAAGTTGGATGCGAGATTCCGTAATCTGGTATTCGCAGCAGACAAACCTTCAGCTCGGCATGAGTAAATATACCGCCTACGTGAAGGCATTCGACTACGGCAACCAAGACCTTTCCGGGGAGCCCGGCAAGAGCAATGGCCTGACCCACGCCTGGCTAAGCGCCTCCCTGCAGATCTCCCCAAGGGAGCAG
>NZ_DATKFP010000274.1:0-5709 GCF_035511395.1 Sphingobium sp.
GATCACCGGCTATTGTTCTACCTGGGTTGCGTTGCGGGCGAACGATACCGCGACGGCCAGGCACGTCTCTGAAAATCTCGGCCAGGTCGAGCAGGTCGAAGCGAACGAGGGCATGTCCTACGGCGTCAACGACATGCGCGACGGCATGAACCTGTCGCGCATGCAGGTGACGCGGCCGCTGGTGATGCCGACCGAAGTCACCAACCTGCCCAACCTCGTCGGCTTCCTGCGCTTCGGTCGCAACCTGCCCGTTGTGCGCTTCGACAGCCGGTTCAACGATGTGCCCTTGCAGGGGCCAGCCTTCGCCGAACGGAGGACACCCCCCGATCAGATCGACAAGGCGAAGACGCTCGTGCGCATCGCTCATGCAGAGGCGCGGGTTCGTGAAGCGATCGAACGCGAGGCGGCGCAGGCGCCTACTCTGGCCCCAGGCCGCGGGAGCCTCTCTGCACCGGAACCTTCGGACATTCCGAATGTCGCCGCTCCGCCACCGTCCCAGCCCGACCTGTTCACGCCGCCGGTTCCGCACATCGACCGGCAGCGCGTCGAAGACATATTGTTGAACGAGGAGAGCACGGAACTTCCCGCGCCCGCTCGCATGCTATGGACGATACTTGCGGGCAGGCAGGGAGAAATCCGCTCCGATCTCGTCCAGCATGGGCGCGGGGATGGGCCGCGTGAACCGGCGAAGCCGGCATGATCCAGCCCCAGCGCCTCCATGGCAAACCCGCCAACATCACCCGCTATTACACAGTGGGCGATTACTACACCAAGGGCGGGAACGAACCTTCCGAATGGGCTGGGAAGCTGGCGGCCGATCTCGGTCTTTCCGGCGCTGTCGATCCGAAGGCCCTGCGAGATCTTCTCGCCGGCAAGATCGGCGACCAGCAGCTTGGACGTCACAGGGCCAACGGCGAAATCCAGCATCACCCCGGGTGGGACTTCGCTGTCAACGCGCCCAAGTCCGTCTCCATCATGGCGCTGGTGGTAGGCGATGAGCGCGTTCTCGCGGCCCATGAGCGCGCCGTCACCGACGCTATCTCCTATCTCGAGGAACAGGCGCAGCTGCGCCGGCGGGCCGAGGGCAAGATCGTCCACGAAACGACCGCCAGGATCCTGGTCGCGCGCTTTACCGAGCACGGCAGCCGAGAACTCGATCCGCATCTGCACACCCACCTGGTCGTCCTCAACATGACCAACCGCGAGGACGGCGATCAGATGGCCAGCCTGGAAAGCCGGGTCATGTACGGTGAGCAGCGCGTCGCCGGCCAGATCTATCGCAATGCGCTCGCATTCGCCCTGCGCGAGGCGGGCTACCGGATCGACTTCGATCCTCGCACGGGCCTTTTCGAAATGCGCGGCGTGCCGAAGGAACTGATGGAGACGTTCTCGCAGCGCGCCGAGCAAATCGAGGAACATGCCCGCGAACATGGCCTGGTCGGCCAGAAGGCGCAGCGTGCGTCCTTCTATGCCACGCGCAGGGCCAAGGTGAAGATCGGCTACGATGCGCTAAAGGATCAATGGCATCAGCGGTCCGGAAAGCTTCTCGGCGCGCTCGAACAGATCGCCGCTTCCGCCCGCGAGGCGCAAGGCAGCCACGGCGCGCCTACAGACCGCATTGCGGCGAGGGCCGCGCTGTTCGGCTTGCGGCAACTGGAGACGGCGGAAGCGGTCAATAACCTCGGCGATATCCTTCGCACCGGGCTTGCCGCGCATGTGGGAGAGGTGCGGCTCGAGGATATCCGTCCCGCGATCCAGAACCATGAAGCCGCGCGCAAGCTTCTGCCGACGCACGAGCAGACCGGCGACCAGATTCTGACGCGCGGACGCACCAGTCGCAGATCATGGCGACAGGAACTTGCGCTGACCCAGCATATCGCGCTTGGTCTGGGTGATGCGCACCCGATCGCGGCCAGCGGCCGCGTCCTGGCCGCGCTGGAAGGGGCCGGCCTCAATCCGGAGCAGGAGCGCGCACTGGTCGAAACCGCGCTTTCCCGCGACCGCGTTACCGCGATCCATGGCGTCGCCGGCTCCGGCAAATCCACCCTTGTAAGAGTTCTTGGCGAAGCTTCCGAGCCGGGCACAACGCTGATCGCACTTGCTCCGACCTCGTCGGCCTCTGCGGAACTGGGCCAGAAGGCGGGTATATCATCGCATACCGTAGCGGGCTTCGTCGCCCGCGGGGGGCATGGCATCACCGATCGCCACGTGCTCGTGCTTGATGAAGCCGGGCAACTCGGCAACCGGCAGGCGCACAGGCTCCTCGAGATCAGCAGGGCGACCGGCGCAAGGCTGCTCCTTCTCGGCGATGAAAAGCAGACGGGCGCCATCGAACAGGGCAAACCGTTCTGGCTGATGCGCCGGCTCGGGTTACCGACAGTCGAACTGACGGAAGCGGTGCGTCAGGAAACCAGATCCATCAAATCCGCGGTCGCGCAGGCGCGCGCGGGAGATTTTGCGCAGGCACTCGCGAAGCTCGACAGCGTCAACACGGCGCAGGACGGCGAGAAGATGGCCGAGCAGGTCGTGGAAAGCTGGATCCGTCTCAAGCCCGGCTCGCGTGCAGGCACGAACATCCTCGTTCTCGACAACGCCACGCGGCTCATCGTCAACAGCAAGATCCGCGAAGCTCTCAGAAGCGAAGGCGGCTTGGCCGCCGAAGAGAGCCGCCTGTCCATTCTCGCGCCGGCCGGTTTCACCGATGTCGAAAAGCACATGGCGCGTTTCTATACGACCGGGCAGGTGGTGCGCTTCGACCGCGACGTTACGCAGCTTGGCGTGGCACACGGCGCCGATTACCGCGTCACCGGTCTAGGACGGGATAGCAATGGACGGCAGGTCGTTCGGCTTGTCGATGAGAGCGGGCGCACCATCCGCTGGGATCCGCAGAAAACCCGGGCACGTCATGTCAACGTGTTCAATGCCGAGGAACGCGAACTGAGTCAGGGCGATCGCATCCAGTGGCGTCTCGTCAACCGCGAGATTGATATGCGTAATGCCGAGCGCGGCATTGTCGATAAGCTAGATGGCACGATGGCGACGGTCCGCTGGGACCGGGACGGCCGGGTGCAGCAGGTGGATCTGTCCAGGCATAAGACCTGGGATCATGGCTACGCGGAAACCGTGTATTCCTCGCAGTCGAAGACCTATCCCCGCGTGTTCGTGCTTGCCCCGGTCGAATCCCCGCTGGTGAACGCGCAGAATTTCTACACCGCCATCACCCGCGCCATGTACGGCGTCAGACTGTGGACCAACGACGTCAAGGGACTGATCTCCAAACTGGAGCGCCAGTCCGGTGAAAAGACCTCATCGCAGGAGGGGCTGGGACGGATCAAGCATGACAGCCTTGTTTCCTTCGCAAGAAGACAGGATCACCGCCTCACAGCTCTCGCGGCAGCTCAGGAACGAGCACGCGCTGAGCGCCGCGACCAGGCACTTGAGCGGCAGCTCGATCGCCGCGAGCGGCCACCTCGCGGACCTGCCGAGCATCTGGCTGAAGGCGCCAGAAGTCTGGCTCAAGCGCTCGATCGCTTGCTTGGCGGAATTCTCGATCATGTCCGCGTTGCGAAAGGCGGACCGGAGATGCAGCGGCCACGCCAAGAAACCGCGCCCACGCACCAGCCCGAACCTTCCCGGGGCCTTGAGCGATGACATTTCATTTTATGCTGATGGTCTTGACCATCTCAGTCTTGCTCTGGCTGGCGTGTGTGGTTCGCCGTTCCCGCATACCTGTGCGGCACCGCTGGCGAAGGCGGCAGGCGCAAACCATGGCCGAGGAGCTTCGCGGCCGGGATCGTTCCCAGCCGCCGCAGCTTCTCTATGCGCGCCTGCGGGCCATGGATCCACTAGCCTTTGACGAACTGATGCTCGAAGGCTTCCAGAGGCGAAATCTCAAGGTGATCCGGAACCATCGTTATTCGGGCCATGGCGGAATCGATGGTCACGTCATCATCGACGGCGCCCAGTGGCTGATTCACGCGAAGCGCTATGAAGGCGCTATTTGGACGGACCATGTCGTTGCCTTGGATATGCTGTGCCAGTCCCGGGTTTGCCGCGGCCTGCTCGTTCATGTCGGACGGACCGGGCCTCAAAGCCGAAAGGCTGTGAGCCGCTCCTGCGCTGTCCGATCATTTCCAGGCCCACGCTGCTCACTCTGCCGACCGAAGAAGCGATACTAGTGGTGGATGAAGTCATCGAACCGGCCCAATCGATGCCAGGAAAAGGAAGACGCGACTGATGTCTCAGCATTGGCTGCTCATGCTCGCGTCATTTGTCAGCGTTGCACTCTCGTCATGCGAGGTGACCGCACGATCGCGAAACCTGGAAGAGGAGCGCGTGATCGGTGCCTGCATCCGCAAGGCGTCACTTGGGCACCCATGGCTCGAAAAGACCTTGTGGGGACTTCGCGATCAGGAGGCCGGCTGGCTGGGCGCGGAAGTGCGTAACAGCAATGGCTCGCACGACCTCGGGCCATTTCAGATCAACAGTTGGTGGGTACCGCGAATTGCGTCGAGGATCGGGAAATCGGAAGGACAGGTCCGCCGGTGGTTGCGTTCTGACGCCTGCTTCAATGCCGAGGCGGCGCGCTGGGTATTTTTGTCCGCGATTAACTCAACCGGGGATTATTGGAAGGCGATCGGCGTCTATCATAGCCCTACCCTATGGCGGCAACTGCAATATTCGGCATCGGTCGCAACGCATCTTCGTGCAAGATTTGGTGAAAATATTTTTCGATAGAATCGCTTTTTGTATTTTGGCCTTTCGCCTCTGCGGACGATCTCTTTCGGGCGGTGCTCAACGCGCATGCCTGGGTTTCGCCGGACGAGCAGAATCTCTTTGCGGGCGACGCCAGAGTTCGTGGCGGACTATCTCGACGCAAAGGGCGGCGAAGGCAGGAAAGGCCGCCTCGCTTGGTCGCTTCAAGGCGTCGATTGCAAAGCCGGGTTCCGCCCCTTTGGCGATACGCTCGGCTTGGCCGCGGACGATCTGGACATGATCGGGCGCTGCGGCCGCGCCGTGCAGGGGGGGCCACTGACCGATAACCGCCTGCGCGTTGCCATGGCCGACGGTCGCTTCGGCGGTACCATGCCAGATCGATACGGTGGGCCAGGCGCCGTCATGACCAGAGGCTCCGCGAACGAATGCGGTCAGTTCCAAACCGCGCGGCATGCCGAGCAGGCGCATCCGGTCGAACGCTCGAGCGAACGTATCGGCGCATCCGCAGGGGAGGCCCGTAATGATCGCGCCGCCCGCGAATACCTCGGGATAGGTCGCGAGCATGCTCGAGGTCATGGCCCCGCCCGCCGAAAGGCCGGTGCAGAAGACCCGCGCCGGGTCGAGCCCGTGCCGCGCAGTAGCGGCGGCGACCATCTGCCGGATCGAAAGGGCCTTTCCGGTATCGCGGCGGTTGTCGCCCGGTGAGAACCAATCGAAGCACAAGTCGAGGTTGTTCTGGCGCTGCTGCTCGGGGAACAGCAGGGCGAATCCGTACTGGGTCGCCATGTGGGGCAATCCCGCGCAAATGTCTTAGCCTCCGGCGTTCTGGGTGCAGCCATGCAGGACGACGACGAGCGCCGCGTCCTTGCCTCGCCCCGGCGGGATGTAGAAATGTCCGTTCAGCCCAGCGGGGTTCGATCCGAAATCCTACGACCGCGTCAGCCTGCTATCGCCCGGGGACTGGGCACAGTTTGCCCCCGCGGCGCGCAGGGC
>NZ_DATKFP010000275.1:0-6909 GCF_035511395.1 Sphingobium sp.
GCGCGCCGGTATCCTGATAGAAATTCCAGAATATGTCCCAATGGGATTCGGTCAGATCGCTGCCGGTCGGGTGGACGATCTCCAGCCCCTCGACCGCGCGGCGTCTTTCCTTGCGGATATTCTTGCGCTTCTCGCTCGAAAGCTCTGCGAGGAAATCGTCGAAGCAGGCGTAGGCGCGATTGGTCCAGTGGAACTGACTGTCTTCCCGGATCAGCCAGCCAGCTGCCTCGAACAGCGGCACCTCCTCGGGAGCGATGAAGGTCGCATGGGCCGAAGAGAGGCCGTTGCGCTCCACCAGCGTTTCGATTCCTGCGATCAGAGCCGGCGCTGCGTCGGAATCGCGCAGCAACAGCCGAGGGCCGGGTACGGGAGAGAAGGGCGCAGCGATCTGGATCTTGGGATAATATTGGCCGCCAGCCCGTTCCCAGGCGTCGGCCCAGCCATGGTCGAACACATATTCGCCCTGGCTATGGCTCTTGGCATAGAGCGGTGCGGCGGCGGCGATTCGCCCATCAGCGCCGTCGATGACCAGCGGCAGCGGCTGCCATCCGCTTGCTTCGCCAACGCTGCCTGATCGTTCCAGCGCTACCAGGAAATCCCAGCTGACGAACGGATTGGTCGACCCGGCACAGGCATCCCATTCGTCGCGGGGCAGATCGGCCACGCCGGCGACAATGCGCGCCACGACCTCAGTCACGGGGCCCCTCAAAGATGATCTGGTCGGCATGAAGCGCGGCGCGCACTCGCTCTTCTTTGTTGCGCACCGTCCATGTCAGCACGGGCAGCCCCCTGCGACGGGCATGGATGGCGAAGCGGGATGGCAGGTCGCATATATCACAGGCCACAAAATCGGGTTTCGACAACCAAAGTGCAAGGGTGCGCTCGATCCCGCCACGCAACCGGTCCCTGCCGTGCTGCGTTACCACCAGCCCTTTTGTCACATGCGGCCGATGGCGCGCAAACCAGCGCACGGCATAGGGGTTGAAGGACATGATTGCGATTTGGGCTGTATTGGCGCGATCCAGATCGCGGGCAATCTCATCGCACAGGTTCGCCACATGGCGCCCGTTCGCCTTGATCTCGACGAGCAATGGCACCTCGTTGCCGCAGCGTGCCAGCAGCGTGGACAGGCGTGGGATCATGCCGCCATCGGGCAACGCGATGTTATCGAGATTGGCTGCATCCAGCGAGGCGACATATTCCGGTCGCTCCGCCAGCCGTAGGAGATTGGCATCATGGAAGACGAAGGCGATGCCGTCCCGGCTCGGCCTCACATCGCATTCTATGCCGAAGCCGCCGGCGATGGCGGCGTCGAACGCCGCCATGCCATTTTCGCTCACCCCTTGCCCATGCAGTCCACGATGGGCGAAGGGGGTGGCGGTCAGAAAATCGGGTTTCCGGCCGGACGCTGGCAAATTGTCAGGCCTGCGGCCTGACCAGAACCACCGCGTCGATCTCCACCACGGCGCCAAGTGGCAGCACAGGCACGCCCACGGCGCTGCGGGCATGCTTGCCTGCTTCCCTGAACACTTCCACCATCAGTTCCGACGCGCCATTGGCGACCTTGGGCTGGTCGGTGAAGGTGGGCGCGCTCGAAATGAAAGCGCCCAGCTTCACGATCCGCTCGACCCGGTCGAGGCTGCCCAACGCGGCTTTCATCTGCGCGATCAGGTTAAGGCCGCACACCCGCGCGGCGGCGACGCCATAGTCCAGATTGCGGTCTTCGCCCAGACGCCCGGTCATCAGGCCGTCGGGCGCCAGCGCGATCTGTCCGCTGATGTGGAGCAAGCCGTTGGCCTCCACCGTCGGGACATAGGCGGCGACCGGCGCGGCGGCCTGGGGCAGGGAGATGCCGAGTTCGGCGAGGCGGGCGTCAATGCTCATGCGGTTGCTCCATCATGGGAAATAAGGGGGAAGGGGCGGGGCCTTCGGCCAGCCGCGCCGCGATCCAGCGTTCGGCTTCAGGCCAGTCGTCGATCCGGGCATGGGCATGGACGGCAGCCGGCACGCCGGACGCGATCTCCGGTTCGCCTACCATGTGCAGCCGCCAGATGTCGGGTGCATGTTCCGCTGCCGACGCATGATGTTCGGCCAGATCGTCGATGAACAGGGCGACGCCGGGCTGACGCTCGGCAAGGATTCGGGCGATCGGACGCCCCTTGCCGCCGTGATTCCACTGTACCGGCAGGTTGAGGCCATGGGCGGCCAGTTGCTCGACCCGTGCGGCATGATGACGCTCGCCGATATTGGTCAGCACCATGATGTCGGCAATGTCCGACAGGCGCCGGAGCGCCTCGACCGCGCCGGTGATCGGCGTTTGCCGATGCATTTCCGTGTCGAAAAACTCGATCAGGAGCGACCAGACCAGTTCGCGCTCCAGCACGATGCCGCTGTCCTTATGCCGCAATGCCTCGCCGAAATGGCGATCATACATGTCGAAATGCACGTCATGTGTCTCGTCCAGCCAGTGGCGCAGCGGCACGACCATGTGCAGTAGCACCTCGTCGCAATCGGTGATGATGAGGGGACGGGTCATTTATTCAATCTCTCCTGCGCCGCGATCAGCGCGGCAGGGCTGGTGTCGATCGCCTCCGCGCAGGCGATCAGGTCAGGCTCATGGTCCGCGAGAAAAGCAAGCACTGCGCCTAAAATGGCGGGATTGTCGACGCCCGCGCGCAATGCCTCCGCGTCTAGCCCGGTCAGCGCGAGCAGCCGGTCCGCCCGTGCGCCGTCGGCCAATGTCCATCCCAGCGCCAGCAATGCCAGCATGGCAGGATCTTCGCTGCTATCCGGCTTGCGATTCGGGCTGTCGGGACGCATGATAGGCCTTTGGCGGGGAAGCGATCGGGGGCTCGCTTCGCAGGTGAATATGCGGGTGACTGGTGGCAAAGCGCGTGCTCGTTGTCGAGGACAACGAACTTAATCTCAAACTTTTTTGCGACCTGCTGCGCGCCCATGGCCATGAGGTGTTGCCGTTGCGGGACGGTAGGGACGTGCTGGCGCAGGCAGGCGAATTCCTGCCCGATCTGGTCATCACCGATATCCACCTGCCCCATGTCAGCGGCTATGACCTTATCCTGTCGCTCAAGGGTGACGAACGGCTGTCTTCGGTCCCGATCATGGCGGTCACGGCCTATGCCGGAAAGGGGGATGAGGAACGTATACGCGGCGCGGGCGCCGACGCCTATGTGTCCAAACCCATCTCCGTGTTGCGCTTCGTCGAACAGGTTAATGCGCTTTTGTAACAGCCGGGACAGATACGTCACTGATCCGTCACGCCGTTTTCATCACGCCGCCTTCATTTGGCAGGGTTGGCGTCATGTCGCTCTGCCAACCCCCTGCGCCAAGGCGCGGCGCCCCGCCGATAGCCTGATCACAGGGGTAGAACACCATGTCTCATCTGACCGACGAGGCGCGCGCGCCCCATCGCGACGCGCAGCCTGCCATCGAACTCGGCGAAAACAGCATTGAGGCGATCGTCGCCGCCAACCCCGCGCGCCGCACCGTATTGAAGAATGGCCTGCTCGGCCTGTCGATCCTTCCGATGCTCGGCGCGCTCGCGGCCTGCGATGATGACGATGATGATTCGAGCAGCGCCACGCCTACGCCTACGCCCACGCCGACGCCCGCGCCCAGCTACGGCATCAGCTTCGCGTCGGTCGCCGCCAACATGAACGACACCGTCACTGTCCCGAACGGCTACACCGTCGACATCCTGCTGAAGGCGGGCGATTCGGTTGAAACCGGCACGCCCTATTCCGGCGCCTTCCCGACCCCGGCCGACGCCGAAAAATGGGCTGGCGGCAATCATGACGGCATGGAGTTCTTCGAGCTGTCGGGTACCGATCCCAACACGGGCGGCCTGCTGGCGATCAACTTTGAATATCCCGACTTCAACATTTTGATGTCGGGCAGCTACGACGCCGCGACCGCCACCGCCGACCAGAAGGCGATCGCCCTCTCCGCCGTCGGCATCGGCGTCGTTGAAATCGCCAAGGGCACCGATGGCAAATGGGCCGTCAAGTCCGGCTCGAAATATAATGAGCGCTACACCGGCAACAGCAGCTACAAGGCAGCCGGTCCGGCTTCTGGTCTGCTGTCGGGCACGATCAAGGGCATGCTGAACAACTGCTCGTCGGGCCGCACGCCGTGGGGCACCTACCTCACCTGCGAGGAATCGACTGACAATTATCTCGATCCGACCCAGGCGGAGGAAAATTACGGTTGGGTGGTCGAAATCGACCCCTATCAGGAACTGGACGCGCCGACCAAGCGCACCGCGCTTGGCCGTTTCGACCATGAAAACACCGCCTATATGGCTGACAGCAATAGCCGCGTCGCCTTCTACATGGGCCATGACGGCACTCCGGGCTGCATCTACAAGTTCGTCTGCGATCGCCCTTTCAGCAGCAGCAACCGCGCCGCCAACCGCGATATGCTCGACCGCGGCACGCTCTATGTCGCCCGCTTCAACGCGGACGGTACGGGCGAATGGCGCGCGCTCGTTCAAGGGCAGAACGGTTTGATGAAAGGCACGATCGATCCGGGCAATGTCAGCCAAGGCGCACAGACTCCCGCGACCGTCGATTTCAACAATCAGGCCGAAGTCCTGGTCAATTGCATCTCGGCTGCTCGCGTCGCCGGTGGCACCGTGATGGATCGTCCGGAATGGATCACTGTCGCGCCCGACAACAGCGCCGTCTTCGTGACGCTGACCAACAACAGCAGTCGCAAGGTCACGGATGCGGCCAATCCGCGCACAACCAACCGCCACGGCCATATCATCAAGTTCAAGGAAGAGGGCAATTCGCCGCTCGCCATGAAGTTTAGCTGGGAAATTTTCCTGCTGGCGGGCGATCCGTCACTGGCCGGCTTTGGTTCAGCGACCGACAAGCTGGAGGGCAATATCAACGGCGACACCTTCTCCAGTCCCGACGGCATCCGGATCGATCCGAAGGGCCGGCTCTGGGTTCAGACCGACCACTCCGTCCCCGGCTCATCGGGCGATTCGTCGCGTACGATCGAGCAGGTCTTCGGCCAGAATGCGATGTTCTACATCGACCAGACGACCAAGAAGTCGATGCGCTTCCTCGTCGGACCGGAAGGCTGCGAGATCACAGGCCTTGCCTATACGCCGGACCTGAAGAACTTCTTCATCAACATCCAGCATCCGACCGGCAACTGGCCGATTTCGGGTCAGGAACCGCGGTCTTCGACCATCGTCGTACGCCGCACCGACGGCCAGCCGGTCGGCAACTGATCGCAGGATAATGAGAGACTCCTCCCGTTTCGGGAGGAGTCGGGCAGGGGCGCTCCGCGGAGCGCCCTTTTTCCCGTATCAGGCGAATTGCCGTCCATAAGGCAACAACAAAAGGCCCGCTCCCATGATGGGACGGACCTTTTTGTCATTCCGAGCGCGGAAGATCAGGCGCGCGGGCATGACGCCCGCAGCGGCTTACTTGATCTTGGCTTCCTTGAACTCGACATGCTTGCGCACGACCGGGTCATACTTGCTGAAGCTCAGCTTCTCGGTCTTGGTGCGGGGGTTCTTCTTGGTGACGTAGAAGAAGCCAGTGTCAGCCGTGCTGACGAGGCGGATCTTGACAGTTGCCGGCTTGGCCATGGCCCTATTCCCTGGTCTTGAAAAGCGTAAAAATAAAGCGGCTCGCCAAAGCTGATTGGCGGACCGCCCGTTTCAGCGGTCGCCCATGGGCCAGATTCGGCTTCCTGTCAAGGCTCGGCCCAGGCTTTACGTGCCTTTAACCACCCTGTGCCTATCTTTCGGGTATCACGGACAGAGGGGCTTTTCCATGCGGCATGACCCGATTTCAGCCATTTTGACGGATCTTCTCCGCCGGGTCGACGGACTGGCGGGGCAGCGCGGCCATGTGTCCGTCCTGCGCCTGCATGATGAAGTCGACCAGATTCGCCATATCGCCCGCGCCTTTCACCTCGATCAGGTGGAAGGATTGGCCGGGACGCTCGAATCGGCGTTGTCGCTGCATGGACTGGGACCGGTGGTGCTGTCCTATCTCGATCTGCTGCGCGATGCGATTGGCGCGGAAATACCGGTCGGGTCGATCGCATCATTGGTACCCCGCACCGCCCCGGCCGCCGTCATTCCCCTTCGCGTCTGAGATCGCTGCTCGCCGATGGATGCCCTGCTGATTGCCCTCCTCGGCTGCCTGCTCGGCGAAATGGGCGACAAGAGCCAGTTTCTCGTTCTCGCGCTGGCTACCCGCTACGATCGCAATGGCGCGGTGATCGCAGGGGTCATCGTTGCCGCCATCGCCAATGCTGCCATCTCCGCTTTTGCCGGCGCCTGGGTCGGCCCGATGCTGGGGGGCGAAGCGCGCCTGCTCTTCATGGCACTGTCCATCCTCTTTCTGGGCGCTGGCCTCTTGTGGCGCGTGTCGAAGCCCGATCCGCTGGAAGGCTGGCGGACCGGCGCTTTTCTCACGACAGCGCTTGGCCTGTTCATCCTGGGATTCGGCGATGGTCCGCAATTCCTGATCCTGGGCATAGCGACCCGAACTGCCGACCCGATATTGGCGGGGATCGGCGGTGCGATCGGCATGATCGCTGCGCTCGTCCCGGTCGTCGTGGCGCGCCACCAGTTGCTCGCTGTCCTCCCAATGCGCGCGATTCGTTGGACCGGCGGGGCGATCCTTCTTGTGACCGGCGCGGTCATGGCCTTGTCTGCCACCGGTCTGCTCTGATCGAACCGCTGCATCAGGCTGATCGGGATTTCCGCCGCGAAAAAATGGCACCATCTTGCGGAACGATCATTATATATCCGAAACCAGTTTCCCGAATAGGAGGACATTGCATGACCGCCCCCGATCTGAAGACCCCGACCAACCTCAAGAGCAACGCAACCAAGTCTGTTGCCGAAGCGCTGAACGGCGC
>NZ_DATKFP010000276.1:0-12321 GCF_035511395.1 Sphingobium sp.
TGTCGCTCGTACAGCCCTGCCCGGCAGTGATGGATGAGAGCGAATCCCGTCGTTTGATTTTGCGATGGCCAAGTCCGGATGGTCTTGGATCGGGATCAATTCTCAAGGGTACAAAAACAGCTCTGCCGCCGCGCTTGGTGACGTTGTCCCCGATGCGGCCATGCTGCGATGCAAATTCTTGGCTGAGGCCTCTTCACTCATCTGCTCCACCTGCCATTACGCCGGTCTTGACCTCCACTAAGAGGCATCACCAGAATTCCGTTCTGCCGCTTCCGAAGAGGCCCGCGCTGCATGGGCAGCGCGGGCCAGTCAAAGCAGGGGCGCTATGGCCCTTCGGGCGCACGGAGGGTATAGCTCGATTCTTGCAACATTCGCAGCGCGTGCGCGCGATCAATCTGGTCGGATCCGGACGGGAACGCCTTTCGCCGCAGGGGTCTTCGACAGGCGATCGTGATGACCCAGCGGGACGAGCGGGTTGAGCTCCGGAAAGTAACCGGCCAGGCAGCCGCGGGGAAGATCGTAGGGTGTCACCGCGAGTCCTCGCACCACGCGCTCGATGCCGTCTTCGCTGTCAGTCACGAGCTGTACCGCGTCGCCTTCCGTCAGATCTGCCTCCACCATGTCGAGGGGGTTCATGAGCACAATCATGCGCGAGCCTTCAAGGCCGCGCAGGCGGTCAGAATGGCCGTAGACAGTGGTATTGAACTGATCGTTCGAGCGCAGCGTCATCAGCGTGTAGCGGCCCGCGGCGTCCTCAATGGCGTTGGCGCTCAGCGTGTCGGGTACGGTGAACTCGGCCCTGCCACTTTGGGTCTTCCACACCCGCTCGTGCGCCGGATTGCCGCGATAGAATCCCCCGGGTGTGTGCATCCTCTCGCTCATGTCTTGGAATTCGTCCGGGTAGGTGCGGGCAATGAGATCGCGGACCTTGCCGTAGTTGTTGGTCCATTCTTCCCAGCGCCATTGCGGATGAGGCCGGAGAGTGGCCTTGGCGATGGCAGCGACGATGGCGAGTTCCGATTTCAGGGCGGGGCTGGCCGGCTCGCGCCGGCCGACTGAGCCGTAGATGTGGCTGAAGCTGTCCTCAATGGTGACGGTCTGTGGGCCTGTGGCCTGAATGTCCTCTTCCGCGCGAACGAGACAAGGGAGGATATAGGCATCCTTGCCCGGCAGCAGGTGCGTCCGATTGAGGCGGGTTGCGACATGAACGGTTAGTTGCAAGTCGCGCCATGCGGGATGAATGCGGGACTGGTCCGGGACCGCGCGTGCCAGGTTGCCACCAAGCCCGATGAAACCCTTCGCGCTGCCATCGAGCACCGCTTCGAGAAACTCAACCGTGGTGTGTCCTTTCTCAGTAGGTGGCTCGAAACCGAAGATCTCGCGCAGCTTATCCAGCGGCACGAGTTCCGGTTTTTCAGAGATTCCCACGGTACGCTGACCCTGCACATTGGAGTGGCCGCGAATGGGCTGACACCCCGCTCCCTGCCGGCCAATGTTGCCGCGAAGGAGCAGCAGGTTCACCAGCATGCCGATCGCCTGCGAACCATGGACCTGCTGCGTCAGACCCATGCCATAGATGCCGATGACATTCTTCGCCTCGACATAGACATCACCCGCCGCCTCCAGTTCGGCGCGGGTGACACCGCTGACGCACTCTATCCTTTGCCAGTCGGTCGCCATCAGCTCGGCGATGAAGTCGGCCTCGCCCTTGCAGTGTTCGTTCAGAAACGCACGGTCAAGCACATTGCCCTCGCACGTTTCGCGCTCGAGAATTCGTTTGCACACACCCATGAGGGCGGCGATGTCGCCGCCAGGACGCACTTGCAGGAATTGGTGGGCGATCTTGGTCGGCTTGCCCAGCGTCATCTGCCAGGGATTTTGCGGATCGACGAATTCCAGCAGCCCCTTTTCGCGCAAGGGGTTGAACGCGATGATCTTGCATCCGCGCTCGACTGCGGCCTTGAGCGGATGAAGGATGCGCGGGCTGTTGGTTCCGGGGTTTTGCCCAAGATAAAAGATCGCGTCGCAGTGCGACAGATCATCGAACGTGCAAGTTCCAACCGGCGAGCCAATGACTTTCTTGAGAGCCACCGACGTCGTCTCGTGGCACATATTGGAACTGTCGGGCAGGTTGTTGTGCCCATACATGCGCGCGAAGACGCCGTAGAGATACGATGGCTCCAGAGCCGCCTTGCCCGAAGCGTAGAATGTGACTGACTTCGGCTCCAGGTGTTGAAGCGTCCTGCCGATCGCCGCGAAGGCCTCGTCCCACGAAACGGGCACGTAGCGGTCGGTGTCGGCCTCATAACGCATGGGTTCGGTCAGGCGGCCGGCCATCTCGAGATCGTGGTCGGCCCATGCTCCCAGCTCGGTCACGGTATGAGCTGCGAAAAACGCAGGTGTGCATCGTTCCGAGGTGAGGTCCCAGACAGTTGCCTTGGCGCCGTTCTCGCAGAATTCCGCAACGTGGGGCTGGGGCGGCTTGGCCCAGGCGCAGGAGGTGCACATGTAGCCGTCCGGCTTGTTCTGCTCTGCCAGCGTGCGAAGCGCCGCGGGTGAGGCCTTCGCCTTGCGTTCCGCGCCCGCCATGCCCTTCAGTGAACCCCAACCGCCAGTAGAGCCGTCATAGCTCTTCGGTGTCACAGGATCGTCCATGCCGGTGCGCCTTCAGGTCGTGGGTTCGCGCATGGGGCAGCCATTGGCCGCTGCCCGAAAATCGGCGGAGTGCTGGTAGGCGTCGCGTCGCGCACGGTTGATGCCTCCCAGCGGTCGGTGCGCTGCAAGGCCCGTCCAGACGGAGAAGCGCATATCCTCATCGACCGCGCGGACTCGATCGGCGTCCCAGCTGTCCTGACGCGGCACGCGCAGGCGGGCGACCTCGACAAAAGGCGCGTGATCCTCCTTCCACTCCACCGAGGCATCCTCGATGGGCTGGCGATCGGCGTCCCGGCGCAATTGCACCTCGAAAGCCCATTCCGCATCGATACCTGCCATCTCCTGCTGCACCCGCTCGCGGATGGCGTCAGGATGTCCCTTGGTCCGGATTTTCGCGCCGGTCAGCTCGGTGAGTGCGGAGCTGACCGGCCGGAGGCGGAATTTGGCCACATACTCGCCATAGCGAAACGGCGTGACACTGAAGTAGGTCTCGCCCAGCGGATCCACCTGCGGCGCGCCGCCGAGCCCCGCGAGGGCGGTGCTTTCCATTCCGACCGCGCCAAGCGCAGCGTTGACCACTTGCAATACCTTGGATGCCGCAACCTTGGCGCCTTCGGCACGGTCGGTGGTCTTGGCGAGCAGCTTGAGGTTTCCGGCAAACTTCTTCGCATCGGGTGCGGTGAAGATCGGGCCATTGACCATGATGAAATCCTGCGTCGACCCTTGTGCACCCGGCAGCCGCTCACCCTCAACGTCAAGCACCTTGAGCGCCAAACCGCGCGGCAGTGCGACGGCATCGTCGAGAATGTCACCGGGATTGGTTGAAATGCGCAAATAGGCGCGATGGCTGCTGGGCGCCGCAAAGAGGCCCTGCACCAGTTCGGGCGGAAGTACGTCGGCAACGGTGAAGATACCTTCGAGGATCCCGTGCGCCTTGGCGTGAACCGCGCGCACCGCGCGGCCATAATCCTCGTGCGTGGTCTGCAGGATCTCGTCGAACGAGGCGTTGATCGCGGCCAGTGTCTCCCCCTCGTCATCCTGTAGCGTCTCGATCTCGGGGGAATACGGCAGCGGTGGAGGAAGCGTCATGGGCATGCTCCTAATGCGAGGCTTGCGGCAATCGCGCAGCCTGGTGTCTGGAAGAATAACCAGCTGAGCCCGCTTAAGTGCCTGAGCTTCGAGAAACTCTTGCGTGACCCGGCAGTGCTGGACGGGGCATTCGGCCCCGCAGCATCCGCCATAGCGACCTGATTCAGGGGCATAGCATGGTTGGGGCCGCCGCCGTGGTCCGGTCTATTATAGTCGAGCGATTGGCAGAGAAAGATTCTCCGATAGCGGACGGCCGGCAAAAATCTGCTCTATCTTGCCGTGCATGCTTCTTTCGTTCGGCTCGTAATGTCGCAGGCCTGTATTTCCCTATCCCGGTTTGCGACCGTTACCCTGGGCCGTTCCTGGCTCTGCCATCTTGCGATGCTGTTCTGCAAGCATTGCGGCTGGGGTCACGTGCGCTACTGCCGCCTGGATCTTGTTTTTCCATCCTGAGACGATGTGCGCGTCGCCCTTCATCATCGCGTTCCAACCGTCGCGGGCGACGACGACAGGATCGCTCTTGCTCTCCGATGCGCCGACGCTGGTATCGAGCATGTCGGCACGGTCGAAGAACTCGGTTTCGACCGGGCCTGGCATCAGCGTGGTGACTGTCACGCCTTTTGCTTCCTTGATCTCGTTGCGCAGCGCATCGGCGAAGCTGTCCACGAACGCCTTGGTGCCGTTGTAGACCGCCTGGAAGCTCCCGGGGATGAAGCCGGCAATGGACCCGGTGATCAGCACCTTGCCACCGTCGCGCGCGACCATTCCCTTGAGAACCCGCTGCAGCAGGTAAAGGGTGCCGGTGATATTGGTATCGACCACGCGGCGCCAGTCGGCGACATTCTGGTCGAGGAAACCGTGCCCCAACCCACGTCCCGCGTTGGCGCAGAGCAGATCGATGCGGCGGCCAGCGGTGGCGGCCAACAGAGTGTCGACGCCATCGAGGGTCGACAGGTCCACCTGCACGGCATCTACCGAAACGCCGTGCAGGCGCAAATCCCTCGCGGCCGCATCAATCAGTTCTTCATCGGCGGCCACCAGTAGATCGTAGCCGCTTTTAGCGGCGATGCTCGCCAGTTCAAAGCCGATGCCGGTGGAGGCACCGGTCACGATCGCGTATTTGTCAGCCATCGCGTTTGTCCTACTCTGCCGCAACCGCGGTGTCGGTGAAGCCGGGCTTGAGCACGACCTTGGTGACTTCGTTCTGGTTGTCATGGAACATCTTGTAGCCCTTGGGCGCGTCCTCCAGGTTCATGCGGTGCGAGATCAGGAAAGTCGTGTCGATCTTGCCCTCGAGGATCGCGTTAAGGAGCCCGGGCATGTAGTGCTGCACGCTCGTCTGCCCCGTCTTCAGCGTCAGCCCCTTTTCCATGAAGGCGCCAAGCGGGAACTTGTCGACGATGCCGCCATAGACCGCGGGCATCGAGACCCGGCCACCCTTGCGGCAGGCGACGATGGCCTGGCGGATCGAATGGATGCGGTCAGTGCCCAGCATCAGCGAGGCCTTGATCTGGTCGACGACATTGTCGACGAAGAAGCCGTGGGCCTCCAAACCGACCGCGTCGATGACCGCGTCGGGCCCGATGCCGCCGGTCATCTCGATCAGTGCCTCGTACGTTTTCGTCTCCTCGAAGTTGATCGTCTCGGCCCCGAACCCGCGCGCCAGCTCAAGTCGGCGGGGGAAATGGTCGATGGCGATGACACGGGCGGCGCCCATCAGGAAGGCGGACTGCACCGCAAACAGGCCGACCGGTCCACATCCCCACACGGCGACGGTATCTCCCGGCTCGATATCCGCGTTTTCAGCGGCTTGCCAGCCTGTCGGCAAGATGTCCGAGAGGAACAGCACCGCGTCATCGTCCAGGCCGTCCGGTACGACGATCGGGCCGACATCGGAGAATGGCACCCGGACATATTCCGCCTGGCCCCCGGCGTAACCGCCGGTCAGGTGGCTGTAGCCAAACAGCCCTGACATCGGCTGGCCGTAAAGCTCCATGCCGATGTCCTGGTTGTCGGCCGGGTTGCCGTTATCGCAGGCGGAGTACTGGTGTTTGCCGCAATGGTAGCAGCTGCCGCAGGCGATGGTGAAGGGGACAACGACGCGCTGCCCCTTCACCAGCGTCGATCCAGGGCCCGTCTCCACAACCTCCCCCATGAACTCGTGGCCGAGGATGTCGCCGGCCTTCATCGTGGGGATATAGCCATCGTATAGGTGCAGGTCGGAGCCGCAGATGGCCGTCGAGGTAATCTTGATGATCGCATCGCGCGGGTTGAGGATTTCGGGGTCGTCGACGGTGTCGACGCGAACGTCATGCTTGCCGTGCCAGGTGAGTGCGCGCATCAGACTTTCTCCTCTTCGAGCTGCGCGCGGGTGCGCGACGAGGTGGCGACTTCGCCGGTCTCCATCAGCTGCTTGAACCGCCGAAGGTCGCGCCGCGCCTGGATGGCGGGTTCGCGCTGGAACATCTTGGCGATGAGCTTACCCACCACACCTGCCGGCGGCTCGTAGACGATCGTCGCGGTTACGATGGTGCCACGGTCTGCGGCGTCACGGAACTCGATGCGACCACTGTTGGGCACGTCCGCGTCCGCAGTCGAGGCCCAGGCGATCAGCTCGCCTTCCCGCTCCTCGATGACGAGCGCATCCCATTCGACGGTCTTGCCCCCGGGCGCCTTGACGATCCAATGCGAGCGGGTCGCCGAGAGCACGTCGACCTGCACGACGTTGTCCATGAATGTTGGCAACCTCGTGAAGTCGCGCCAGTAAGCGTAAAGCTCCCCGCGGGGCCGGTTGATCGTCACAGTCCTCCCGATCAGGGTGTCACCTCGCGTTTGCGGAAGCGTCTGCACTGCGGCATCATGCGTCGCACGCGATTTGGATGTGGTGGGCGGGGCGTCGTCGTTCGCGGTTGCCATTCCTGCTCTCCATCTGTTCGGGTATGCCGCCGGTCCGCTGGACAGACCGCTTTCCGGAATGAAACGATCGCAAGGCGCATAAAGACCCCGGAAAAGCTTGAGATAATCTCGCCGGGGCAACGTCCTGGCGCAAGGCGCGGTCAGGTTGCGAGCGTATCCAGAAGACAACCGATCCGGGCGATGCGCTCGTCGTCGGTCGCAAGGGGCTGTGAGAAGATCCATCGTCCGTTCTTTTCGACAAATCCCGCGGTCGCGACATCGATCGTGCAGTCGGGGCGCAGCGTGAATGCCATCGCCGCAGGGCCCGCATCGATGCGCGCGATCCGCAACGCCCGCGCGGTCATGCGGATGCGGGCACGGGCCAGCAGCTTAGCCACCTCCGCAGGCATCGCTCCGAAGCGATCCGACAGTTCGTCCTCGAAAGCATCGAGAGCGTTGTCGGTCTCGATCCGCGCCAGCCGTACATAGAGAGACAGCCGCACGTCAGCCTCGGGAATCCAGCTTTCGGGCAGGGCGCCCGTCGTGCCGAAGTTGAGTTCAGGGTTCCATCGCTCGAAATCCTCTCCACGCGCGGTCTTGAGCGCGATACGCAGCAGATGCTGGTAAAGATCAGCGCCGATCAGCTTCATGTGTCCAGCCTGATCCTCGCCCACGATGTCGCCCGCACCGCGCATGTCGAGGTCCTGGCCGCTGATCGCGAAGCCAGCGCCAAGCCGGTCGAACGTCGCGAGGGTGCGCAGCCGCTTGAGCGTGCGCGGACCGATCGCATCTTCGCTTTCGATAAGCAATATGACTTGCCCGCGCCGGTTGCCGCGCCCGACACGGCCGCGCAGTTGGTGCAACTGTGCGAGCCCGAAGCGATCGGCACGCCAGACGATCATCGTGTTAGCGCGTGGGACGTCCAGGCCCGCTTCGATGATATTGGTCGCTAGCAGGATATCCCCCCGGCCAGCGCCGAAGCCGACCATCACATCGTCGATTTCGCTGGGCGACATCTTCCCGTGTGCTTGGACCAGAGTCAGGTCGGGGGCCGCGCGTCGTATCTTTTCGGCGACTTTCGCCATGTCCTCAATACGCGGGACGACAACGAAGCTTTGGCCTCCCCGCGTCTTTTCGCGAATGAGCGCAGTGCGGATCAGAACATCGTCGTACTGGCCGATGCTCGTGCGGATAGGCTGGCGCCGGGCCGGAGGCGTAGCAATGACCGACATCTGCTGCAGGCCGACCAACGCCGCCTGCAACGTGCGCGGGATCGGCGTCGCGCTGAGGCTCAGAACATGTACCGTCCCCATGCTGCGCAGACGGGCCTTGTCGGCGGCGCCGAAGCGTTGCTCTTCGTCAATCACCACCAGACCCAACCTGGCGTAGTTCACGCTCTTGGCCATCACCGCGCCGGTACCCACGACTATGCTGATCGAGCCAGCGGCAAGGCCTGCCTTCGCAGCCTTTCTTTCAGCAGCGGTACTCAGCCGTGACAGGTGGGCGACCTCGATCTTCGTACCCTCGAAGCGGCGGCGGAACGTTTCGAGGTGCTGCCGCACGAGCACGGTGGTCGGTGCGGCTACAACGACCTGGAAGCCCGCCAGCGCCGCCAGCGCGGCAGCCCGCAATGCGACTTCGGTCTTGCCATAGCCAACGTCGCCGATGACCAGCCGGTCCATCGGTCGGCCACGCGCCAGATCGTCTCTGACAGCTGCGATGGCCCGGGTTTGGTCTGCTGTCTCGTTGAAGGGGAAGCTGCCGGCGAAACGTTCGTAGGCGGCAGGATCGGGTTCCATGACCGGCGCCGTCAGCATCTCGCGCTCGCGGGCTAGCTTCGTGAGGGCCGTTGCGGTCTCCGCGATTGCGCCGCTGATCGCCGCCCGGCGCTTGTTCCAGGATGAACCATCCAGCTTGTCGAGGGACACAGCATCGCCGTCGGCGCCGTATCGCCAGATCCGGTTGGCCTCGTCGATGGCGACCAGGCGCCGGCCCCCGCCCGCGTACTCGAGTACGATTCTTTCGATCGCTGGCTGGCCGCCACTCTCGCCGCCGGTCGGCGAGGACTCCAGCCCTCGCACGCGCCCGATGCCGTGGTCCTCGTGGATCACCACGTCGCCGCTGCGCATCTCGCTGCCGACGTGCCAGGGGTTTGCACCCGTCGATCCGCCTTCGGCCATCAGCGCGCGACTGCCCATCAGGTCGGCCGCCGCGACCAGGACAATGCGCTCGTCGACGTAGCCGGCATCGACCGGAGCCGTCAGGCTTCCGCCGCAGCCGGGGGGCAATTCCTGCAACGCCGAGCATCCGTCGAGTTCCGCGATTTCCAGCAACAGGCGCCGGGCGACCTTGCCGCGAAGGAAGCGCAGGTCTCGGGGACTGCCTGCCAGTACGAACGCGCGTCCCGCAGCAAGGAGCGGCTTTACGAAGCGCACCAAGGCGGCAAGCGGCAAGCGCTCGTTGGCAAAGCGCGGCACCGGCGTGAAATCCGCGTCGAACAGAGGCGGCACCCATGCCTTGCAGGCTCTCTTCCAAGCAGCATCCTCTATCGCATCCAGGTGATGGGACGCGCCGCCAGCGGCGACACGGGCAAGCTGAATGAAACGCCTCCGGCGATGGTCGGCCTTTTCGGAAAAGGCAAGTGTCCCTGGGGTCAGGTGGGCAAGGATGCACGTCGGCTCGCCGATGTGCGGCTCGGCGGCGCGACCGATCTCCAGGCCTTCCAGATCGTCGGTCGTGAGCTGGGTCACTGGGTCGTATGATCGGATCGTGGCAATCCTGCCTGCCGCCAGCTCGATGCGTGCCGGGCCGCTGGCATCGGCGGGAAAGATATCTATGACCTCGCCGCGAACCGCCATTTCGCCCGGCTCGTCGACCCGGTCGTCGGCGAGATACCCAAGCTCTTCAAGTTTTATCGCGAAAGATCGGGTGTCGGCCTCGTCGCCGACGCACAAGGTGGGCGGTGCACTGTCGAACGCGTCCGGCGCAGGATAGCGCCGTGCCGCAGCTTCCCCGCTTAGGATGCAGGCGACGTGCGAATTTCGCGCCAGTCGAAGGGCCCGTAAAGCGGACGCACGACGTCCCGCGTTCGCCGGCGTCGCGGGAGCAGCTTCCCCTGGAAGCGCATCGCTGGATGGCACGTGTACGACTTGCCCCTGCGGCGACAGTGCCCTTACAGCCTCGGCCAGGGCTTCGGCCTGCTGCTCGTCGTCGGTCAGGAATGCGATGGAGCAGTGCCTAAGGGTTTGCGCAATGCGAACCGCAGTGAAGGCCAGATTCACGTGACACTCTTGACGCAATCGCGCCGGTTGCCCGTTGTTGGGACCCTTGTCCATTCACGTGGCCCAACTCGCCTGGAGGTGACAGTCAGAACGCCGCTCCTTGCCTGTAGCGCAGGCCGTCTGCGCCGTGCAGCGGCTTTTGCTAGCTTCACAACGCATGGACAAAGGGAAAGAAAACCGCCCGCCGACTATATCTGATTGATCTGTGTTGATGAGCGCATCGTCGTCACCCGACGGCTGGGTCGGGTGACGCCGTTTCGTCAGGCTCCCTTCGCGCGCTGGTCCTCGGGAAAGTCTTCGGGAATGACGGTACTTTCCGAAGGTCGGTCTTTCAGTTTCTCCGGCTTCTGGCCACTTTCGTTCTGCTTGTGCGGATCGAAAGAGTCCGGACGCGCGTCGCCCATAGGGCCGCGAGGGGTTTCCGGATCGCTTTTGGACATACTTATCTCCTTCGGGTCGAGGGGACGTCAGGAACGGGTAGTCCGTCCTGGGTGTCGATAAAGAAAGACCGCAGCACGCAGGCGCGTTCCCGGGGGAGAAAACATAACAGACCTCTTATGCCAGGGCCGCGAATAGATCAGTCCCGGCTCTGCCGACCTCGCCGGCGCCCTTTTGTCATCGGGTCGGGCTTGTTTGGCGGTTTCCATCCGGAAGGCGGCTTCACGTGCTGCCGGCCCGTGCCTAACCCCATCGCGCCCGGTCGCTGACGTACGAGGCCGGAAGGATCGAAGTCTTGCGCCGGCTCTCCGACCGACATACCGCGTAGCAGGCTGATCTTGTCGCGTAGTTTCGCCGCCTTCTCGAAATCTCCTTTCGCTGCGGCGTCATGCATCGCGCGCTGCAAATCCGGTAGCTGCTCCTCGTGGCGTGCCATCACCTGAATGCCCAGCGCAGCGCCTGTGCGACGCCGAGCGTGCCCGCTCGCACCAGCGGCGTTCGAAGCGGCGAGGAAGACAGGCCGTGCATGGCGAGTGCCCAGCGTGGCAGCAGATCGACGCCGGCTTGGCCGGCGAGCCTGCCCGGTACCGCGGCGAGCCGGTTCGTTGCTACCGGGTGGAGGATCAGCCGGGCAACCTCGGCGGTCCGCGCATCCGCCCTCAATGCCGGACGCATTCCGGCTATCAGACGATCCGCCTCAGAACGTGTGCGCGGCAGGGGCTCGGCTCCCAGCGCCCCGCCGATCGAGGCCATTTCGGCGAAATACTGATCCTGATCCGCGTGCGACATCCATGGCTCGCCATAGCGGATCCAGCCATCGAGGAAGCTTCGGGTCTCCGTGACATGTACCCAGGCCAGGAGCGTGGGGTCATTCGCGTTGTACTCGGTGCCATCGGGCAAGTGGCCTCTGACGCCATCGTGGACCGCGCGGACCCGCCTGATCATGGCCTTGCCCTCGGACTGGTCGGCATAAGTGGTGGTGGCGATGAAGCGGGCGGTGCGGCGTAGCCTGCCGCGCATATCGGTACGGAAGTTTGAATGGTCCCACACGCCGGCCAGAACCCCGGGATGCAGCATCTGCAGCAGGAGGCTGGCAATACCGCCCGCCATCATCGAGGCGACGTCGCCGTGGACCCGCCAGGCGACCGACGTCGGCGCGAGCAGGGCGTTCCGGCTTCTGACGATCGGCGCCTCTCCTCGTCCGCTGTCGTTGAACATGGCGACGACCTGTTGACGGATAACCCGTTTGACTGGGTTGGACGTGCCATTACCTTCGCTCATACCCCGTCCAACGTGCCACCGTCGCAATCGCTCCAGGAAATGCGCGGGTGATTAGCGTGCGCCTGAAGTGCTCATGCTCGCGGGGCCGGGCGGCTTAACCTCTCCGGGTCGTTCGAAGCGCTTGCAACAATCCGCACTTATCTTCTTGCAGGCGAGCGTATCCGACACCTCGCGATGATAGGAAACCAGAATGAGCGGCTTCATCGCCGGACAGCAGCGGCGATACCGCCACGCCGCAGGAGGAGGAGGAGGAGGAGGAGGACGGAAATGACAGCAAAACCGTCGACTCGCCGATTGACCCGTAGCCGGCGACGCCGAGCAGTTCCGGTGCTCGATCCTGGACCAACCCTGCCTTGGCATCGTCCAGCTTTACGAGCACGACGTCATGTGCGTCCTGGATACCGCGCAGGCGGCTGGAGTAGATCTGTTTGGAGCCGTACCCTTCGCTGAAACGGGAGCGCCATCCTGGCTGATCGAGGCGATAGTGCATCTGTGCGCTGGCGACGTCATGCCGTTCGGGCCGCGTACCAAGCGGCGTAGGGCGTGCTTCTCGCCATATGGCGATTGAGATCGGGGGTTCCGTCATCCCACCATACCGCTCCCCGTTCCCCCAGCGCACGCTTGGCCACGTCGACCGCCGCGTGCGCCTGATCTTCGGCTGCCTCGTCCTTTGAGCGCCGCG
>NZ_DATKFP010000277.1:0-4413 GCF_035511395.1 Sphingobium sp.
TACTAAAGCTTTACCGTGTTTCGCAGTTTTTTGCGGCTCGTCGAATTTCGGCATGCAAAAATGGTCCGATAAATATCAATATGATTGCATCGGACTTTCAACCTTTTCCGGTCGATCAGTGTGTCATATAGGCAAACGGCGCCGATGAAATTAGGATGGTGCAGGGGATATATGAGTATGGTTCGAGGATTAATTTCGGCTGTCGGTCTTGGTCTAGCCAGCCTCGGTGCTGGTAATTTCTTCAACAACCTCCCAGGCGTTATACAAATCTCAGCGGTGGTAATTGGCATTCTATTGGCGGTGATCCCGATTTGGCCGTCCATAAAAGCGTTGCGCGTAGCGCCTTCTGGTCTCGAAACGGTTCCGGAAGCTAAGGCGACTTCCACCCCGCTTCCACAACCCTCCATTCGAATTGGCAATTTTTCAGGGGGAAGTCTCGATGATGTCAGCTCTACGTCTAACGCTCCGGTACTCAACATCGATGACGCCCCCGGTGCAACGATTACAAGAATTGACCATTTACCGCGCACAACGGAATTATGAGGGGAGCCTCGATCGATCGATTTCTCAGGATGCAGTTGGAATTCTTATCGAGCACCCAGACGCGGTCGTGACCCTAAAAGACGTTGAAGTCCGCAATGCGCCCACTGGGCTGGGAGGTTTTCTTAACAATGCGCAGTTAAATGATCTGCATTTCAACAATGTTGATTGTGCGATTGATGCGCCAACCGCGATCAACGCCAATATCCAAGGTATCCGAATTAACGGTAAGGCACCTAAACCGTAACCATGAAGGGCATGGATTCGCCTGATTTTGCCTCCGCTTTCCCCGCCGCTCCCTTCGACCGGCGCGCCTGGCCGATGGGCGGGCGGCTGGATTACTGGCACGCGCCCGACGGCTGGGCGATCCGACGCTACCGGCTGGGGGACGGGACGCGCGGCCGGATGCTGCTGTTGAACGGCCGCGGCGACATGATCGAAAAATATCTTGAAGTGATCGATCATTGGGCGCGGCGTGGCTGGGAAGTCACCAGCTTCGACTGGCGCGGGCAGGGCGGGTCGGGCCGGCTGACCGACGATCCGTTGTGCGGCCATATTCGCGACTTCGCCGATTATATCGCGGACCTGAAGGCGCTCGCCGCCGACTGGCGTGCGGATCGCCACGGTCCGACTGTCATGCTCGGCCATTCGATGGGCGGGCATATGCTGCTGCGTGCGCTGGCTGAAGGCATGGAGCAGCCCGATGCTGCCATATTGGTCGCGCCGATGCTGGGCGTGCATAGCGCGCCGCTGCCGCGCTGGCTGGCGGTCGCGGTGGCGCACATGATGCTGGCACGCGGCGCGGGCGAACGGCGTGCCTGGACCCAGAAGGAGGATAGTACGCGGCAGCGGATCATCCGGCAGAAGCGGCTGACCCATGATCCCGATCGTTATGCCGACGAACTCTGGTGGCGCGACCATAGCCGCGAGATCGCGCTGGGGCCGCCCAGCTGGAGCTGGGTATCGCAGGCGCTCGCCTCGACTCGATCGCTGGCAAAGGCGCCGGGGCTGGCGCACGTCACCTGTCCGCTGCTGATCCTGGCGGCAGAGACGGACAAGCTGGTTTCGACCGCTGCGATCCGGCAGGTCGCGGCACGGCTTCCTAATGCGCGCCTGCATGTCTATGGGCGGGAGGCCGCGCATGAGATATTGCGCGAACTCGATCCGGTCCGGCTCGATGCGCTCGACCGGATCGACGCCTTTCTGGACGAGACTGCTGGACAAGAGACTGGGAATTGACGGCTTTCGACATCGTGATTGCTGGCGGCGGCATGGCCGGCGCGAGCCTTGGCGCGCATCTGGCCGCCGACGCAGGCGTGCTGATTCTGGAGATGGAGGAAAGGGCCGGTTATCACGCTACCGGCCGCTCGGTCGCCTTCTGGGAAGAAACCTATGGTGGCCCGATGGTCCAGCCGCTGACGACGGCATCAGGACCGCTGCTTGCGGCGCCGGATCGGGATTTCCATGCGGGCAGCTTCCTGTCGTTGCGCCGGACGGTGCATATCGGGCGTGCGGGCGACGAGCCTTTCCGTGATGCGCTGCTGGCGCAATTTGCCGGAAGGGTCGATCTCCGGTCCGTCGATCCGGCTGCACTTGTGCCGGGGCTGCGGCCGGATTGGACGTTGGGGGTGATGGAGGCGAGTTGCCGGGATATCGACGTCGCGGCGCTGCACCAGGCCTATTTGCGACGCTTCCGCGCCTTGGGCGGCGAGATCAGGCTATCTTCCCCCTTGTTGGCCGCGCAGCCTGTCGCGGGCGGTTGGCGGATCGAGACGCGTGAGGGGACGATCGAATGCGGCTTGCTGGTCAATGCGGCAGGGGCCTGGGCCGATGATGTCGCGCGGCGCAGCGGCATCGCGCCGATCGGGATCACGCCGCTGCGCCGCACCGTGGTGCAATTGCGCGTGTCCGACATGCCGTCCGTCGGCTTGCCGCGCATCATGGACCTGCGCTCGCGCTTCTATTTCAAGCCGGAAGGGCCGGGGCGCATCTGGCTGACCCCGCATGACGAGGAGCCGTCGCCGCCGTGCGACGCCGCGCCGGAGGAACTGGCGGTGGCGCAGGCGATTGCGCGCTTTGAGGAGGCGGTCGACTGGCGAGTCGACGCCATCGAGCATAAATGGGCGGGGTTGCGCAGCTTTGCGCCTGATCGCGCACCGGTCTATGGTTTCGATCCGGCCGTGCCGGGCTTTTTCTGGTTCGCCGGGCAGGGCGGTTTCGGCATTCAGACCGCGCCCGCCGCGGCCCTGCTGGGGGCAGCCCTGCTGACCGGATCGGTGCCGCCGGAAGCGGTTGCCAGCATCGATTCCGCCGCTTATTGTCCGGACCGGTTTCGGTAGCGCAACAAGCCAGGAGAATAATCATGGCCCATAAGTTCGTGATCGAGAAGAACAAGGCCGGCGAGTTCGTCGCCAAGTTCAAATATAATGCCGAGGTCATTTTCTGGACCGAAGGCTACACCTCCAAAGCGAGCGCGAAGAACGCGATCGACTCGATCCTCAAAAACGGCCCCGGTGCTCCGGTCGAGGAAGCCGAATAGGCTGGACTTCCGACCGGCGACTGATGTTCCGCCTTTTCGGCGGATCAGCGACGTTGGTGTGGATTTGGATGGTGGGCGTACTGCTCGCCATTGATGCCATTTGGAGCGTCCGGGGTTTTTAGGCCACTATGGATGTTTCAAACCCGACCATTTGCGGCCCCTGCATCTGATCATCACTCAACTCGAAAGCAGACAATCAATTCAGGATACGCTTGATCGGGGGGCTGCTAACCAGTCTCGGGCCATTTCCGCAAAAGTGCCATCTGGTGCCAGAAACCCGCCAACCTCATTTTTGGCAATGGCCTCAATACAGTAGTTCAGCGCTTCGGCATGCCGCGCTGAAACAACAAGTGCAGCAACAATCGATGGAAGATAACTAGTCTGGCTTCTCCCTCGTTCCTTGCAGTGCTGAACGAAGTCATCAAGTGACCAAGAGGTTAGGATTGCATGTAATTGGGAGTTTGCGACAGCCAGTATGTCTTTTGCAACGGCGTCCGTATCTGGGTGTTCTGAAATTTCGATTTCATTGAAGGCTGGCGGACGGCAAACCCAAGCACCGTTCAAGCGAAAAGACAGGGGAGCATATTGATTTTCCGGTAGGCCTGACATGTCCCAAAAAATGGGATCAATTTCCATCGGCTTGGCGGAAATGGAAACCGTGGTGATCTTATCAAAAATGTGGACAGAAGGGGTTGCGCTCACGAACCACCCAGAATGTTGCTTGAAGAGACATCCTTCAATTGTCCGCCAGTCCGTCCCCTTCGCTATGGACCGAACGGCTTTTGCTAGTCCTTTCCTGTATGCGATGCGGGCGCTTTCTTCAGCCCGCGTGATTTTCTTACCCATGAATTCTGGCACAGTGTCTCAGCCCGGAATGTCAGCTGTCCGCCAGAATGGCATGAACAGTGGCCTGTCCGCAATCCACCCATCGCTGCCATATCTGCCCCCATTATACGTCTCCGCCGGGGAAAATCTGGATCATGTAAGGCGGTGAAGGATAGCCCTGCGACCGCTCGATCACGGTTGACGATCCATTGATGCCAACACGCGGCGATCGGCGCAGTAGCCAGCGATACCGGCCAACCCCTCCGCGACCCAACAAAAAAGCCGCCCGTTTCGGGGCGGCTTTCTCGTTTGATCCTGTCAGAAGGCTCAGGCTTCTTCAGCCGGGGCTTCTTCTTCGGCTTCCACGGCGATTTCGCCGGGTTCCGCGTTGGGGTCATAATCTTCGGTGAAGCCGGCTTCGTCCTTTTCGAACAGGTCGGCCATCACGTCGACGCCCTGTGCCTGAAGCTCAGCTTCTTCCGGCGAGCGGGCGACGTTCACCGTGATGG
>NZ_DATKFP010000278.1:0-7149 GCF_035511395.1 Sphingobium sp.
GCCGTCCACCGTGGCCCAGCGGCCGGCGACGGGCTGCGCAGCTTGCGCCGGCAGTGCGGCGAGGGCCGCGGTCAGGGTTGCAATGGCTATGGCTGCCGACTTCATGCGATCCACTCCTTCTTGTTATTGTCCGGGATAAGCAGGAAAAAAGCGGCCCGCTACCGCGATTTTGAGGCGGAGCGGGCGGTTAAGCGGGCGACGCTACGGCAACGCCCGCCGACTTTCGCAATTTTTTAGAAGGCGCCGCTGATCGAGCAGGCCGCTGGACCCAGAATGACGACGAACAGGGTCGGCAGGATGAAGAGAATCAGCGGTACGGTCATGATTGCGGGCAGGCGCGCCGCCTTTTCCTCGGCGCGCATCATGCGCTCGTGACGGAACTCGGCCGACAGGACACGCAGCGCCGAAGCCAGCGGCGTGCCATATTTCTCGGTCTGGATCATGGTCGTGACCACGCCCTTGACCGCATCCAGCTTCACGCGGGTAGCTAGATTCTCGAAGGCCATGCGGCGATCGGTCAGGAAGCTGAGTTCGATCGCTGTCAGCTGGAACTCGTCGCCCAGTTCGGGATAGGCCTTGCCCAGTTCGCGGGCGACACGATTGAAGGCCGCATCGACGGTCAGACCCGCCTCGGCGCAGATGACCAGCAGGTCGAGCGCGTCGGGCAGCCCCTTGCGGATCGCGGCCGACCGCTTCTGTACCTTATTGTCGATATAGATGTCGGGCGCCTTGTAGGCCAGCAGCAGCGCGATGGCGAAGGCGAAGAACCGCTTCATCGGACCCCATTCGGGCTCGATGCCGACGACGTAAAGCAGGATCGCGGCTGCGCCGCCGATGAAGATCGGCAGGATCATGCGGCCAAAGATCACCGCGACGGCCAGATCCTTGGACCGGATGCCGGCCTGCGCCAGGCGGATCTGCGCGTCCTTCAACTGGTCGTCCTGCAACACCTTCAGGCTCGACAGGAAGGACCGCATATGGTCCGTCGTCTGGTTCTTCTGCACCAGCTTGGCGCGGCGCTTGGCGGTCGAGGCGGTGATGCCGGCCTTGAGCTGTTCGCGCCGTTCGTTGAGCGCCTTGACGCGCTTGGCCATCGGGTCGCGCACCGTCATCACCGCATATAGGGCAAAGAGCACGGCCAAAGTCGCAAGGCCCGCCAGCAGCGTGCCGAAATCGGTGGCGGTCAGGCCGAACAGCGTGCCGGCGGGGGTGGGGGCGTCCATGATGCTATCGCTCCCTCTTCAAATCTCGAAATTGACCATCTGGGCCATGATGAAAGCGCCGATCGCCATCCAGCACATGCCGCCGATCCCGACCACCTGCATCGTCGACAGGCCGAAAATGCCCGCCGGATCGGGCGTGAAGAAGGGCGCCATATAGTTATAGTTGATGTAACAGATCATGCCGAACACCAGGAAGGGCAGGACGCCGATGATATAGGCGGACGCCTTGGATTCCGACGACATCGCGCGGATCTTGAGCTTCATCTGTGCGCGCTGGCGAAGCACCGTGGCAAGGTTCGACAGGGTTTCGGCCAGGTTGCCGCCGGTTTCCCGCTGGATCGCGAGCGTAATGACGAAGAACTGGAATTCGGGCGTGCCCAAACGGTCGGCGGTTTCCTGAAGCGCCTGATCCATGGTCCGGCCGATCTTGATGCGTTCGGTGATCAGCTTGAATTCCTCGCCCACCGGGCCAGGAATCTCGCTTGAAACGATACCCAGAGTCTCGGCGATCGGAAGGCCCGAACGCAGGCCGCGCGTCAGCAGTTCGAGCGCATCAGGAAATTTGGCGGTGAACTGGCTGATCCGCTTCTTGATCAACTGCCCGATCCACCAGTGTGGCAGGCCGAGGCCCGCTGCGAGACCGACCATGAATGCGAACAGGAACGGGAAGCCGCGCAGCGTCAGCAGCGCTGTGATCAACAGGAAAATGACGGCGCAGGCCGTCATATACTGGCTGAGCGTCCACTTCCTGCCCGTCATCTTGATGCGCTTGGCAAGATTGTCCGGATTGGGGATGAGCGACACCAGCATCTTCGCCTCGGTGCCGGTGGGTCGGTTGGAGATGGCCTTGCGCATACGCGCTTCCATCATCGCCTCGGCGGAATCGCTGTGGCGACCGCGGATGGTGGCGACGCGACGCTTGCGCGCCTTGTCCGGTGACGGGCCGGCGAAGGCGACGAGGGCGAGGCCCAGCATCGTCACCACCAGCACCGTGATCAACAGGATATTGCCGTCCATCTCTTCGCCCGTCCTTCATCTGGCAGCGCCGCCGCAGCGGCGCGCCCGTCAGTCTTCCACGGCCGCCTTGCGGCGCGAGGGGATCATGCTCTTGAAGTCGATCTTGCCGAGCAGGGAATCGCCCTTCTTCGCCGCCGGCTTGCCGTCGCCGGCGTCATTGGCATCCGCCGCGCCCAGCGTTTCGTCGAGCATCGCCGCGCAGGCCGCACCGACCTTGCTGCCCTTGGCGGCTTCGGCCAGCGTCTTGCCCAGCTTCGCCGCCTGTGATGCAACGCGCAGGTCGAAGGGGATCAGTACATCCACCTTGCGCTCGATCGACTGCTCGAAATCCTTGCGGCTGATTTCGGGCGATCCGGGATGGACGCGGTTGGCGACCACCACCACGCGCGAATGGGGCGCGTTGGTCTTGAGCCAGGACAGGATACGAATCGTGTCGCGCGCCGACGCCAGCGTCAGTTCCGTCACGACCAGAGTCACATTGACGTCGCCCATCAGATGCGGGTGCTGGATCAGCATGGTGCGCGGCAGGTCGATGACGCTGCATTCGAACGCCGCGCGAAATTCTTCCAGCAGTTGATAGAAGGCGCCGCCATCCGTCAGCATCGGCTGGCTGATCGGGGCTTCGGCCGAAAGGATCGCCAGCGTGTCGCTGGCCCGCACCATCGCACGCTCGATGAACAGCCCGTCGATGCGACTGGGATTTTCGATCGCGTCGGTCAGGCCGCGACCCGGCTCCAGGTCCATCGCAAGCGCATTGGTGCCGAAATGGACGTCGAGGTCGAGCAGGGCAGTCGGCCGCTTCTTCTTGTCCGACAGCATCCAGGCGAGCGAGGTCGCGACGCTGGAGGCGCCCACGCCGCCGCGTGTGCCGACCACCGCCATGGTGACGTGCGGCCGTTCCGGACCGGCGTCGCGCGGCGCCATGAAGACCGCCTGCGCCTGCGCCAGTGCATCGCGCAACTGGTCGGCGCCGAAGGGCTTGAGCAGATAATCCTGGATGCCGCTGGCGACGAGGTCGCGATAGAGACGGACGTCATTGACCTGGCCGGCGGCGATCACCACCGTGCCGGGTTCGCAGACCTCGGCCAGGCTGTTGATGTCGTTCAGCGGATCGCCGCTTTCGGACATGTCGATGAACAGGATCTGCGGCGATGCGGTGATCGACAGGCTCTGCACTGCATTGCGCATGCCGCCCTTGTTCACCTTTTCCGGTGCCCAGCCCATTTCGGCCGCGACGCTGCGCAGCAGGTCGAAGCTGTAATCGTCGCAGACGAAGGCGTGGAAGGGATCGCGCAGGCCGGCGCCGGGTTTCCAGGGTGCGTTCATCTTACTGGGCTCCCGCCGTGATCTGCTTGAGGTCGCCGGCGCCCGTCGGCGCCTTGTCGCGATAGGTGGAAATGGCGCGGTTCGACGTGGCGGTGCGCAGGTCGCTATCCGTGCTCTGGCCACGGACCAGATCTTCCGGGTTGGCGATCATCGCGGCCAGATTGCCGTTCACGCCGCAGCCATAGTTGGACGATGCGCCCATCGTCATCTCGGTTTCCTGCTTGGCGCTCCAGTCGGGGCAACCGGGCACGCTGGCGCTGGAGCGGCGCACGATCAGTCGGACGGCGCCCTGCGGCGCAGTGCCGGCGGCGGCGGAACTGTCCTCGCCCACCAGCAGGCCATGGCGCGCCACGACATTGGCAATCTCCTCGCGCAACGCCGGACCGGTATAGCCATCGGCGACGATCGCCACCTGGTCGCCATAGCCCAGCTTGATCGAGCTGAACCAGTCTTCGAGCCGACCAGCCTCGCCGGGCGTCAGCACATCGCCCGCTCCGGTCTGCACGTCGAACGTGTAGGCGGCATAGCTGACCACCGGCTGGTGGATCGATTCCACGCTTCGATTGGGGCTGTCGGACACGCAGCCGGCCAAAGGCATCGCCAGCAGGGCGACGGCAGCGAGGGTCTTGATGGACAGACGTGTCTGGATCTTGGAAATCATGTCAGTCGTCCTTCCGTCAGAAGCTGAAGCCGGGAGAGGCGTTGGCGTCCTTGCCGGTTGTTGCAGGCGCCGCCGGAGTAACGGCGGTGGACCCTGGGGCGCGGCTCGGCATCGCAGCGCGTGCGCCGCTTACTCCGTCATGATTCTGTTGCAGGAACAGGCCCTGGCCCTGATTGGCGTTGCGGAAGCCGTCGGTCGGCAGGCGCACGTCGGACGCATTCATCGGCTTCACCAGATAGGGCGTGACGACGATCACCAGTTCGGTTTCGTGGCGCTGGAAATTGCGCGACTTGAACAGGCTACCAAGTATCGGCAGGTTGCCGAGGCCCGGCACCTTGCTGATGCTGTTCGACGTGTCGCTGTTGAGCAGGCCCGCGATCATGAAGGCCTGGCCCGATCCCAGTTCCACGGTCGTTTCCGCCGTGCGGCTGCGAAGCGCGGGCACGGAGGCATCGACCGAGAAGTCGAGGCTGGAGACGGTCGGCCGGACGCGCAGCGAGATGCGGCCGTCCGCCAGCACCGTCGGCGTGAAGGCCAGTTGCACGCCATATTGCTTGAATTCGATACTGTTGCCCGACGAAGGCCCGTTATTGACCGTGTAGGGATATTCGCCGCCTGCCAGGAAACTGGCCGTCTCGCCCGACAACGAGGTCAGGTTCGGCTGGGCCAATGTGGTCGCAAGACCGCTGGATTCGGCAAGGTCGAGCGCGCCGGCAATGTCCAGGCCCAGGATGCGGGCCACGCCGCCCAGACTGTAGCCGCCGTCGATAGGCGTGGTGAACGTGCCGCCGCCATTCGCATTGAACTCAACGAAATCGCGTGTTCCACCACCGATAAAGCCGGCCGTGCTGCCGCCGCTCCGGTCAATACTGGAAAAGTTGGTGCCGATCTTGTGGCCGACATCCTTGCTGACTTCGGCGATCCTGACCTGCAACATCACCTGAAGCGGGGTCGCCATGCGCAGGCGGCTGACGACTGTCACGTCCTTGCCGACGAAGGCCTGGGTCAGTCGTTCGACCTCGGCCGCGTCCTCCGGCGCCTTGATCGTACCGGTCAGCAGGACCATGCCGTTCATGTTGTTCACGGCGATATTGGCTTCCGGCATGGCGAGCCGCAGCATGTCGTCGATGCTGGTGATGTTGTTGCCGACACGGACATTGCCGGAAAACAGCACCTTGCCATTGGGGGCGGTGACGAAGACAGTGGTTTCGCCGGCCTTCTTCGCGATCAGATAGAGCTGGTTCTGCGACCGGACATGAACGTCGACCACGTCGGGATTGGCGATCACCACGTCCGACATCTTCGCCGGCAGGTTGACCACCCGGCTACCGCCCACCGACATCAGGATCGCATTGTCCTGCGCGCCGGAGGGGGCGGCGTTGAGCGCTGTGGTCGGCGCTGCGATCGTCGCGACGGCCAGGCCCAGCGCGATGGCGGGAGCGGCGGCGCGCTTGGCGCGATGGTGCAAGCTCTTCATCTTACTTCCCCCCGACCGGAACTTCGGTCACGCTGGTGCCGCGAGCGATGCGGATGACAGGCCCCTGAAAGGCGACCGTTCCGACCGGCGCGCCATTGGCGCTGGCCATCGCCGAAACCGGTGCATCCGCCTTGGCCGGGACCGAACTGCGCTGGTAGCGCGACACGTCGGCGCCGGTGGAGTAGGTGGAACCGCGATCGACCGGGCGCGCGGCCAGCTTGGTCAGGATCGCCTTCTCGGCGTTCGGGCTGGCGCCGGCGGGCAGGTCGACATCGGTGCCGGCAATGGCTGCGTCGAGTTCGGACGCATTGTCGGCGATCGAGCGCAGCGACATGGACAGCGAACCGATCGTCTGGGCGACCGCGATCTTTTCGGCGATCTTGGGCGTCACTTCGATCGTTACGTTGGAATAGGTCTGGACCACCGGCTTGCCGTCCGGGCCCATGGCGTCCATGCGCTGGTCCGTGGCGAGTACGCGCAGGTTGCGCAGGATGGTTTCCGACACCTTCAGCGGATCGCCGTCGCCACCGCCGGTGACGCTCTGCGTCAGGACGAGGTCGATGCGATCGCCGGGGAAGACGAAGCCCGCGACCGAGCTTTGCGCCGATACCGGAACCGTCACGGCGCGCAGGCCGGGGCCAAGGGCGGCGGCCAGGAATCCGCGATCACCCGGCTTCACCAGCGCGCCCTGCGTCATCGGCTGGCCCGCAGAGATGGCGGTGCGCACGACGCTGCCGGCCAGCTTGGCGGGATCGGCCTGACCCTGGAGATAATAGGCCTGTTCGATCAGATCCTTGGGCCAAGGCTGGAAGCGGAAGCTTTCCGCGTCAAGGATGGTGCCCACGGGCAGCGCCTTGGTGGCGACCAGTACATGCGGCAGGTCGGCGTCGGCCGGCATGGCTGCGGCGTTGACCTGTGGCGCACTGGACGAACTCAACATGCTCCGCGCAAGCAGGGCGGTAGTAACGGCTATGATCAGCGCGCCTACCAGCAGCACGATCTTCTTGGCATCCATGACGAAATTCGCCTCCCTCAAGCGGGTGCACTGCCCCCAGTGCCCCAACCATCACGCAAATTGGTTAAGATATCGTTCGCCAAGCATCCACAGGGCTGCGATCGAGATGGCGACGCCATAGGGGATCTCCGGCTGGCCGGGCTTTTTGGCCCAGCGATGGTGTAGCACGGTGACGAGTGTTACCCCGCCGCCCAGCAGTGCCATCAGCACGATCAGGCTGATCGTCACCTGCCACGGAAACCAGAGCGCAAGCGCGCCCAGCAACTTGACGTCGCCCCCACCCATCATGCCGATCGCGAACAGAGCTGCGAATATGATGAAGACCAGCAGGCCGGCGAGCAGTTGCACCGCCATGCCGGGCCACGGCTCCAGTCCCCAGGCCAGCCACCACAACGGCGCCAGCAGCGCCACCGCCAGGTTCAATCGGTTC
>NZ_DATKFP010000279.1:0-2738 GCF_035511395.1 Sphingobium sp.
CGGCTCAAGTGCGTACAGGTCATGTGCGGTTTTCACTTGTCGGTGAAGCCTCCCAGGCTAACGCACCTGGGCCTCCTCCCCCGATCAGGTGTTGCACTTCGGAGTTGAACCCGCGCGGAAACCCTACGTCGTGCCTGCCGACCTTCGCAAGACGCCCGGCGCCGCGAATGAATTGTTCAGACCTTTCTCAGTAGTTGACTTGCATGACGATCTACTCCTTTGGTGAGTTTCGCCTTGACGCCGCGCGTCGGGAATTGTGGCGTGGCGAAGAGCTGTTGCCGGCGCAACTGAAAGTGTTCGATACGCTGGTATGGCTGATCGAGCACCGCAAGCGAGCGGTGGGGCGCGATGAACTGATCGCCGCGGTCTGGGGCAAGGTCGATGTCACGGACAACGTACTCGCACAGATTGTCGGTCGCGCCAGGCATCTCGTCGGCGATAGCGGCGAGGAGCAACGTTGCATTCGCACCATCCCACGCTTCGGTTACCAATGGGTTGCGAGTACGCAGGTCCTGCAAGAAGGCATTTCCGAAAATGATGTTTCGATCGTGCCGTCCGATCCGACCGAACCGAAACCTGTCAGCGCTTCGATCCGCGCGCGCTTTCGGCGAGCAACAGCCCTTTTTACCACCGCCGTATTACTTGCGGGAACAGTGGCGCTGGTCGTCCTGGAAGGGCGCGCTCCGCACGCGACTCCAACCAGAACGGAAGCGGCATTGGTGTTGCCTGTCGAACTCGAAGCCGATGAAGATTTCTCCTGGGTGCGGTTGGGCGCCATGCAGTTCCTATCGCAGCGCCTGCGCAGCGCCGGACAGCCGGTCGTGCCGGACGCCACCGCGATTTCACTTTCCGAATCCTGGCATGGTAGGCCGCCGGACGATCAGACGCTCGACAAGCTTGCCTCGGACGGTGGCGTCGGGTGGTTGCTTCGTTCCCAAGCGGTATTCTCCGGCGGACGCTGGCGGGTGGTATTGACCACGCTCGGTCGTGATCAGTCGGTGCATGCCTCTGGCGAGTCCGAAGATGTCATTCAAGCGACTCGTTTTGCCTTCCAGGCGCTTGCCGCCAAACTCGAATTGCTTCCCGAGCAAGACGACCTCGCTATTCGGCAACCTGAACTCGCGGGCATGCTTCAGCGCGTGAAGGCGTTCGTGCTGGCCAACCGGCTGGAGGAAGCACAGACGTTGCTGAACGGACTCTCCCCGGAACAGCAGGCATTGCCGGATGTCGCCTTCCAGCGCGCCCAGATCGACCTGACCGCCGGCCGCGTCGACGCCGCCGTCGAGACACTCGAAGCACTCCTCAAGAACGGCCCTTTCGCCCACGATGAAGTCATGCGTGCGGAAGTGCTGAGCGCGCTAGGCGACACGCGCTACCGCAAATTCGACTTTCCGGGCGCCTGGCGCCTCTACACCGAGGCCATCGCCGTCGTTCAACGCAGGACGGACTACGCGGCCGCGAATCTGCTCGGGCGCATCCACCTGTACCGCGCCGGAAGCGCATCGCAGATGGGGCGCCTGGATGAAGCGCAAGACGACTTCGCGCAGGCTCGAGTCATTCTGGAAGCAACGGCAGATCGGGTTCATCTGGCCAAGCTCGACAACGCCACGGCAATGTTGCTCGCCTTTTCCATGAACCGACCGGAAGCAGCCTTGCCCTATCTGACGGATGCGGCCGACCGTTCGGCGACGTTTTCCGATACCGCGGGCGAGTTGCGCGCTCGCCTCACACAGATGTCGATATACCTGCTGTCGCTCGACGTGGAGAGGGCCTTGGCTCAGGACATGCGCGTGCGCGAACTGGTAGTGCGTACGGCGTTTCCGGCGCTGCGCCAGTTCGCCGAATTGATGCGCGCACGAGCCTTGATCGACTATGGCCGGACGACCGAGGCAAGAGCGATCATCAAACGCGAACTGGAACACGCGCCGTCATACGGCGACCCGGGCTTGATGCTCTTGGCGCACGCGCTGAACGCACGCATCGGGTTTGGCGAAGGCCAATACGCCTTCGCGGAAAATGAAGCCGAGGCCGCCATGGGAATCGAACTCGCCGGATCGGATGAGCGCGAGTATGCGCGCGCCGCATTGGTTGCGATCAGGGCGCGCAGACGCGCGGGCGACGACCACGCCGCGGCACGCCAGCTTTCCGCTTTGCATGCCTGGGCCGAAGACACGGGCAGGGACCTCCCGCGCCTCTACGCCGCGATCGCCGCGGCCGAAGCCGCCGCAGGCGCTGGCGACGAGGGAGAAGCGGATCGAAATTACCAGATGGCGCAGACGCTGGCCGAAACGATCCGGATCCCTCTCGACACGCTCGAGTTCACGAAGAGCTACGCGGATTGGCTTGTCGCGCGTGGCGATTCCACCCGGGCCTCGGCGGTCGTCAATGCCATCGCGCCCTGGTCGACGACCAGCTTTGATGCAGCCTTGCTGCGGTTGCGGCTCTATCACGCGCTCGGCCAGATCACGGCCTGGCGATCGGCCTTGGCGCAAACCCAAGCGTTGGCTGGCGAGCGCCAACTGCCGGAGGCGCTGCTTCAAATGCCCGCCGGCGACCGCTAGCCGCAGGTCGACGTGCAACGACGGAAGTGCTGAAAACACAGCGATCGGGCGACCGAGGAACCGGCATGCGAGAGCCGTTCGCGACATGGTGGAGTCATGCGAGGGTTCGCCTGGGCGCAGCCAGGTAGCCGCCACCAGGGCATGACGCAGAAATTGCCCAGAGGTTGTCGGCGTACC
>NZ_DATKFP010000280.1:0-138268 GCF_035511395.1 Sphingobium sp.
GGCGACACTCAAGCAGCTTGGCCGCGAACATGCCGATCGCCGCATCGCCGTCCTTGGCGGCATGCGCGAACTGGGCGATCGCAGCGCCGAACTCCATTCGGAGCTAGCCGATCCGATGATGGCGGGGCAGGTCGATTTCGCCATTCTCGTCGGCGCGGAAATGGCGCCGCTGGCAGACGCGCTGGATGGCGCGATCCCCTACGCCCATGTCCCCGACACGGCGACGGCCATCCCCCTCATCCAAACCGAAATGCGTGCGGGCGACGCGATCCTGGTCAAGGGCTCGAACGGCGTCGGACTGTCGCGCCTTGTCGCTGCCCTGGCCGAGGCCGCCCGCGACGGAGACAAGAACTAATGTTGTACTGGCTGGCCGAAACCCTGGATTTCGCAGGTGTCTTCAACCTCATCCGCTACCTGTCCTTCCGCGCGGGTGCGGCGATCGCCACCGCGCTGATCATCGGCCTGGTCATCGGCCCGAAATTCATCGGCTGGCTGCGCATTCGTCAGGGCAAGGGGCAGCCGATCCGCACCGACGGCCCGCAAAGCCATCTGGCCAAGCGCGGCACGCCGACTATGGGCGGCCTGATGATCCTGACCTCTATGGTCATTTCGGTGCTGCTGTGGATGGACCTCAGCTCCATCTATGTCTGGGCTTGCCTGTTCGTGACGCTGGGCTTCGGCGCGATCGGCTTCCTGGACGATTATGACAAGGTGACGAAGGCCAGCCACAAGGGGCTGTCGGCCAAGATGCGTCTCGCTTTCGAATTTCTGATCGCGGGCGTCGCGGCATGGATGATCGTCCATCAGCATGGCAATACCGCGCTCTACGTCCCCTTCTACAATGGCCCGGCGATCGAGCTTGGCCCTTTCTATTTCCTTTTCGCTGCCTTCGTCATCGTCGCGTTCGGCAATGCGGTGAACCTCACCGATGGCCTCGACGGCCTCGCCACCATGCCGGTGATCATCGCGTGCATGGCCTTCATGGCGATCGTCTATCTCGTCGGCCGCGCCGACTTCGCCCAATATCTGGGCATCCCCCATGTGCCGGGTGCAGGCAACCTCACGATATTGTGCGGCGCGATCATCGGTGCGGGACTTGCCTTCCTGTGGTTCAACGCGCCGCCTGCCGCTGTCTTCATGGGCGACACCGGGTCGCTGGCGCTGGGCGGCACGATCGGCGTCATAGCCGTCACCGCGCATCACGAAATCGTGCTGGGGATCATCGGCGGCCTCTTCGTCGTGGAAGCGATGAGCGTCATCATCCAGGTCTTCTTCTACAAGCGGACCGGCAAGCGCGTGTTCAAGATGGCCCCGATCCACCATCATTTCGAGCAACTGGGCTGGGCCGAGCCGACCGTGGTGATCCGTTTCTGGATCATCGCCTTCGTACTGGCGCTCGCCGGCCTCGCCACCCTGAAGCTGAGGTAAGCGGATGATCGTTTCGGATGCTTTCAAGGGGAAGACCTACGCGGTCCTCGGGCTGGCGCGATCCGGCCTCGCCACGGTCGACACGCTGGTGACGAGTGGCGCCCGAGTCGTCGCGTGGGACAGCCGGGAAGAAGCGCGCGCCCTGGTCGAGGGCAAGGCGGAAATTGGCGACCCGATGGAAATCGACCTTACCGGCTTCGACGGCATCGTCGTGTCGCCGGGCGTGCCGCTCAACAAGCATCCGATCGCGATGCGCGCGAAGCTGGCCGGCGTGCCGATCATCGGCGACATCGAACTGTTCGCGCTCGCCCGCCCAACGCTGCCGCCGCACAAGGTGGTCGGCATCACCGGTACCAACGGCAAGTCGACGACCACGGCGCTGATCCACCACATCATCGAGCAGGCGGGCTATCCCACGGTCATGGGCGGCAATATCGGCCTCCCGATCCTCAGCCAGCCCCCGCTGGAGCCGAACCTGCACGGCGTGGGCGTCTATGTGCTGGAACTGTCCAGCTATCAGATCGACCTGACCCACAGCCTCGATTGCGATGTCGCCGTGCTGCTCAACATCACGCCGGACCATCTTGACCGCTATAACGGCTTCGAAGGCTATATCGCGTCCAAGGCGCGGTTGTTTGCGATGCAGTCGCCCGATCATGTCGCCGTGATCACTACCGAGGATGAGCCGAGCCGGGGCGTCGCTGCCTCTATCGCCGGAGCGCTGGAGGAAGTGAAGGCGGCGGATATCAATTCGGTCGAACAACTGACCTGGCCCTCGCTGCAAGGCCCGCACAACGCGCAGAATGCCGCCGTCGCCATTGCCGTTGCCAAGGCGCTGGAGATTGAAGAAACGACCATCGTCAACGCTCTCGCCAGCTACGCCTCGTTACCCCACCGTATGCAGCGCGTGCGCGAACATAATGGCGTTCTCTACGTCAACGACAGCAAGGCGACCAACGCCGCCTCGACCGCACCTGCGATCGCGGCATGGCCCGCCATCGACGGCAAGCCCCGCATCCACTGGATTTTGGGCGGCGTCGCCAAGTCCGACAATCTGGACGAGTGCGTGCCTCATTATGGCAATATCGCGCACGCCTACACCATCGGCGAAGCGGGCCATATGTTCGCCGACCTGCTGCGCCCGCATATGGCGGTGGATGACAGCGAAATGCTATCGGCGGCGGTCAGGCGCGCGGCGCGCATCGCCCAGCCCGGCGATATCGTGCTGCTGTCGCCGGCCTGCGCCAGTTTCGACCAGTTCCGCGATTTCGAGGCGCGCGGCGATGCCTTCGCCGCGGCCGTGAACGCGCTGGAATAGGGAAGGTATTGGGGCGGCGATGAGCAAGAAGGGGTCAGGTATGTCGAGGGCCGGCGAACTGGTGAAGGGTTTTCGCACCCGCACCGTTCCGCGTGAGCGGACGGCGCTCGCCATCTGGTTCTGGGAAATCGATCGCGTCCTGCTGTCGCTGATCGTGGCGCTGATGGCGATCGGGCTGGTCGCCGTCGCGGCCGCCTCGCCCGTCGCCGCGATTGATCGATCGACCGCGCAGGTGGCGGTCAACCCGCTCATCTACTTCTATCGCCAGCTGATGTGGGTCTTCATCGGCCTGCCGATCATGCTCGTCATCTCCATGCTGCCCCGGCCGCAGGCGCGGCGGCTGGCGATCTTCATGTGCGCCTTCTTCTTCCTGATGCTGCTGTTCGTGCCATTGCTCGGGTCGACCGTGAACGGGGCCAAGCGCTGGATCGACCTGCCGGGCTTCCGTTTCCAGCCGTCGGAGTTCCTGAAACCCGCCTATGTGGTGACGCTGGCCTGGCTGCTGTCGCTGCGCACCAAGGACCAGAATCTGCCCGTGATGCAGCTGACCGGGGCAATGACGCTGCTGATCGCGGCGATCCTGATGCGCCAGCCGGACTTTGGCCAGACGGTGATCTTCCTTGCCTGCTGGGGCTGCCTGTTGCTGCTGTCGGGTCTGGAAATGCGCTGGATCGCGATGCTGGGGGGCCTTGGCCTCGCGGGGCTGGTCGGCGTGTACATGTTCTACGAAAATGGTCGCCAGCGCATCAACGACTTCCTCGGCATCGGCGTACAGATGGACACCGGGCCGGACCAGACCGACCTCGCCTTCCGCACCATCACCCATGGCGGCTTTACCGGCGTCGGGCCGGGCGGGGGGCAGAACAAGTTCCGCCTGCCCGAAGCGCATACCGACTATATCTTCTCCGTCATCGGGGAGGAGTTCGGTCTGCTCGCCTGCATCGCCATCGCCTGCGTCTATCTCGCCATCGTGGTGCGCGTGTTGCTGCGCCTGCTGGATGAGGAGGATAATTTCACCATCCTCGCCGCCGCCGGCCTCACGACCCAGTTCGGCTTGCAGGCGATCATCAACATGGGCGTGAATGCGCAGATATTTCCGTCGAAGGGCATGACGCTGCCCTTTATCAGCTACGGTGGCTCCTCTATGCTGGCGCTTTGTATCGGCGTCGGCCTGCTGCTCGCATTCACGCGGCGCAACCCCTTCATGGGTCGGCACACGGTCGTCAAATGGAGTGGTCGATGAGCATTTCCCGTCACTTCGTCCTCGCCGCCGGCGGGACGGGGGGTCATATGATTCCAGCCCATGCCGTGGCCGAGGAGCTGATGGCGCGCGGCCATCATGTCGCGCTCGTCACCGATGAGCGCGGCGCGAAGATCCCCGGCATCTTCGACAAGGCGCCAGAAAATCGAGCACAGGTCCATGTCATGCCCGCTGGCCGCATGACCAAGAATCCGGCAAGCTGGCCGGGGGCTGCGAAGGCGATCCTCGCCGGCCGCGCCATGGCTCGCCGCCTCAATGATACGTTCCGCCCGACCGCCGTGGTCGGCTTTGGTGGCTATCCCGCCATGCCCGCGCTGCTGGGGGCGCTGGCGGATGGCATCCCGACCGCGATCCACGAGCAGAATGCCGTACTGGGCCGGGTAAACCGTCTGCTCAGCGGCCGCGTCGATGCGATTGCCACCGCCTATCCCGACGTCCAGCGGCTCAAGAGCGCCTATGCGTCGAAGGTCCACCTGATCGGCAATCCGGTGCGAGAGGAGGTGAAGCAGTTGCGCGAGGAAGAATTCCCCGCGCTGACCGACGAAAGCGTCTTCCGCGTGCTGGTGATCGGCGGCAGCCAGGGCGCAACGGTGCTGTCCAGCGTCGTCCCCGAAGGCCTTTCCATGCTTCCGATTGCGCTGCGCCGTCGCCTCCAGGTGACGCAGCAATGCCGCGCCGAGGATATCGAGCGTGTGCGCAAAACCTATGCGGAGATGGAAATCCCCGCCGACCTCGCCACCTATTTCAACGATGTGCCCGAAAAGCTGGGCTGGTCGCATCTGGTGATCGCGCGTGCGGGTGCCTCGACGCTGGCGGAACTCACCTGCGCGGGCCGCCCGGCGATCCTGATCCCGCTGCCCAGCGCCATGGACGACCACCAGACCGCCAACGCAAAGGAAATGACCGAGGCGGGCGGCGCGCGCACCATTCCGCAGACGCGCTTCACTGCGGTCGAACTGGCCAAGCAGATGCAGAAGATGGCGCTTGAACCCGGCGCGCTCCAGAATGCCGCCAAGCGCGCGCGCAACTGCGGCCGCCCCGACGCCGCACGCGACATGGCCGACCTGCTCGAAAGCATCGGCAAGGCGCCGATCATGAATGATCCCGTAAAGGTCGGCCCGACGCCGACCAGCCTCAATCTCCAGGGAGTTCCCGCATGAAGGGTGTCGGCACCGACATCGGCACGATCCATTTCATCGGCATCGGCGGCATCGGCATGTCCGGTATCGCCGAAGTGATGCATAATCTGGGTTACAGCGTGCAAGGGTCCGACGTGGCCGAAGGCTATGTCGTCGAAGGGCTGCGCAAGAAGGGCATCAAGGTGATGATCGGTCACAAGGCCGAAAATCTGGGCGACGCCGCCGTGGTCGTCACTTCCACCGCGATCAAGCGGAGCAATCCGGAAGTCGAACTGGCGCTGGAAAACCGCGTGCCCGTCATCCGCCGCGCCGAAATGCTGGCCGAACTGATGCGCCTCAAATCGACCGTCGCGGTCGCTGGCACCCATGGCAAGACCACGACCACCTCGATGGTCGCGGCGCTGCTGGACGCGGGCGGGGTCGACCCGACCGTCATCAACGGCGGCATCATCAACAGCTATGGCTCGAACGCGCGCCTCGGCAACAGCGACTGGATGGTCGTGGAAGCCGATGAGAGTGATGGCAGCTTCCTGCGCCTCGACGGCACGATCGCGGTCGTGACCAATATCGATCCTGAGCATCTGGATCATTATGGCAGCTTCGACCGGGTGAAGGACGCCTTTGTCGAGTTCGTCGGCAATGTACCCTTTTACGGCGCGGCGATGCTGTGCCTCGATCACCCGGAAGTGCAGGCGATCCTGCCGCGCGTGCAGGACCGCCGTATCGTCACCTATGGTTTCTCGGCGCAGGCCGATATTCGCGGCGAGAATGTCCAGCCTATTTCGGGCGGCAACCGTTTCGACGTGCAGATCCGCGAACGCGACGGATCGATTCGCCGCATCGAGGGGATCGAAATGCCGATGCCCGGTCGCCACAATGTGCTGAACGCCATGGCGGCGATCGGCGTGGCGCTCCAGATGGGTATCGAGGACGCGACCATTCAGACCGGCTTTTCCAAGTTCGGCGGAGTAAAGCGCCGCTTCACCAAGGTCGGCGAAATCGCGGTCGCGGGTGGTACCGCCACCGTCATCGACGATTATGGCCACCATCCGGTCGAAATCCGCGCCGTGCTTGCTGCCGCGCGCGAAGGCGCGAAAGGCCGCGTCATCGCCGTGGTCCAGCCGCACCGCTTTACTCGTCTGCACGACCTGATGGACGAATTCCAGCAGGCGTTCAACGACGCCGACATCGTCTATGCCGCCCCGGTCTACACCGCCGGCGAGCAGCCGATCGAGGGCGCCGATAGCGCGGCACTGGTCGCCGGTCTCAAGCGGCGCGGGCATCGCCACGCCTCGACCGTTGCCGACGCAGCCGACCTCGCCGCTCATGTCGTTGCCGATATCCAGCCCGACGACATGGTCATCTGCCTGGGCGCGGGCGACATCACCAAATGGGCGGCGGGCCTTGCCGCTGCCGTCACCGACAAGGTGAAGGAAACCGCCTGATGTTTGAGCTGTTCACCGTCAGCCTGGAAATGCAGAAGCGCGTGATCGATGCCCAGATGCAGGGCGTGGAGGTCGCGCGCGACATGGTGGAAGCGGCGCAGCGTCAGGTTGAAACCGGCCTTGCCGCCACGCAGGCCAATGAAGCGGGCATGAAGGCGATGAAGCGCTGGATGAACCTCTGGGGCATCCGCGCTTGACGGCGAGCATCGCTCTTCCGGCCGTTCGCGGCACGCTCAAGGCCGACGCCTCGCTGGCCCCGCTCGTCTGGTTCAAGGCGGGCGGCGCGGCGCAATGGCTGTTCGAGCCGAAGGATCCCGACGACCTGTCCGATTTCCTCCGGAATCTCGATCCGTCGGTGCCGCTCATGGCATTGGGCCTCGGCTCCAACCTCATTGTCCGCGATGGCGGTGTACCGGGTGTAGTCGTACGCCTCGGCAAGCCCTTCGCAACGGTCGAGCGCCTCGACGCCACCACGCTCGTTTGCGGCGGCGGTGCGTCGGGTATCCTAGTTTCCTCGACCGCGCGCGATGCGAGCATATCGGGCCTCGAATTTCTCCGCTCCATTCCCGGCACTGTCGGCGGTTTCGTGCGCATGAACGGCGGCGCCTATGGTCGCGAGACCTGCGATATCCTGATCGAATGTGATGTCGTGCTGCGATCCGGTGAGCGGGTGACGCTGTCCAACGCTGATCTCGGTTATACCTATCGCCATTCGACCCTGCCCGAAGGCGCGGTCGTGGTGTCGGCGACGTTCCGTGGTCATCCCGGCGAACCCGCCGCCATTCAGGCCGAAATGGACCGCATCGCTGCCGCGCGCGAGGAAAGCCAGCCGCTGCGCAGCAAGACCGGCGGCTCCACCTTCAAGAACCCGGACGGCCACAAAGCCTGGGCGCTGGTGGATGAAGCGGGCTGTCGCGGCTTGCAACTGGGCGGCGCGCAGGTGAGTGAGAAGCACACCAATTTTCTGCTGAACACCGGCGACGCGACCAGCGCCGACATCGAGGCGCTGGGCGAAGAAGTCCGCCGCCGCGTGAAGGCAAAGAGCGGCGTCGAGCTGGAATGGGAAATCCAGCGGGTTGGGGTGGCGAAATGAGCGATCGCTCTCTGACCGATTACGAAATGCGTATCATCGCAAACATTGGCAATCACGGATGCCATGTCGTGTCAGTTTTTGATCCTCAGGACGATGCACAATCCTTTGCCTATTCTGTTGGTTTTTGGGAAAGTGTCGGTCAACCGGAAGTAATCATTCTCGGTTTGCCTTCACAAATGGGCGCATTTGCGATCAATGAGGCTTATCGGCAGTGCGAAGCGGGGTTGCAACTCGTTGATGGACTGCGCATTGAGAGTTTGTTCGAGGGCTATGCCGTTACCTGCATGGCGCGTGCGGTCGATAGTCAATATATTATACCAGACTATCTGAACTCAGCTCTTTGGTATCACAATCTTCGTACCGGAAAGTCGCTCGACGTAGCCTATCAATTGGTTTGGACCTATGAAGGGCTATGGCCTTGGGATGAGGGGGCGCCTGTCGAACTTCTTGAAGATCAGCCTTTACTCTATTCGGGGATACTACATTGACCCTTAAACCGCTTCATGTTGCTGTCCTGATGGGCGGCTGGTCGGCGGAGCGGCCGGTGTCGCTGTCGAGCGGGGAGGGCGTCGCCAAGGCGCTGGAATCGCGCGGGCATCGGGTCACGCGGATTGACATGGATCGCAATGTCGCCGCGCGCCTTGCCGAAACGAAGGCGGACGTGATCTTCAACGCATTGCACGGCGTCCCCGGCGAAGACGGAACGGTGCAGGGCATGATGGACCTGATGGGCCTCACCTACACTCATAGCGGTCTCGCCACCTCGGTCATCGCGATCGACAAGCAGCTGACCAAGCAAGCGCTGGTGCCGCACGGTATCCTCATGCCCGGCGGCCATATCGTGGAGAGCGAAAGCCTCTTTATCGCCGACCCGTTGCCGCGCCCCTATGTGCTGAAACCCGTGAATGAGGGCAGTTCTGTAGGTGTCGCCATCGTCACGGCTGAGGGCAATTATGGCAATCCCATTGCCCGCGACAGCGTCGGCCCGTGGACGGATTTCCCTGAACTGCTTGCCGAGCCCTATATTCGCGGCCGCGAACTCACCACCGCCGTGCTGGGCGATGAGGCTTTGCTCGTCACCGAACTCCGTCCGAAGAGCGGTTTCTACGATTTCGACGCGAAATATACCGACGGCATGACCGAACATGTCTGCCCGGCTGACATCCCGGCCGAAATCAGCGAAGCGTGCAAGGCGATCGCCCTACGCGCCCACCAGCTGCTCGGTTGCAAAGGCGCATCGCGCGCCGACTTCCGCTGGGACGATGAACAGGGCGTCGAAGGCCTCTATCTGCTGGAGGTCAACACCCAGCCGGGCATGACCCCCTTGAGCCTCGTCCCCGAACAGGCGGCGAAACTGGGCATTGACTATGCGACGCTGGTTGAGACTATTGTCGAGGAGGCGCTGAACCGCGCCGGGGGTGATGGACATGGCTGAAGCACGGATCAGGCGCGGCGGCACCGCGCGGCTCAGCAGCGCCAGGGGGAGGGCGACGAAAGGCGGCCGTGGTCGCTCGCTCAAGCGCCGCAGCTGGGTCGATCAGGTCATCGAATATCTCCCCGTCAGCGAAGCGACGCTCCAGCGAATGGCCAGCTGGGTCATCGTCGCCATTGTCGGCGGCCTTGTGATCGCCATCGCCATCTTCATGGGCCTTCCCGGCATGGCGCGTCAGCAGGCGGCGGATCTTGCCGCGCGCGCGGGCTTCGAAGTCGAGAAGGTCGAGGTGCGCGGTGTCGAGCGGATGGACGAACTGCCCGTCTACAATATCGCGCTGGGTCAGGTGGATCGCTCCATGCTCTCTCTCGACCTGCCCAGGGTGCGCGAGGAAATGCTCAAGCTCGGCTGGGTCAAGGATGCGCGCGTTTCCCGCCGTCTGCCCGACACGCTTGTCGTCGATATCGTCGAGCGCGACCCGGTGGCGGTGTGGCAGCATGAAGGGCAGTTGCACCTGATCGACGTGCAGGGCGTCGTGCTCCAGTCGGTGTCGGCAGGGGCGATGCCCGACCTGCCGCTGGTCGTCGGTCCCAACGCCAATCTCCAGACCGCCGGCCTCAACAAGTTGATGGAAAACGCCCCCGCGCTCAAGCCCATGCTGGCCGGCGCGACATGGGTCGGGAACCGTCGCTGGGACTTGCGCTTTCAATCGGGCGAGACGCTCTCCCTGCCGGAGGGTGACAAGGATTCGGCCTCTGCGTTGGTGAATTTCGCGCGGATGGACGGGGTCAACCGGCTCCTGGGCCGGGGCATCGTCAAGTTCGACATGCGCGATCCCGATCGCTTCGTTCTGCGCCTGCCGCAGGGCCGGGTCGAGGAAAGGTCCGCTGGTGGCGCGGCGGAAACCGCCAAGGCGCCGGCTGCCAATCTGCCGGCCGAAGGCGAGGAAGGCTAAAGCCCATGGCACAGCCCAAGGTCGAAAAGCTCATCACCGCGATCGACATTGGCTCCTGGAAAGTGTCGGCGCTGATCGCAGGTCGTACCGACACCGGCGAACTCGCGATCCTGGGGACGGGCCAGCGCGAAAGCCGTGGCGTGCGCCGCGGCTTCATCGCTGACATGGAGCGGACCGAACTTGCCGTACGGGAGACGGTAGAGCAGGCCGAGCGCGTCGCGGGCACCAATATCGAGGATGTGTGGGTCAGTTTCTCGGGCGGCAGCCTGGTGAGCGACGTCGTCACGGTCGAGCGCGACATGGGCGGTTATCGCGTCGAGCAGCCCGATATCGACGACCTCCTGACCACTGGCCAGCAGGGCATCGACCCGGATGGCCGCATCGTTCTCCATGCGCAGCCGACCTGCTTCACCATCAATGGCAAGGTGCCGGTGAAGAAGCCGCTGGGCATGCACGCCGACCTGCTCGGCGTCGACATCCATGTCGTGCTGGCGGATGGCGCGCCGCTCGCCAATCTCGACCTGTGCGTGCGCGGCGCCTATCTCAACGTCAATTCGATCGTCGCCTCGCCGATTGCCACGGGCCTTGCCTGCCTGTCGGAGGAAGAGCGCGACCTTGGCGTTGCGCTCGTGGAAATGGGCGCGGGAGTCACCAATGTCTCGCTCTATGCCGGGGGGATGCTGGTCGGTCTCCATTCCATACCCATTGGCGCATCGGACATCACCGACGACATTGCCTCGTCCTTCGGCATCCGCCGGAGTCAGGCGGAACGGATCAAGTGCTTCTATGGCTCGGCGATGCAGAATCCCCGCGATTTCCGAGAGATGATCGAAATCGCGCCGCCCCATGGCGAAGTCGCGGTGCCAGGTCAGGCCGCCGGTCCCAATGCGGAAGGGGGCAAGATCACCCGCGCAGCGCTGGTCGGCGTCATCTGTGAACGGCTGAACCAGATCATGACGGAGGTTAATGCGGCGCTGGCCGGCATGGGCTTCAACAGCACGGGTCGCCAGGTCGTACTGACCGGCGGCGGTGCGGAAATGAAGGGCATTGCCGACTATGCGCAGGGCGCATTGGGGCGGGCCGTGCGGATCGGGCGACCAAGGGGCTTGTCCGCCATGCCCGAAGCGCATAGTGGGCCGGCTTTCGCGACATTGGCGGGACTCGCGCTTTACGGCGCTTCCAACCCGGTTGATCTCCGCACGATGGCGCCTGCTCCGCAGACCGTGCATCGTCTGAGCGCGCCCCAATGGTGGCAGCGCATGATGCGCGCCATGCGGACCAACTATTGAGATGAATTACAGCGAAGACGAAAATAGCTGGTGAAATCCCCTATTTTCTGGTGTTAACAAATGATGACGGTGTCGCTTCCTGACGAGGAAGCTGAGGGAGCAGTAATTATGAGCATTGAAATCAGCCCGCCTCATGTGGACGAACTGAAGCCGCGCATTGCGGTAATCGGCGTCGGCGGCGCGGGCGGCAATGCCATCGCGAACATGATCGCCGCCTCGGTCGAGGGCGTGGACTTCATCGTGGCCAATACGGATGCGCAGGCGCTGAACAGCTCGCCGGCCGAACGTCGTATCCAGCTCGGCCCGCAGATCACCGAGGGCCTCGGCGCCGGATCGCGTCCCGAAATCGGCAAGGCGGCCGCTGAGGAAACCATCGCTTCGGTCGAAGAGGCGCTGAACGGCGCACATATGTGCTTCATCACCGCCGGCATGGGCGGCGGCACCGGCACCGGCGCGGCGCCCGTCATCGCCAAGGCCGCGCGCGATCGTGGCATCCTGACTGTCGGCGTCGTGACCAAGCCCTTCACCTTCGAGGGCAATCGCCGCATGAAGTCGGCGGAAAGCGGGATCGAGGAGCTTCAGAAGCATGTCGATACGCTGATCGTCATCCCGAACCAGAATCTGTTCCTGATCGCCAACCCGAACACGACTTTCAAGGAAGCGTTCCAGATGGCGGACGAGGTGTTGCAGCAGGGCGTGCGGTCGATCACCGACCTCATGATCATGCCGGGCCTCATCAACCTCGACTTTGCCGACGTCCGGTCGGTGATGGGCGAAATGGGCAAGGCGATGATGGGCACAGGCGAAGCCGAAGGCGACGGCCGTGCGCTCCAGGCCGCTGAAAAGGCGATCGCCAATCCGCTGCTCGACGGCGTGTCGATGCGCGGCGCGAAGGGTGTCATCGTTTCCATCGTCGGCGGCGACGACATGCGCCTCATGGAAGTCGACGAAGCCGCCAACCATATCCGCGAACTGGTCGATCCGGACGCGAACATCATCTGGGGTTCGGCCTTCAACGACGGCCTCAACGGCAAGATCCGCGTGTCGGTGGTCGCCACCGGCATCGACAGCGAAATCGGCAATCATGCCGCGCCGCTGACCCAGCCGTTCAGCTTCGCCAGCCGCCCGGCCGTCGCCGTGCCGCAGACCCCCGTCACGCCGCGCTCGGTCGCCGCCGCGCCGCAGCCTGCGCCTCAGCCCGCTGCGGCTCCCGCGCCGGCTCCGGCCGCCGCGCCTGAACCGGAAACGCTGGAACTGGACGTGCCGGCCGCACCGGCTCCCGCGCCGGTCGAGAAGTCTGCGCCTGCCACCTTCGCCCCGTCGAAGCCGGCCGCCGTCTTCTCGGACGAAGGTCCGGATCAGGACGAACTGGTGCTGGGCGCCGACAGCGCCGAAGCGCCGGCTCCCGCGCCCGCCGCACCGGCCCAGCCCGCACCGCGCGTCGCCACCGGCGGCACGCTGTTCGAACGGATGGCCGGCCTGACCCGCGGTAGCGAGAAGGCACAGGCCTCTGACGAGGGTACGCCGGGCGTCGATATCCCGCGCTTCCTCAACCGCCAGAGCAACCAGTAAGCGACGGTCGCGCGGTTCACCGCGCGCCGCTTCATGAAAGCGCGCCATCGACCGCCCGGAGCGGTCCGGCGCGCTTTTTTGTTGCGTCAATTTGCCATTCACGCCGGATCGGTTAAGGCAATCATGTGATAAAATCTCTTTCCTGGATTCTCGCCTCCACCGTTTCTGTGGGAGGTCTTCTTTTCGCCGGTCCTGCCCAAGCCCAGATCGATCAGGCCCAGATGACCCGTCCGCCGGGTGCCGCCGATCTCAACGGCCACCTCTCCCGGCTCGCGGCCAATCCGAAGGATGTCGCCGCGCTGATCGGGGCAGGGGAGGCCGCGCTGGAACTGGACGATCCCCATGGCGCTGCCGGCTTCTTCGCGCGCGCCGATGCGATCGAAAGCGGTAACGGCCGGATCAAGGCGGGCCTGGCGCGGGTCATGCTGAAATTGCAGAACCCCGTCGAGGCGGTCCGCCTGTTCGACCAGGCTTCTCGCCTTGGCTTTCCTGACGCGACGATCCTTGCCGACCGGGGCTTGGCGCGCGATATGACCGGCGACCAGGCTGGGGCGCAGCGCGATTATCATGCTGCGCTTGTCCGGACGCCCGAAGACGCCGAACTGATCCGCCGCTATGCCGCATCGCTCGGCATATCCGGACAGGTGCAGGCGGCCGACAAGGTTTTGGAACCGCTGCTTTACAAGAGCGACCGCGCCGCATGGCGCTATCGCGCCTTCATCTATGCGATGAACAACCGGCAGGCCGATGCGAAGAAGGTCGCAGAGCAGACCATGCCGGTGCAACTCGCCGCCGCGATCACGCCTTATATGCAGAAAATGCCTTATCTGACCGCGCCGCAGAAAGCGGCGGCGGTGCATTTCGGGCAGTTCCCGCAGACGACCGGCACGACCATCGCCGCGATCACGCCGACACCCCCCGCGCCGGGTATCGCGGTCGCGCCCAAGGCGCCCACGGTGGTCGCCACTGCGCCCACCACCCCGCCGGTCCAGACCAAGCCGCTCAGTCGCGCCGAACAGCGCCGGCAGCAGCGCGATGCCGCGCGCATGGCGCGTGCCGAAGGGCGGTCGGCATCGCGCGCGGCGCCCACCGCGCAGCGTCCGCCGGTGCCCACGACCCGCTCGCCGCAGGTCGCGCAGGCCCAGACGGCTCAGCCGACGCCGCGTCCGGTGCAGCAGGCACCGGCACCTTCGCCTTTGTCGGCCACGCAGCCGCAGCAGACGACCGCCGCACCGCCCCCGCGCCAGCCGGCTGCGCCTGCCCCATCCGCGGCGTCTACATCCGTGCAGGGGCCGCCTGCGCCTGGTTTCGAATCGATCGATAGCGCGCCGCGCAGCGCCGCGCCTCCTGCCAGCACCGGATCGCAACTCAATGCGATCGCTTTGGCCCAGGCTGGAACGCCGCCGCAGGCTCCGGCGATGCCCCCCCAGCAGCCGACCCCGCAGCAGCCTGCCGCGGAACCTGAGCCGCAGCTCGTTCAGCCCATCGAACCGGTCCCGCCATCGCCCAATGCGGAGGCCACCCGCACGCTGGCCGACATCATTCGTGCGATCGATGTGCCGGATAGCGAGCGCCAGGCGACCGTTGCCGCCGTCGACCTGAACGAAGTCGCAGCGCTCCAGGCCCAGCGCCGTGCCGAACGGCAGGCTGCGGCCAAGGCGGCTGCCGACAAGGCGAAAAAGGAAGCCACTGCCAAGGCCAAGGCGGAAGCCGATGCGAAGGCGAAGGCCGAAGCGGAGGAAAAGAAACGCCTCGCCGCCAATCCGTCGCGCAACTGGCTTCAGGTCGGTGTTGGCCAGAGCAAGGGGGCGCTCGGCTTCACCATGAAGGGGCTGCGAAAGAAATATGCGCTCCTGTCCCATCAGGACGGCTGGAGCGCCAGTTGGGGTCGAACCAATCGCCTGCTCGTCGGTCCCTTCGCCAGCTTTACCCGTGCCAAGCAGCTGGAAACCGACCTGAAGAAGGACGGTGCTGACGTATTCGCCTGGAAAAGCGACGCGGGCGAAGAAGTGGAGAAATTGCCCGGCGAATGATCGATCGGCCGATCGTCTCCAATCCCAAGCGATCGGGGGGAGACGATCAAGCCGACCGATATTTGAGCGCCAGCGTACTCAGTCCTTTTTCAGGATATCCAGCGCCAGAACGGTCATCGCTTCGCTGGCGGTCGAAATGACCTTGTCGGCTTGCGGCGCCCAGAAGGGGCTGTGCAGCGAGGGAAGGCTGGTCTGGCCTGCCTGTGCCGCCGCCAGCTTTTCCGCAGGTACGCCGCCGACCCAGAAGATGAAGCTGTGGATGCTCTTGTCGGCGCGATAGAAGCGGCCGAAATCCTCGCCGCCCATCACCGCCGAAGTCTTGACAACACGACCCTCGGGGAAATGGGTCTTGAGGATGCCCGCCATCTGCTCGGCAAATTCGGGCGGATTATAGGTCGAGGGGGTGAACTCATCCTTCACCGTCACTACCGGCATCCTGTCCTCCGGCACGCCCGCCGCGATCGCCTCGCCACGGGAGATCCGCTTGATCCCCTCGATCAGCTTGGCGCGCGTCTCGTCCGAATAGCTTCGGATGGTGAGCAGCAGCTTGGCCTCGTCGGGAATGATATTATGCTTGGCGCCGCCCTGGAAGCTGCCGACGGTGACGACGGCCGGATCCTGCGGATCCTGCTCACGGCTTACCAGCGTTTGGAGCGAGGTCACGATCCGCGCACCCAGCACGATCGGGTCGCGGGTCGTCTGCGGATAGGCGCCATGGCCGCCCAGCCCCTTCACAAGGATATCGACGCTGTCGACATTGGCGAGCGCATAGCCTGGCGTATAGCCGACCACGCCCGCTTCCAGATTGGCGGCGTCATGGAAGGCGATGGCGTGGGTCGGGCGGGGGAAGCGGGTATAGAGGCCGTCCTCCAGCATGTCGCGGGCCCCCTTGCCCACTTCCTCTGCGGGCTGGAGGATCATGACGAGCGTGCCCTTCCACTGATCCTTGCGGGCCGCGAGCAGCTTCGCCGTCTCGACGAAGGCGGTCATATGCGTGTCATGGCCACAGGCGTGCATCACGCCTGTCTCGACCCCTTCGGGCGTCTTGGTGCGCACCTTGGACGCGAACTCCAGCCCGGTCTGCTCGACTACCGGCAGCCCGTCCATATCGGCACGGATCAGCAGCACCGGGCCGGCGCCATTCTTCATCACGGCGACCACGCCGGTACCGCCGACCTTCTCGGTCACGTCGAACTTCAGCGCCTTCAGCCGCTTGGCGAGCTTGGCGGCGGTGTTGACCTCCTGAAGCGACAATTCGGGATTGGCGTGCAGGTCGCGGTAGAGCGTCATCAGTCCGTCCATATCCTTGGCGACCGCTGCGCCGATCTCGCTCTGCGCCGGCGGGGCGGGCGGTGCCTCGGTCGGGGGTGTCGCGGTCGGGGGTGTTTCGGTCGGGGTCTGGGCGGCGGCGATGGACGTGAAACTGACGGCGGCCAACATGGCCGTGAGCGCGTGGCGCATAATGGTGTCTCCCTTGTTGCGGGCGAGCATAAGGCGATTTGACGGGCGTAAAAGGGGGATTGTCATGCGGACGGCTTGCCCCCCCCCAACCAGGCAAGCCATACATCACTTTCAGCGCGCCGAAATGAACGCCCTGATGTCCATGCTCAGCTTGCGCAGATCGTCGGGGCGGACATACATCATGTGGCCCGCATCATAATAATGATATTGGATGCGCGAGGCGTCGAAGCCCGTCCGGCTCATAGCATATTCCGCACCGAAGAAGGGGGTCGCGAAATCATACCAGCCCTGGCCGACGAACACCTTGAGTCCGCTATTCTCGCGCAGCGCCTTGCCCAGATAAGGGGCGACGCTGCCGTAGACATCGCTCGCGCGGCCGCTCTTGCCGTCCAGCTTCCAGTCCCATCCGCTGACCCCGCCGATCGTCACATAGGAGCGATCGGTCTTGTAGCCGAGATCGTCGCGCGCATAGCTATTCATCGCGGCGGTATAGGCGCCGTCGATCGCATAGAAGCTGGGATCATTGTCCGGCTCCTCGCCGGCCGCGTCATAATCCTTTCCGGTATAGCGGGTGTCGAGGCGGCCGATGCTCACCCCGCGGTCGCGGAGCAATTCCTTGTAGAAACGGCCCGGCGTGATGCGGAGGTCGGCGCGGTCCACGAACGCTTCCGACAGGCCGGTCAGCCGTGCCAATTCCGCGCGCACGCTGGCGCGTTCATCGGCGGGCAATTGGTTGCCCTTGAGTAGCGCGGCGGCATAGGGGCCGATGGCGAACGCGCGAGCCTGCTGCGCCGCTTCGGCCACGGTTGCAGGGGGCGTGCCCATTTTCTTGTGATACCAGGCGGTCGTCGCCATCGACGGCAGATTGATGATGTAAGGCATTTCATTGCCCTGCACCTCGGCGGTCGCGCCGAAGTCGAGAATGGTCGAGATCAGGATGATGCCGTTCACCGCGACGTCGTTATAGCTGCCTTCCAGTTCGTTGATCAGCGCCACCGAACGGGTCGTGCCATAGCTTTCGCCGCCGATATATTTGGGCGAGGACCAGCGGCCATTCTCGTTCAACCACAGGCGGATATATTCGGCGATCGACTTGGCGTCGGCCGACACCCCCCAATAATCCTTGGGGTCTTTCTTGCCGATGGCATGGGAAAAGCCCGTGCCGACCGGATCGATGAAGACGAGGTCGGTGACGTCGAGCAGTGATTCCGGATTGTCCACGACCGGATAGGGCGGCGCGCCGTCATCCTGCGCATCGGGCAGTACCACGCGCTTGGGACCGAAGGCGCCCATATGTAGCCAGAGCGACCCCGAGCCGGGGCCGCCATTGTAAAGGAAAGTAATCGGCCGCTTCTTGTCGCCGCCATCCTTGACATAGGAAGTGGCGTAGATCGCCGCGAGCGGCTTGCCGTCCTTGTCCTTGAGATAGGTTTCGCCGGTGGTGGCGGTGTAGCTGATCGCCTTGCCGCCGAAGACGCCCGTGTGCTTCGTCACCGAGATGTTGGGGGCGGGAACGGGACTTTCGCCAACCTCTTCCTTTCGGCTCTCGTCCTTCTTCCTACCCTCATCCTGGGCATGGACTGTGGTTGCCGCCAAAGTCAGCGCCATCGCGGCCAGCGAACTCGTCAAACGCATTAGGATGCTCCCCTTTTTTGTGGCGCTCTGGCTAGCGGAGAGGCGGCGGATCGGAAAGGGGGATTGGTGCGGGGCGGACGCGACAGCGACGCTGCACCACCGAAGTTCACGATGTCGTCGATGCTTTTTTGCCCGATTGCGCTGCGATTGCGCCAGGAACGCGACAGGAAGTCGACATGGGTGCGACATCATGGTCACACGGATGCGCCATCGATGCGGCGGTTGCACGGCAGCCATGCGCCAGCCGAGCGTCTGGAACGAGACAGTTGCACCGCCGAATATGGTAAAATGCAAGAGGCGCGGCGCGATTGTCATCCCGAAGAATAAATCAGGCCGAAGAATAAATCAGGAAAAATCCTGTATTGGAAGATGTTGGCGGGATAGTTCAGGGAGGGATTCCTGCATCAGCACCGCCCTCCCGATGACCGCTTTCGAACCGTCCGGATTACCCGCCCCCCGGCGAATTATGCCCGCCGGCCGGGACTGGCCCGCCGCTGGGGGCATGGCCATGGTCGGGATTGCTGTCCCAGTCGATATGATAGAGGTCGAAGCGCCGGTCGCGCAGGTTGCGCACCGTGCCTTCGGCGCGCGCCCAACTGAGGTCGGCCAGGTTAACGTCCGCCATGGTGAGCGTCTCGACATTCTCGGTGGATTCCGCCGCGATGCCGTCGCGCGCGAAGGGCAGGTCGCAGGGCGTCAGGATCGCGCTCTGGGCATATTGGATATCCATATTGTCGACATTCGGCAGATTGCCGACATTGCCCGACATGACGACATAGCATTGATTTTCGATCGCGCGGGCCTGCGCGCAGTAGCGCACGCGCATGTAACCGAGGCGGGAATCGGTGCAGAAGGGTACGAAGATGATGCGCGCGCCCTGATCCACCAGCCGCCGCGCCAGTTCGGGAAATTCGCTGTCATAACAGATGAGGACGCCGATTGGGCCGCAGTCGGTCTGGATCACGTCGAGCGCGTCGCCGCCCTTGATGTTCCACCAGAAGGCCTCATTGGGGGTGGGGTGGATCTTTTCCTGCGTATGGACCGAGCCGTCGCGCAAGGCGACATAGGCGATGTTCTGGATGTCGCCATCCTCGGCGCGGGTCGGGTGCGAGCCGCCGATGATGTTGATATTATATTCCAGCGCCATCCGCGTCAGTTCCTTGGTCAGGCGCGGTGTGTAGCCGGTCAGCCGGTCGATCGCCTCGATCGGCGTCAGCTTCTTCGTCTCGAAGGAGAGGAGGGGGAGGGTGAAAAGTTCGGGAAAGACGATGAAGTCGGATCGATAGTCGGCCGCGACGTCGACAAAATATTCGATGTTGCGGACGAACTCGTCGAAATCCTTCACCGCGCGCGCCTGAAGCTGGCAAGTGGCGAGGCGAACGCTTTCCACGCCGCGCGGCACGCGCATTTCGGGCGCTTCATCGGGGTCGACATAGGGATTGCGCCAAACGAGGTGTGCGGCGTGGCCGTCCGACTGCTTGTCTTCCGGCAGGTAATTTTCCAGCACGCCCAGCGGTTCGAACTGGTTCTTGAGCTGGAAGCTGATCACCTGGTCGCGCAGCTTGCCCTGGATCACCTTTTCCAGATAGTCGGCCGGGCTGCCGGCGCGACGCTTCGCGCGGGCATAGCCGGGCATGCGGCCGGCGATGACGATGCCGTGCAGATCCAGTTCCTCGGCCAGTTCCTTGCGCTCGTCATAGAGGCGCTGGCCGATGCGCAGGCCGCGCAGCTTGGGATCGACCGCCATTTCATAGCCATAGAGCCATTCGCCCGCCGCGCTGTGGCGCGTGCCGAAGCCGTTGGCGGTGATCTCCTCCCAGTCATGATAGGAGAAAGCCATGCTCTTGCTGACGCGCATGGTGGCGCAATAGCCCACGACCTTGCTGTCATAGAGGGCGACGAAGCAGCCATTGGGGAAATTGTTGATCTGGCCGCGGATGGTCGCCAGCGAATAGTTGGGCATGCCGGGATAGGCACGGGCGATCAGCCGCTGGATGCCGCGCACGTCGGACGGGACCGCGGCGCGGACCTCCAGGCGTTTCTTGGCGGTGGTGGTCAAACTCAGTCTCCCGGTCATTGCTGCCAAAGAAAAAGGCGGCGCCGGGATGCGGCGCCGCCTCGTTCCGTTACCGTACTGAAACCGCAAATGCGGTCATCAGTTCCAGACCTTTAGGCCCACTTGCCCATTTCGGTTTCCAGGTTGACGCGGATCGCCTCGAAGAACTGTTCCGTGGTCATCCATGCCTGGTCCGGGCCGATCAGCAGGGCCAGATCCTTGGTCATCGCGCCGCTTTCGACGGTCTGGATGCAGACCTTTTCCAGCGTTTCGGCGAACTTTACGACGTCGGGCGTCTCGTCGAACTTGCCGCGGAACTTGAGGCCGCCGGTCCAGGCGAAGATCGAGGCGATCGGGTTGGTCGAGGTCGCCTTGCCCTGCTGGTGCTGGCGATAGTGGCGGGTGACGGTGCCATGCGCAGCTTCGGCTTCCACCGTCTTGCCGTCGGGCGAGAGCAGGACAGAGGTCATCAGGCCGAGCGAACCGAAGCCCTGCGCCACCTGGTCCGACTGGACGTCGCCGTCATAATTCTTGCAGGCCCAGACGAATTCCCCGCTCCACTTCAGCGCCGAGGCGACCATGTCGTCGATCAGGCGGTGTTCGTAGACGATGCCGGTGTCCTTGAACTTCTGCGCGAAGCCTTCGGTTTCGAACACTTCCTGGAACAGATCCTTGAAGCGGCCGTCATAGGCCTTGAGGATGGTGTTCTTGGTCGACAGATACACCGGCCACTTGAGGTTGAGGCCATAGTTGAATGAAGCGCGGGCGAAATCGCGGATCGAATCGTCCAGGTTGTACATCGCCATGGCGACGCCCGAGCCGGGGAAGTTGAATACTTCGCGGTCGATCACTTCGCCATCTTCGCCTTCGAACACGAGGCGTAGCTTGCCGGCGCTAGGTACCTTGAAATCGGTGGCGCGATACTGGTCGCCGAAGGCGTGGCGGCCGACGACGATCGGCTTGGTCCAGCCGGGGATCAGGCGCGGCACGTTCGAGATGACGATCGGTTCGCGGAAGACGACGCCGCCCAGGATGTTGCGGATCGTGCCGTTGGGCGACTTCCACATCGACTTGAGGTTGAATTCCTCGACGCGCGCTTCGTCGGGGGTGATCGTGGCGCACTTCACGCCGACGCCATATTCCTTGATCGCGTTGGCAGAGTCGATCGTGATCTGGTCGTTGGTCTCGTCGCGCTTTTCGACGGAGAGATCGTAATATTTCAGATCGATGTCGAGATAGGGGAGAATGAGGCGCTCACGGATCCATTCCCAGATGATCCGGGTCATTTCGTCGCCGTCGATCTCCACGACGGGGTTTTTCACCTTGATCTTCGCCATAGCGCCTATTCGCCTTCTTTCTCTTGGGTGGAATTATGGGCACGCACTAGGGAAAGCGGCGGCAATGTTCAACCATGGAAGGGCAGGAATCTGCCGCGTGCGGAGCCATGCGCCGGATCGGTCGTTGTCAGGGCAACAGTCTCTCCCTAAAGACGGTGCCCATGGAGAATGACGAGATCACGATTGCCGCTGGCGGCAATGTCAAATGGCGCTTCCCTTCGGTCCATCCGGAGGGGATGAAGTTCGGCCTGATCGCTGCCGCGATCACTGGCGTCCTGTTCCTCGTGGGATGGGAGATATTGGGCTGGCTGATGGTCATGGTGACGATCTGGGTCTTCGCCTTCTTCCGCGATCCGGTGCGTGCCGTGCCGCAGGATGAAGGCGCGATCATCGCGCCGGCCGATGGTCTTGTGACGCTGATCCAGCGCGTGCCGCCGCCGCGCGAGATGGCTGGCGAGAATGGTCTGGGCGACCAGCCGCTGATCCGCGTGTCCATCTTCATGAGCGTGTTCGACGTGCATATCAACCGCACGCCGATCGGCGGTACGGTCAAGTCCGTGGTCTATATTTCGGGCAAGTTCCTCAATGCCGACCTGGACAAGGCAAGCGAGGATAATGAGCGCCAGCATATCCTGGTCGAGCGCCATGACGGGCTGCGCGTGGGCTTTACGCAGATTGCGGGTCTGGTGGCGCGGCGCATCGTGCCGTTCGTCAAGCCCGGCGACATGGTCGCGGCAGGGCAGCGCATCGGCCTGATCCGCTTTGGCAGCCGCGTGGACGTCTATCTGCCAGCCGGCACCGCGCCGCGCGTGATCCTGGGTCAGCGCACCATCGCGGGGGAGACGATCCTGGGCCAGATCGGCGACCGCCGCGTGGTGGCGGGCATCCAGCAGTGAGGCGGCTTATCTCCTCGCAGGTGGGGCGGTCGGCTTGAGCCGGCAGCGACGCACGGTGCCGCGCGGGCTGCGGCGGGGGATCACGCTGCGGATGCTGGCGCCCAACGCGGTAACGGCGATGGCGCTGTGCTTCGGCCTCACCGGCGTGCGCTATGGCATATCTGGCGATTGGGAGCGGGCCGTGCTTTCCATCCTGTTTGCGGGCGTACTCGATGGACTGGATGGCCGGATCGCGCGCATGCTGCGCGGGGAAAGCCGGTTCGGTGCGGAACTGGACTCGCTGTCGGATTCGATCGCGTTTGGCGTCGCACCGGCGCTGATCCTCTATCTCTGGTCACTGCACGCCATGCCGAAATTCGGTTGGATCTTCGCGCTGGCCCATGCGCTGTCCTGCGCGCTGCGTCTGGCCCGCTTCAATGCGAACATCGACGCCGATGAGCAGCCGCACAAATCGGCGGGCTTCCTGACCGGCGTTCCTGCGCCGGCCGGGGCGGGGCTGGCGTTCGTGCCGCTCTACCTCTGGCTGGTGACGGGTGAGGAATTGTTTCGCGCCTGGTATGTGGTGGCGCCCTGGACGGCCTTCACCGCTTTCCTGATGATCTCCAGCATCGCGACCTATAGCTGGTCGGCGCTGCGCCTGCGCAAGCGTATCCGGCTGGAAGCGATTGCGGTGGCGGGGCTGCTGGCGGCTCTGCTGGTCACGGACCCATGGCTGACGCTGCTGATCCTGTGCGCCGGCTATATCGTGCTCATCCCGTTCGGCGTTATTTCCTATGCTAAGGTCAAGCGTTCGCGTGAGGCTGCGGTTCAGGGCTGACCTTCTTCGGGAGGGGCTTTGTCCCTCCTGAAATCATATCAGGCTGCGACAGCGCCAGTGGGCTGGGGACGATTAGCCTTGCGCAGGCCGTGCGTCACGCGGGGGCGGCTGACACGGATGTGATAGACCTGCGGCGTTTGCGGGATCGGCTGGAACAGCAGGGCGGCGACCATCTTGTCATGATAGGCCGCGAACATCCACGCGATGGTGCCGATCGCCGACAGGAAGGCGGCGGAAAAGAGAGTCGCTGCAACAAGAGTGAACATGTCGACCACTTTCTATCTTGCCATATGAACGCTATGGCTCATTATGACGATGGGAACGGATTTAAGCCGTCTTTGTTCCGTCTGTTCCCTTTATGTTCTCATCTGGGAACGATGTCAACCCTTGCATTTGGTTTTTTTCGCGTCTAAAGGCGCGCCCATTCCACATGGGAATCGACATATCCGGTGCTTTGCCCGGCCTTTCAGGTCGCGGACAAGTTCCTGATTCCCAGAGGTAGCAACCGGAAGGAGAAAGACTATGGCGGCACCTGTCGTCACCATGCACCAATTGATCGAGGCTGGCGCCCATTTCGGCCACCAGACCCACCGCTGGAACCCGCGCATGAAGCCGTACATCTTCGGCGAGCGCAACGGCATCCACATCCTTGACCTGTCGCAGACCGTGCCGCTGTTCGGCCGCGCGCTGGACTTCGTGTCGGCGACCGTCGCCGCCGGTGGCAAGGTGCTGTTCGTCGGCACCAAGCGCCAGGCGCAGGATCCGATCGCCGAAGCCGCCCGCAAGTCGGGCCAGCATTTCGTCAACCACCGCTGGCTGGGCGGCATGCTCACCAACTGGAAGACCATTTCGGGTTCGATCAAGCGCCTGAAGACCCTCGAAGAGAAGCTGTCGGGCGATACCCACGGCTTCACCAAGAAGGAAGTCCTCCAGATGACCCGCGAGCGCGAGAAGCTGGAACTGTCGCTGGGCGGCATCCGCGACATGAACGGCATCCCCGATGTCATGTTCGTGATCGACGCCAACAAGGAAGAGCTGGCGATCAAGGAAGCCAACACGCTGGGTATCCCGGTCGTCGCGATCCTCGACTCGAACGTCTCGCCCGACGGCATCGCGTTCCCGGTTCCGGCGAACGATGACGCCAGCCGCGCCATCCGCCTCTACTGCGACGCGATCGCCGCCGCCGCCACCAAGGGCAACCGTGGTGCGCAGCAGGCTTCGGGCGTCGACCTGGGCGCGCTGGCCGAGCCGGAAGCCGAAGAGGTCGCCGTTCAGGCCTGATCGCGGTCTTCGAACTGCAATTATGACAGGCTAGGGCGCGCTCCACAGGAACGCGCCCTGCCTCATGTTTAAACCCCCTCAAATTTAGGAGCCGAAACATGGCCGAGATTACCGCTGCTGCCGTCAAGGAACTGCGCGACCGTTCGGGCGCGGGCATGATGGACTGCAAGAAGGCGCTCACCGAAGCCAATGGCGACATCGAAGCGGCGACCGACTGGCTGCGCGCCAAGGGTCTGGCCGCGGCCCAGAAGAAGTCGAGCCGCACCGCCGCTGAAGGCCTGGTCGGCGTCGCCGTCGCCGGCACCAAGGGTGTCGCCGTCGAGGTGAACAGCGAAACCGACTTCGTCGCCAAGAACGACCAGTTCCAGGACTTCGTCCGCACCGCATCGGCCGTTGCGCTCGAAACCGGCGCTACCGACGCTGAAGCCCTGACCGCGCAGGCGCACCCGACCGGCGGCACCATTGCCGAGAAGCTGGTGTCGAACGTCGCCACCATCGGCGAGAACCAGACTGTCCGTCGCGTCGCCCATGTCGAAGTGACCGAAGGCGTCGTTGTTCCCTACGTCCACAACGCCGCTGCGCCGGGCCTGGGCAAGATCGGCGTGCTGGTCGCGCTGGAAGGCAATGCGCCTGCCGAGGTTCTGGAGCCGCTCGGCAAGCAGCTGGCCATGCACATCGCCGCCGCTTTCCCGCTGGCGCTGTCGGCTGCCGATATCGATCCGGCGCTGCTGGAGCGTGAACGCGCCATCGCCGCTGAAAAGGCTGCCGAATCGGGTAAGCCCGCCGAGATCGTCGCCAAGATGGTCGACGGTGCGGTGGCCAAGTTCGCCAAGGAGCAGGCCCTGCTGTCGCAGCTGTTCGTGATGGACAACAAGACCCCGGTCGCCGACGTCGTCGCCAAGGCCGCCAAGGATGCCGGCGCGTCGATCACGCTGAAGAGCTATGTCCGCTTCCAGCTGGGCGAAGGCATCGAGAAGGAAGTCAGCGACTTCGCGGCGGAAGTCGCGGCTGCCGCCGGCGTCTGATCGCCAGCGCAAGCGATTTGAAAAGGGAAGGGGCGTCCTGCGGGGCGCCCTTTTTCGTTTCGCTTGCGGGCGGATGGGCGGTCGTTATCGTGTCGCGCCATGGGATCGAAGCAACGCACGACATCGCTGCCGCCGCCATATCTGAAGCGTGTCTGGCTGCGGGATGACGATTCCGATCGGGCGCCCGACTGGGGCCATTATCCCTTCAATCTTCCGCTGATCCGCAACGGCGGCCTGGACTTCCATTTCTCCAGCCCGGTGACGATCCTTGTCGGGGAGAATGGGACGGGTAAGTCCACCTTGTTGGAGGCCATAGCGCAATTGGCTGGGTTCAGCGATTCCGGCGGCGCGCCAGGAATGCGGGCGGTGGAGGATGCGCCGGCATCGGCCGGCGATGCTGGTTCGCTGGCGGGGCATCTGCGCGGCGCATGGCTGCCACAGGTCAAGCAAGGCTGGTTCTTCCGCGCGGAGACTTTCTTCTCGGTCGCGCGCTATCTGGATCAAGCGGCATTCGAGGTGGGGGCTGTCGGCCCCCAATATCTGCGCGCGTCTCATGGTGAGGGATTTTTCGATTTCTTTGGCGAGCGTATGGAGCGGCAGGGACTCTATATATTGGACGAGCCGGAATCCGCCCTGTCGCCCCAGCGGCAGTTCGAATTTCTGAAACTGCTGCGCCGTATACAGCGCGCCGAGAATGCGCAGGTCATCATGGCGACCCATTCGCCGATCCTGATGGCCTTGCCCGATGCGGACCTGTGGCAGATCGACAGTTACAGCGTCAGGCCCGTCGCGCTGGAGGACGTGCCGCACTTTCGGCTCTATCGCGAATTCATGCTTTACCCTCGGGAAACGGTTGAAGCGATGATCGAGTGAGGTTCATCGGTTCAACATCGCATAAACGCCCCTTGGCATCCCGGTTTCGCCCCTCTAATGTCCGCGCCGCTTCCCCTGCCAACCATAAGGATTCTTGCCCCGCATGACCCGGCCCGCCTACAAGCGCATCCTGTTGAAATTGTCCGGCGAAGTGCTGATGGGACAAGGGCAGTTCGGCATCGAGCCGGAAACCGTGGCCCGTGTCGCAGGCGAGATCGCGGCGGCGAAGGATGCCGGGTTTGAACTCTGCGTCGTCGTGGGTGGCGGCAACATCTTCCGTGGTCTGGCCGGTGCGGCCAAGGGTTTCGACCGGGCGAGCGCCGACTATATGGGCATGCTCGCCACCGTCATGAACGCGCTGGCGGTGCAGAATGCGCTCGAAAAGCTGGGCTACGACACCCGCGTCCAGTCGGCGATCCCGATGGCGTCGGTGTGCGAGCCCTATATTCGCCGCAAGGCCGAACGCCATATGGAGAAGGGCCGGATCGTGATCTTCGCGGCCGGCACCGGCAGCCCCTTCTTCACCACCGATACGACCGCAGCGTTGCGCGCGGCCGAAATGAATTGCGATGCACTGTTCAAGGGCACCAGCGTCGACGGCATCTACAATGCCGACCCCAAGAAGGTGAGCGACGCCGTCCGTTACGAAGAGATCAGCTTCGACCAGGTGCTGAACGACAATCTGAAGGTGATGGACGCCAGCGCCATTGCGCTGTGCCGCGAAAACAATATTCCCATCGTCGTCTTCAACATCCGGGAGACGGGCAACCTGGCCAAGGTGCTCGCCGGGGATGGCGTGGCGACGATCGTGCAAAATCAGGAGCGCTGAAATACCATGCCGCAATATAACAAGGCAGATCTGGAACGCCGCATGGCTGGCGCGATCGAGGCGCTCAAGGGCGACCTCACCGGTTTGCGTACCGGGCGCGCCAATATCCAGTTGCTCGATCCTGTGATGGTCACTGTCTATGGCGCGAACATGCCGCTCAATCAGGTCGCGACCGTGTCGGCGCCCGAGCCGCGGATGCTGTCTGTCCAGGTTTGGGACAAGAGCAATGTCGGTCCCTGCGACAAGGCGATCCGTTCGGCTGGTCTCGGCCTCAACCCGATCGTCGATGGCCAGACGCTGCGCCTGCCGATCCCGGACCTGACCGAGGAGCGTCGCAAGGAACTGGCCAAGCTCGCCAGCAAATATGCCGAAGGCGCGCGCGTGGCCGTGCGCAACGTGCGTCGCGACGGCATGGACAGCCTGAAGACCGACGAGAAGAAGGGCGAGATCAGCGAGGATGAGCGCAAGCGGCTGGAAACCGAAGTCCAGAAGCTGACCGATTCCACCATCGCGGATATCGATGCCGCTGCGACCGCGAAGGAAAAGGAAATCCTCGGCCAGTAAGCCGGGGCTTTCCTTTCGCGGCCAAAGCACGCATTCCTATCTGATGGCCACACAAGCCAAGCCCGATCTCACCCGCGCCGCGCCAGCCCATGGCGCGCGTCATGTCGCCATCATCATGGACGGCAATGGCCGCTGGGCGAAGAAGCGGCTGCTGCCTCGCATCGCCGGCCATCGCGCCGGGGTGGAGGCGGTGCGCCGGGTCGCGCGCGCGGCTCAGGATATGGGGCTGGAGTGCCTGACGCTCTACGCCTTCTCCTCGGAGAACTGGAAGCGGCCGGCGACCGAGGTGTCCGACCTGATGGGCCTGCTGCGCCATTTCATCCAGTCGGACATCGACGAGTTTCACGCCAATGGCGTGCGGCTGCGGATCATCGGCAATTATCGCGCGCTCGACGCGTCGCTGGTCGAACTGATCGAAGATGCCATGGCGCGCACGGCGGCCAATACGGGGCCGGTGATCGCCATCGCGCTCAACTATGGCGCGCAGGACGAGATGGTGCGCGCCGCGCAGCGTCTGGCCGAGCGGGTCGCCAAGGGCGAGCTGGATACGCAGGATATCGGCATCGCCGCGATCGATGCGGAGCTGGATACGGCCGACCTGCCGCCGCTCGACCTGCTGGTGCGCACCTCGGGCGAGCAGCGGCTCAGCAATTTCATGCTGTGGCAGGCGGCCTATGCCGAACTCTATTTCACGGACATGTTGTGGCCCGATTTCGACGGTCGCGCATTGGCGCAGGCGCTGGACGCCTTCCGCCTGAGGGACCGCCGGTTCGGCGGATTGTGATCCTATGACAAGCGAATTGCGCACCCGCACCATCGTCGGCGTCGCGCTGATCGCGGTGGCGCTCGGCGCCCTGCTGGCGGGCGGACTGCTGTTCTGGCTGCTGCTGGTGGTCGCGGGCGTGCTGATGCAGGGCGAATGGGGCGACCTGACCGGCGCCAATCCCGAACAGCGCAAGGCGGCGATGTTCGCCGTGTCGATCCCGCTGGCGCTGCTGTGCCCGCTGGCCGCCGGCATCGACTGGCCGGTGCTGATGGCGGGGGCGGCGGCCTTCTTCTTCGTCGCCTTCACCAGCCGCAACATGAAGCTGGCGCTGGGTATTCCCTATATCTGCGTGCCGATCACCGCGCTTCAGCTCCTGCGCGCGGAGCAGCCCTATGCCTACGGCCTGTTGCTTGCCTTCTGGGCGCTGTCGCTGGTGTGGGCGACCGACATCGGCGCCTATTTCGCCGGGCGTTCGATCGGCGGGCCGAAGCTGGCGCCGCGCATCAGCCCTTCCAAGACCTGGTCGGGGCTGGCCGGCGGCGTGCTGGCGGCGCTGGTGCTGGGCTTCCTGTTACATCGTTTCGCCGGATTGCCGATCCAGATGGCGGCGGCGAGCGGCCTGCTTGCCGTAGCGGCGCAGCTGGGTGATCTGCTGGAAAGTCATATGAAGCGCCGGGCAGGGGTCAAGGATAGCGGAACGCTGCTGCCGGGTCATGGCGGGGTGATGGATCGGCTGGACGGGGTGGTGTCCACCGCTCCGCTCGCGGCCTTGCTCTATCTGATTTTGGTGCAGGGCGGATGAAGACGGTTTCCATATTCGGCGCGACCGGGTCGGTCGGCCTGTCGACGCTGGACCTGGTCCGGCGCGATCCCGACACCTATCGCGTCGTCGCGCTCACCGCCAACAGCGATGTCGACAATCTCGCGACGCAGGCGCGCACGACCGGGGCGCAGGTCGCGGTCATCGGGCAGGAGCAACTCTACGGCGCGCTGAAGGACGCGCTGTCCGGTTCGGGCATCGAGGCGGCGGCGGGCGAGGATGCGCTGGTCGAGGCGGCAGCGCTGGGCGCGGACTGGACTATGGCGTCGATCGTCGGCTGCGCGGGTTTGAAGCCCACCATGGCGGCGCTGAAGGCGGGCGGCACGGTTGCGCTGGCGAACAAGGAATCGCTGGTGTCGGCGGGCGGGCTGATGATGGAGGCGGCGCAGGCGGCGGGCGCGACGCTGCTGCCGGTCGACAGCGAACATAATGCGATCTTCCAATGCCTGGCCGGCAGCGGCCTGGAGAGCGTCTCCAGAATCATTCTGACCGCCAGCGGGGGTCCGTTCCGCACGCGCAGCCGGGCAGAGATGGCGGACATCACGCCGGCGCAGGCGGTGGCACATCCCAACTGGTCGATGGGTGCGAAGATCAGCGTCGACAGCGCGACGATGATGAACAAGGGGCTGGAACTGATCGAGGCGGCCTATCTCTTCCCGGTCGGACTGGACCGGATCGAGATATTGGTCCATCCGCAGTCGGTGATCCATTCGATGGTCGAGTATCGCGACTGTTCGACGCTGGCACAGCTCGGTTCGCCCGATATGCGCATTCCCATCGCTCACGCGCTCGCCTGGCCCGACCGGATCGCTACGCCGTGCCAGCCGCTGGATCTGGCACGGATCGGCAGGCTCGACTTCGAAGCGCCTGATCCTGAACGCTTTCCTGCGCTTCGCCTGACCCGCGCGGCCGCGGCCGAGGGCGGGGCGACGCCCGCCATCCTGAATGCCGCCAACGAGGTCGCGGTCGCCGCTTTCCTCGCGGGTCGCATCGGCTTCCTTGATATTGCCATGATTGTGGAGGATGTGTTGGAGCGGTATAGCGCTCCAAGGCCCGACACGATCGACGACGTGCTGGCGGCGGATGCGCAGGCGCGCCGGCAGGCGGGCCAAGTGATGGAAAGATTGACGGCTTGATCCAGAATCCCGGTTTCCTGTTGACCGTGCTTGCCTTTGTGGCGGTCATCGGACCGCTCGTCTTCGTGCATGAGCTGGGCCATTATCTGGTCGGCCGCTGGTGCGGGGTGAAGGCGGAAGCCTTTTCGATCGGCTTCGGTCCGGAGCTGTTCGCCTGGGTCGATCGGCGCGGGACTCGCTGGCGCGTCGCGGCGCTGCCGTTGGGCGGCTATGTCCGCTTCAAAGGCGACATGAACGCGGCGAGCATGACCGATCCCGCCTGGCTGGAAATGCCGGCCAAGGATCGGGCGGAAAGCTTCCCCGGCAAGCCGCTGTGGCAGCGCGCGGCGATCGTAGCGGCCGGGCCGGCGATCAATTTCCTCTTCGCCATCCTGATCCTGGCGACTTTCGCCTTCGTCCATGGCGAAAGCCGGACCCCGGCCGTTGCCGGGCAGGTGCAGGCCGGCAGTGCGGCGGCAGCGGCGGGCATCAGGGCGGGCGACCGCATCCTGTCGCTGGGCGGTCGCGAGATGGCGACCTTCGACGATATCCGCCTCTATGCCCAGATCCGTCCCGGCGAGCCGGTGGAGATTGTGATCGACCGTGCCGGACAGCGCATCATCCAGCAAGGCAGGATCGGCAGCGTCAGCGAGGATGACGGCTTCGGCAACAAGTTCAATGTCGGTCGCCTTGGCCTGGCGCCGGGCAATCCGGTGATCGTGCCGGTCAGCCTGGTGCGCGCGCCGGTGGTGGCGATCGAGCGGACCGGGCAGATCGTGCGCACCATGGTGGAAACGCTGGGGCAGATCGTCGGCGGCGGCCGGTCGGTCAAGGAACTGGGCGGGCCGTTGAAGATCGCGCAGGTGTCGGGGCAAGCGGCGACGCTGGGGCTGGAGAGCTTCATCTTCTTTGCCGCGCTCATCTCGATTAACTTGGGGTTCATCAACCTCTTGCCAATTCCCATGCTGGATGGTGGCCATCTGCTGTTCTACGGGATCGAGGCGGTGCAGCGGCGGCCGGTCAGCCCGCAGGCGCAGGAATGGGCCTACAGGTCGGGTCTGGCACTGCTGATGGCGATGATGCTGCTGGTAACTTTCAACGATTTATCGTCTTTCGGCCTGTGGAAGAGTCTCTCCGGCTTGATCGGCTGACGCGCTTCGGGCAGGGATGCGCCATTTGGCGGCGTCTGTTGCAGCAGACACATGTTTTTTCGAGTTTTTGAGGTGGTGCGGGTGACAGCGAACAAGAGCAGCATGAGGCAGCGCCCGGTGGTGGCCGTCCTGTTGGCGACGACCATGATCGCGGGCCTGCCGGCGGTTCCCGCCATGGCGCAGACCGCGCCGGCGCCTGCTTCTACGGCGCCGGTCGCCGCGCCTGTGGCACAGGGCACGATCAGCGCCGTCACCGTGACCGGCACGCAGCGCCTGGAGCCGGACACGGTGCTGTCCTACACCAAGCTGCGTGTCGGCCAGCCCTACAGCCAGGAGAGCCTGGACCAGGCGCTGCGCGACCTGTACGAAACCGAACTGTTCGCCGACGTTCAGATCCGCAACGACAATGGCGCGTTGACGGTGGAGGTGAAGGAAAACCCCGTCATCAACCGTATCGTCCTTGAAGGTAATAAGCGCCTCAAGGAAGACAAGATTCGTCCTGAAATAAAACTGGCTCCGCGCCAAATCTACACCCGGTCCAAGGTCCGCGCCGATGTCGCCCGCATCGTCGAGCTGTATCGCCGCCAGGGCCGCTTCGCCGCGACCATCGAACCGAAGATGGTCCAGCTGGACCAGAACCGCGTCGACATCGTGTTCGAAATCTCGGAAGGGCCCAAGTCCAAGGTTCGCCAGATCAACATCATCGGCAACGAGAAGTTCAAGGACGGCGAGCTGCGCAGCCAGATGGTGACGAAGCAGTCGCGTTGGTTCCGCATCTTCTCGTCCGGCACCAGCTACGATCCCGATCGTCTGGCCTATGACCAGCAGAAGCTGCGCCAGTTCTACCTGACCGAAGGCTATGCCGACTTCCGCGTCATTTCGGCGGTAGCGGAACTGACGCCCGACAAGCAGGACTTCATCATCACCTATGTCGTCGAGGAAGGCGACCGCTACAAGTTCGGCGACGTGAAGGTCGAATCCGACATTCGCGACCTGTCGGGCGACAGCCTGACCCGCCGCCTGCCGATGAAGAAGGGCGACTGGTACAACGCCAAGCAGGTCGAGGATACGGTCGACACGCTGAGCGAGACGGCGGGCCTGTTCGGCTATGCCTTTGCCGACGTGTCGCCGGACTTCAACCGGTCCAAGGAAGACCTGACGATGGGGATCAACTTCCGCATCGCCAACGCGCCGCGCGTCTATGTCGAGCGGGTCGACATCAACGGCAACACGCTGACGCAGGACAAGGTCGTCCGCCGTGAATTCCGTCTGGCCGAAGGCGACGCCTTCAACAGCTTCCTCGTCAAGCGCTCGAAGGACCGCATTAACTCGCTCGGCTTCTTCCAGGAGAAGCTGGACGTCGAGCAGAAGCCGGGTTCCGCGCCCGACCGCATCGTGCTGGAAACCAACGTTCAGGAAAAGTCGACCGGCGAACTGTCGCTGTCGGCCGGTTTCTCGTCGCTGGAACGTTTCATCGTCGCGGCCTCGATCACGCAGCGCAACTTCCGCGGCAAGGGCCAGGAGCTGCGCACCTCGGTCAATTATTCGGCTTATTCGAAGTCGGTGGAAGTGGGCTTCACCGAGCCTTATTTCATGGACAAGAATATCGCGCTGGGCGGCGACATCTATCGCCGCGATCTCAACAGCTTCCGCTACCTGACCAGCAACACCCGCGACACGACCTATGAAAATACGTCGACCGGCTTCCAGCTGCGCGCGGGCGTGCCGATCACCGAATATATGTCTCTGGCGCTGCGCTATCAGCTGAACTTCGACGATACGACGCTGGACAAGAGCACCTATTATACCAACGGCGTCTGCGACCCGCTGCTGGCCGGCCGCTATCTCTGCGACGCGATCGGCAAGCGCACCACTTCGTCGGTGGGCTACTCGCTGATCTACGATACCCGCGATAACCGCATCCGCGCGACCCGCGGCAACAGCATCACGCTGAGCCAGGATTTCGCGGGCCTGGGCGGCAGCGTCAAATATGTGAAGACGCGTCTGGCCGCGTCCAAATATGTGCCGCTGGGTGGCGGCTTCATCTTCTCGCTGTCGGGCGAGGGCGGCTATATCCACAGCCTGGAAGGCGAACGTCGCGACGCCACCGGCGAGCTGGTTGAGAAAGTCCGCCTGGTTGATCGTTTCTTCCTGGGCGAACCGCAGTTCCGCGGCTTCGACATTCGCGGCGTCGGCCCGCGCGTAAAGCGCTATTATCTGGTCGATGACGGCGACGGCAATTATGTCCGCCAGAACAACAACAACAATGTTTCGGACGACGCGCTGGGCGGCAAGATCTACTATCTGGCGCGTGCCGAAGTGGAAATCCCGTTGGGTTCGGGCGCACGCGAAATGGGTCTGCGCCCGTCGATCTTCATGGATGCCGGCGCGGTTGCCGGTCTGAAGAATCCGGGCACGATCAATTTCGCCGGCTATTGCACCGTCACTACGGGAACGACGTCCACGAGCGTTCGGGCGCCGTCGGTCGGCAATTGCGACACGCCCGCAGTCGGTTCGACCGCCACCTATGCCGGCGGCGCGTTCGAAGAAGAATATCTCGGCGACACGCTCAAGCCGCGTCTGTCGGTGGGCTTTGGCGTCAACTGGAACTCGCCTTTCGGCCCGTTCCGGATCGACATCGCCAAGGCCCTGCTCAAGGAACCAGGGGACGACAACAAGCTCATCACCTTCAATGTGGGGACTCAGTTCTAATGAAGACCATTGTTAAAGCAGCAGCGCTCATCCTGGCGCCCGTGACCACCCTGGCTCTGACCGCCGTTCCGGCCTCTGCCCAGTCGAAGACCGGCATCGCCGTCGCCGACTTGCAGGGCGCCGTCGGCACCAGCGCCGCCTACACCACGGCGCGCACGCAGATGCAGACCACCTACAAGCCGCAGATCGACGCATTCAACGCGCGCAAGACGGCGATCGATACCGACCTCAAGACCAAGGGCGACGCGCTCCAGGCTGCCCTGAAGGCTGCCGGCGGCAAGCCGACCCCGGCGATCGAGACACAGTATCAGCAGTTCCAGCAGTCGCAGCAGGCCGCCCAGGCCGAATTGCAGAAGCTGGGCCAGCCGATCGCGCTCGCCAACGCCTATGTCGAGGAGCAGATCACCGCGAAGCTCTCCGACGCGCTCAAGGCCGCGATGACCAAGGCGAAGGTCGACCTGGTCCTGAACCCCGAGGCCACCGTCTCCTACCAGCCCACCGTCGACATCACCGCGTCGGTCGTGACCGAACTCAACGCGCTGGTGCCGAGCGTCGGCATCACCCCGCCGGCCGGCTGGCAGCCGGGCCGTCAGGGCCAGGCCGGTGCAGCCGCTGCTCCGGCGACCCCGGCGCAGGCGCCCAAGTCGCGCTGATCTGAATGACGGCCGACGTTGAAACGAACGCCCTTGGCCCGATGGATGTCCGTCGGGTCATGGCCGCGCTGCCGCACCGTTACCCGATGCTGCTGATCGACCGCGTGGTTTCGCTGGTGCCCAACCAGTCGATCCACGCGATCAAGGCGGTGTCGGTGAACGAACCTTTCTTCCAGGGGCATTTCCCCACCCGGCCGATCATGCCCGGCGTGCTGATCGTCGAGGCGATGGCACAGGCGGCGGGCGTGCTGGCGGTGGAATCGATGAACCTCGCCGATAGCGGCAAGCTCGTCTATTTCATGAGCATCGACGGCGCGAAGTTCCGTTCGCCGGTGGAGCCGGGCTGCCTGCTCGACCTTCATGTCGAAGTGACTCAGAATCGCGGTGCGATCTGCAAGTTCAGCGGCAAGGCGATGATCGACGGCAAGCTGGCATCGGAAGCCAATTTCGTCGCCATGATCACCGATCCGCCGAAGGATTGATATCGTCCGCCGCGTTGCCGATCGTGGCGCGGCGGCTTATCCTTGCAAAATTCTTGCAAAGGCGCGCCGAAACCGCTAACGGCGCGCCTTCGCATTTTACCGCATCCGGCCGGTCGGAAACCGGCCATCAAAGGAGCATATCGCCATGAAGGCCAATACCCACCCCGCCTACCACATGATCACCGTTCAGATGACCGACGGCACCACCTTCCAGACCCGCTCGACCTGGGGCAAGGAAGGCGACACGCTGGCGCTCGACATCGACCCCAAGTCGCACCCGGCCTGGACGGGCGGCAACCGCCAGCTGGACACCGGCGGCCAGGTGGCGCGCTTCAACAAGCGTTTCGGCGGCCTGACGCTGAAGAAGTAATCGGCCTTTCAAGGTACGAACGGAAAGGGCGCCCGAGGGCGCCCTTTTTGTTGGCCGGTATCGGCGAGGAGCGGCCATGAATTAAATCCACGCCAATCCGTCCTCCAGCTTATCCGCCTGCCTGATTCCTCGACTTGGCGGCGTGCGCTGCAAACGGGTCTTTCCCCCGCGGCTGCTCCCCGCTACAGCCTCGCCATGATCGGCCGCCTGACCCTGAGCGATTTCCGCAACCATGCGGATGCGCTGATCCTGCCCGATCACGCCTTCATCCTGCTGACCGGCGACAACGGCGCGGGCAAGACCAATATACTGGAAGCTGTGTCGATGCTGGCGCCGGGGCGTGGCCTGCGCGGCGTCCCGCTGAGCGCCATGGCGCGGCAGGATGGTGGTGGCGGTTTCGGCATCGCGGCGGAGGTGGACGGGGTGGTGCTGGGCACCGGCGTCGCGCCCGCCAGTCCCGACCGTCGGCAGGTGCGGGTCGGTGGCGTCGCCTCTTCGGCGAACGCGCTGGCCGAGCATCTCTCGATCGTCTGGCTGACCCCGGCGATGGACCGGCTGTTCCTCGACAGTCCGGGTGGGAGGCGTCGCTTCCTCGATCGGCTGACGCTGGCGCTGCATCCGGGCCATGCCGCGCACAGCGCGCGCTATGACGCGGCGATGCGCGCGCGCAACCGGCTGCTGGCCGACCTGCGTCGCGCCGATCCGGTCTGGCTGACCGCGCTGGAGGCGCAAATGGACGAGCATGGCGCAGCGCTGGCCGACGCGCGGACCGATCTGGTCGCGCGGCTCAACCATGTGTTGGCCGATCAGCCCGACGAGCCGTTCGCCCGGCCGCTGATCGCGATCGAGGGGGAGGAGGGGGGCGACGAGCCGCTCGCTCCACGACTGGCGCGCGGGCGGCGGCGCGATGCGGCGGCGGGACGGACCCTGTCGGGACCGCATTGCCACGACCTGGCCGTCACCCATGTCGCCAAGGGGCAGGCCGCTGCCCTCTGTTCGACCGGAGAGCAGAAGGCGCTGCTGCTGTCGATCCTGCTCGCCCATGCCGCGCTGGTCGCTGCCGATCGGGGCCAGCCGCCGGTCCTGCTGCTCGACGAAGTGGCGGCGCATCTCGACCCGTCGCGACGAGCCGCGCTGTTCGATCGTTTGGCCGCAACCGGCGGGCAGGTGTGGATGACGGGAACTGAATCCAGCCTTTTCAGTGACTTGTCGTCAGCAACCCGGCTGACAGTAACAGCCGGCCACGTTTTTCGTTCCGCAGTATAACGCATCGATCAAACGACTCGTCGCCCCGCACTTGTCGGTTCGTCCAGCGTCTGCCCTAAGAGCCTCAACGGGGTTAAGTTCTTAAAAAGTCGGGGTCGCAATCGGATGTTCGTCAAGTTTCGCGCGGTTTTCGCGGCATCTGTTCTTGCGCTTTCGACCCTGATCGCTCTTCCCGCCACGGCCGCCGTGTTGCAGTGCGCGCCCTTCGCCCGTCAGGTTTCCGGTATCGACATCCATGGCAATGCGAACACCTGGTGGGGCCAGGCCGAAGGTCGTTATGACCGTGGCCATGAACCGCGGGTCGGCGCCGTCCTGTCCTTCTCGTCCAGCCGTTCCATGCCCGTCGGTCATGTCGCCATGGTGAGCAAGGTCGTCAACGACCGCGAAGTGTTGCTGACCCACGCCAACTGGTCCTACCGCGGCGGTGTGGAGCGTGACGTCCGCGCCGTCGACGTGTCGGCGAACAATGACTGGACCGACGTCCGCGTATGGTACGGCCCGATCGGCGGCCTGGGGCTGCGTTCGAACCCGGCCAACGGCTTCATCTATGCCGATGCGCCCAAGACCCTGGATCAGCCGGTCCGCATCGCTTCGGCCGACAATGCCGGGGGCGCTGGCCTCCGCGCTGCTTTCTGAGCCGTTAACCTTTTCCCAATCATCCCGGCTCTAGGGTCGCTCCCGGTGGGGCGATTCTTGACATTTCGGGATCGCAGATGATTCGAAAGACGAGCTGGGCAGTGGCGCTACTGCTGTCCGGGCTGATGACTGCGCCTGCCTTCGGCGCGGCGATGCTGCAATGCGTACCCTATGCCCGCACCGTGTCGGGCGTGGCGATACGCGGCGATGCGCTGACCTGGTGGGACCAGGCCGAGGGGCAGTATAAGCGCGGACACACGCCCAAAAAGGGCGCGGTGCTGGCGTTCCGACCCTATGGGCCGATGACACTGGGCCATGTCGCGGTGGTCAGCCGGATATTGGACGACCGGCGCGTGCTGATTCGTCATGCCAACTGGTCGGTGCCCGGCGCGATCGAGGAAGATGTGCTGGCGATCGACGTATCCGACGATGGCGACTGGAGCGAGGTTCGCGTCTGGCACAGTCCGACCGGCCAGATGGGCGCGCGGATCAACCCGACCTTTGGCTTCATATATCCCGCCAAGGCGAAGTTGCACGACTTTACCCCCGATCCGTCGCTGGGTGCGAGCGTGCGCTTCGCCAGGGCGGATATGGAGGACGTGGACGAAAAGCCGGCGGTACGTCGCGCAGCGCTCTACATGCGCGAGCCGGCGGCAGAACGCGCTATGCCGGTAAAGGTCGCGCGCAAGGCGGCGCCGCGTCTGGAAACCGACATGAACGTAATCGAATTTGCCGACAGCGCGCCGGCGGACCGGACGCTGAGTGCGATCATCGCCGACGTGAAGCGCGAGACGATGCTGAACTGAAAGAGGAGAGGTCTGAACGCTTCACGACTTCGCTCGAAGCGAACGGGTCAATTTCAAGCCATTCGAAAAAAAAGGGCGCCCCAGTCGGCGCCCTTCCAATATCGCTCATTCGGCGTCAGCGGCCTTTTCGCCTTCGCCCTCGGCCGGGTTCTCGAACCAGGCTTCGACTTCACCGCTCAGCTTGATCGTCAGCGGATTGCCGTTGCGGTCGCGGGTCTTGCCGGCGGCGACGCGGATCCAGCCTTCGGAAATATTATATTCCTCGACATCCTTGCGCTCGCGCCCCTTGAAACGGATGCCGATGCCGCGCTGAAGCACATCCATGTCGAAATGGGGGCTTTTCGGGTTGGTGGACAGATGGTTGGGAGGCGTGTCGCTCATGATCAGGATCCTTGGAAATTTGGGCTGCGCCTAGCGCCTCCACGCCCATTCCGTCAACCGCCACGCCGTTCGTCGACATCGCAGAAAATCCGGCGGATGACGCCCTGATCCAGCCAGGCGGCGAAGCGATTCTCCGCATCTGCCAGGCTGACGAAGGGATAGGCGACGGGGTGATCGTCCACGGCGCCGCTGGCGACGGTGAGGCGGGCGACGGCGTCGGGTGCCGTGGTGAGGATACGACCGCGCCGATCGGTCGATGCGCTGTTGACGCCGACGACATGGCCGTCCTCCGCAAAGATCGGGCCACCGCTGATGCCCGACAGCGTGCCGTCGCCTTCGGGAATGCGGCTCTTTTCCGCCCAGGCGAGCACAGGCTGGGTGAGATCGCTGCGGCCTCGGCGTGCGCTGGCCGCCCCGATCAATTCGGACACGACCAGGGTTGGCTGACCGGCGGGGAAGCCCATATGATAGCCCGGCGTACCCGGTTGCGGCGCGCGTCTGGAGAGGGGCAGGGCATCGGGGCTGGGCAGGCCGTCGCGGACCAGTGCGGCGTCCGCCTCCCGGCTTTCCACCACCCGCGACACCGGGCGGGCGAAGCGGCCCTCCTCCAGACCCACGCGGGTGCAGCCATGGGTGACATGTTCGGCGGTCAGCCATGCACCGTCCCGATCGACGGCGAAGGCGGTGCCCATGGAATCGGCGGGGCCGCCGGGCCGGTCCTCGATCACGAACTGCTCGTCGCCCCCTTGGGGCAGCGGACGGCGGGGCGAGCGCGGGTCATATTGTTCGATCTCCAGCGGCGGCGCGATATCCTGCCCCAGCCAGGCGACCAGCAGGAGGCCGGCCAGCGCGAAGGGCAGGCAGCCGCATCCTCCCTTGCGCGTGCCGGGACGAGCCATCGGTTCAGCCCGCCACCGCGGCCGCGGTGAGGCAGGCGATCGCCGCTTTCATCATGGCGAGGAAGATGGCAGCCGACCGCTCGTTCGCCTCGATCCGAGCGGACAAGGTGCCAAGCAGGAAATCGACGAGGCGGAAGGCAATGAGTTGCAGGACCAGCGTGACACTGCCCCAGATGACGATGTCCCAGACATTGACCGACCCGGCTAGGCAGAAGCCCAAAGGCACGGCAAGGCCGATCGCCGCCCCGCCCAGAGAGATGGCGGCGGCCTCATTTCCCGCTCGGATCAGCGCGAACTCGTCATGCGGGGTTATCCACAGATAGAGGGCCAGCGCCACCAGCCAGACCAGGGTGGCGCTGCCAAGATGGAGCAGGAATATCGGGAGGCCCGACAGGAGGCTCTGAATCACGGGCATGGGGTCAGTCATGCGGGTGAAAATGCCGGAAGCGGCCAGTCGGTTCAATGATCCGTCGATCTTCCGTATCGAGCGAAGCCGAGTCAGGCCATGGCCGGCCTTTCGGCTGCGCTCGATACGAAGGCCATGGGCGCGTCAGCGGCAGATGCGCACCCGCACGCGACGGTCGCGATAATGGTCGTAGCGCCATTCGTTCCAGCAACGCTGGCGATAGCCATAGCGCCGGTCGTAGCCGCGATGGCCCCTCCAGTCGCGCCGGTCGCCGCGCCAGTGGCGGCGATCGTCCCAGCGCCTGTCTCTACGGCCATCCCATCGACCGTCGCGATCGCCGCGCCAGCCATGGCGGTTGTCCAGTGCCTGGGCAGGCACCGTCGCCGCGCCGAGTCCGGCAACGGCAAGGGTCAGCGCGGCTACGCTTTTCCATAAAAATTTCATGTCGTTTCTCCTCCTTAACCCCTTGGGGGGGTGTGAGGAGGAGAATGCGCGCGGCTGACTGAACCGGTCGGGAACGTGGCTGTCAGCGACGGTTAATGCGTTTCAACGCCCTCGCAGTGCGGCTTCCGCTTCCTGTATATAGTCGCGGGTGATGGGCAGAGCGCGGCGGTCGCGTACATATTGGACCTGATAATTCACCATGCCGCCATGTTCGAACACGGTCGCCGCGCCGGCGAGATAGAAGGTCCAGAGGCGGAAGAAGCGTTCGTCATACAGGGCAACGATATCCGCCTTGTGCGCCATGGTGCGCTTATACCATTCGCGGATGGTGAGGCCGTAATGGATGCGCAGCACCTCCACGTCCGTCACCATCAGGCGGGTGCCCTCGCTGCCCTGGATCATCTCCGACAGGGCGGGGATATAGCCGCCGGGGAAGATATATTTCTGGGTGAAGGCGTCGGTGATGCCCGGCCCGTCGATGCGGCCGATCGTGTGGATCAGCATCACGCCGTCAGGCGCCAGCAGGTCGCGGCACTTGTTGTAGAAGGTGCGGAAATGGGCGGTGCCGACATGTTCGAACATGCCGACCGACACGATCCGGTCGAACGGCCCCTGCATGTCGCGATAGTCGATCAATTCGAACCGGACATGGTCGGCGACGCCGGCCTCTTCGGCGCGCTGGCGCGCGACTTTCAGCTGCTCTTCCGACAGGGTGATGCCGGTCACGTCCACGCCGCAGGTGCGGTGCAGATAAAGCGCCATGCCGCCCCAGCCGCAACCGATGTCCAGCACCTTCATGCCGGGCTTCAGATGCAGCTTGGCGGCGATATGCGCCTTCTTGTCCTCCTGCGACTGTTCCAGGCTGATGCCAGCCTCATTTGCCGCGTCGGGGAAATAGGCGCAGCTATATTGGCGGTCGCGGTCGAGGAAGAGGGCGTAGAGTGCGCCCGACAGATCATAATGATGGGCGACGTTCGCCTTGGAACGGCTCTTGTGATTGAGGCGCCAGAATTTCTGGCGGGCGGACTTGAAGCTGCGGCTGACGAAGGATTTGGCATCGATGGAGCGGCCCTGTTCCCAGGGATTGTTGGCGCGGATCATGGACACGAATTCCATGATGCCGCCGCCTTCGATGGCGACGCGGCCGTCGATCCAGGCTTCGGCCATGCCAAGGCGCGGATCCTTGATGATGTCGAGCGGAACGCGCCCGTCCTTGAAGCGAAGCGCAAGATTGGGGAAGGCCGGATCGGGCTGCCCGACGGTGAAGCTGCCTCCGTTATGATAATGGACGGTGAGTTGGCCGCGCGAGACCAACCGCTTGAGAACACGTTCAAACAGTTTCATGCCGCTACCCTGTCATGTCGTTTCGCAGGCGTCAAATGCCCGCATACCAATCATAGCCGGCATGGTCTTCCCAATAGCCGCCCTTGCCCCTGCCGACGCTCGAAAGGCTCTCCACCGCCTCGATCCGCATCAGATATTTGGCCTGCTTGTAGCCCAGTTGCCGCTCGACCCGCAGCCTGAGCGGCGCACCGTTGGCGACCGACAGCGGCCGGTCGTTGAGCGCGAAGGCGAGGATGGTCTGGGGGTGGAAGGCGTCGGTGAGGTCGATGCTCTCATAATAGGGCTGGCCGCTGCCCATCGTGTCGGCACAGTGGAAGACGAGATAGCGCGCCCGGTCGCGCAGGCCCGCGCCGTCGAGAATGGTCTTCAACGGCACGCCGCGCCATTTGCCGATCGCGCTCCAGCCTTCGACGCAGTCATGGCGGGTGATCTGTTCGCGATGGGGCAGGCCGCGCAACTGCGACAGCGAAAGCGACAATCTCCGCGCCACCAGGCCATCGACGCGCAGCCGCCAGTCGGTAAAGCCGCTGCGCCAGATCGCCTTATATTCGGGCGTGTTGGGGTTCGCGGTGCCGTTGGCGCGGAAAAAGGGGGAAATCTGGTCGGGCCTGAATTCCTGCGCCAGCGCATCGCGGGCCATCAGGCTGCGTTGCGCCCACTTGTGGAAATTTTCGGCGGAAAAGAGCGCCTCTCGGAAATTCGCGTTGCGGGCGAGCCGGTCGCAACCTGAAAGCGAGGCGGTCGCGCCGAGGAGGAGGGTGCGGCGGGTGAGGATCATCGGGTCACCCCGGACTTGGCCTTGGGCAGGCGATAACGGCCTGTGATCATCGACCGCAACTCGTTCACCGGCCCGGCGAGCAGCACCATCAGGATATGGAGGAGGAAGAAGGCGACCAGCGCGAAGGCGGTGAGGAAATGGATCGATCGCGCCGACTGCCGCCCGCCGAACAGTTCGACCAGCCAGGGCCAGGCCGCGTTCATGCCCGGCGACATGGTGAGGCCGGTCAGGATGACAAGCGGCAACGCGACAAAGATCACGCCGATATAGCTGGCCTTCTGAAGGATATTGTAGCGCAGCGCATCCTTGCCGGTGGGGAAGCGCAGCCGTGCATGATTCCTGATATCCTGCCAGACATGGCGCGGCGCCAGATCGCCGCGGCGGAACGCAAGGTCGCGGGCAATATGCCGGTTGGCGAGGCTCCAGAGCATGTAGAGGAGCAGGGCGAAGGCGAAGATCGGCGCGGCAGCCAAATGCCAGTGGCGCGACAAGGCCAGGCTATAGTGACCGGGCAGGGTGATCCAGCCGGGAAAGCGGTCCAGCTCCAGCCAGGCATGGTCGAAATTGGCGCCATATTGCCCCCAATAGAGGCGCGGATGGGCGTTGAAGATGCCGAGGCCGCTGCTGAACAATATGTAGAGCAGCAGCGCGTTCAGCCAGTGCCATAGACGGGTGGACAGGCGGTGACGCCTGACGATCGCATTGATGCTGTCGATCGGGCTGTCCATGGTGTGATCCTATCCGATTTTCGACGCGGGTCCAGAGTCGCCTTTGTCAAGGGCATGTAAAGTGGGCTGTAACCGTTTTGCAACACAAGGGGCGAAATTGATTGAAATAAAGGCCTAACCCCTTTGCAACTCAATCGGGCGATCCTAGATGGCCCTTGCACGATCAAGATGCAGATCGCGCTCTTCTCTCTCTGATAATAGAGAGAAAAGAAGCAGGAGGAATCGTGAGAATAAGTTCATGATTGCTTTGCATCGAACCTGAACGCCGGATGAATACCTAAGTCACGGCGACAAGAATAATATCGAGGACTTTATGAAGACTGTGATTTTCGCAGCGATTGCTGCTGCCGCTGCTTTCTCCGCTCCTGCTTTCGCTCAGGACGCTGCGCCCTTCACCGGGCCGCGCGCGGGCGTGACGCTGGGCTACGACAAGTTCGACGGCCGTGACGGTTTCACCTACGGCGTGACCGCCGGCTATGACCTCGCCGTCACCAACGGCGTGACCTTCGGTCCCGAAGTGTCGTTCAGCGACAGCACCACCAGCGCTGGCGCCGGTGCGGAAGTCAGCCGTGACCTGGCCGCTTCGGTCCGCCTCGGCTACACCCTGACGCCGCAGGTTCTGGCGTTCGGCAAGGTCGGCTATGCCAACACCCGCATCGACGTCAGCGGCGCCGGCGCGTCGTTCGAAGGCGTCCGCTACGGCGGTGGTCTGGAATATGCCGTGACCCCGAACACCTACATCTCGGCTGAATATCAGCGCAGCGAATATGAAGCCAACATCGGCGGCCGTGACGCCGGCCTGGTTGGCGTCGGTTTCCGCTTCTGATCCCTCTCGGAAGATCAAAGCAGGAGAAGGGCGGTCCTCACGGGCCGCCCTTTTTCTATGTGGATAACTATGCGGGCAGCGGCTGCACATCCGGCGCTACCCAGTCGCGCCGCGCTTCCACCGACATCAGCCGTTCGCGCGACCAATAGGTGAAGGGCCAGTCCTTGTTGCCCAGCGGCGAAGCCATCAGCGCGGTAAGGGCGGCCGCGGGTGTCACGCCATCGGGGAGCCCAGCGATCAGGCGGCGCGCCATATGGAGCGAGGCCTGGGTGATCGTCTCATGATAGCCGCTGGTGTCGCTGTTCACGCCACCGACGCTTTCATTGTAGCGGCGGATCATGTCCGGCATGTCGCGCTCCGGCCGAATGTCGGGGCGTTTCAGGATGAGCGAGAGTGCGGTCGCGAAATGCGCCTCATGCGTCCAGCGTTCCTTGGGCAGAGCGCAGGCCAGAAAGTCCTCGGCCAGCATGTCGATGTCGTCGTCGGTCATCATCTTCCCCCAAAAAAGAAAACCCCGCCGTTTCGGGCGGGGTTTCGTGTCGCGCCCATGGGCGCAGCCTGTCAGCCCCGGATCATCCGAGCGCGGCTTGCTTTTCTTCGGCCAGGCGCTTGAGTTCAGCCTTGCTCTTCTTCTCGCTCGCGGACTTGAGCTGGCCGCACGCCGCCATGATGTCGCGGCCGCGCGGGGTGCGCACCGGCGCGCTGATGCCGCCTTCGAACACGATGTCGGAAAAGCGCCTGATCCGCTCCGGCGTCGAACATTCATAGTCGGTACCAGGCCAAGGATTGAACGGTATCAGGTTGACCTTGGCCGGCAGCTTGTAATGGCGCAGCAGGCGGACCAGCTCGCGCGCATCCTCGTCGCTGTCATTCTTGTCCCTGATCATGACATATTCGAAGGTGATGCGTCGGGCGTTGTTGGCGCTGGGATAGTCGGCACAGGCCTGAAGCAGTTCCTCGATGCCATATTTCTTGTTGATCGGTACCAGTTCGTCGCGCACATCCTTGGTCACGGCATGGAGCGAGACGGCGAGATTGACGCCGATTTCCTCGCCCGCGCGCGCCATCATCGGAATGACGCCGCTGGTCGACAGGGTAATGCGGCGCTTGGACAGGGCTAGGCCGTCGCCGTCCATCACCACCTTCAGCGCGTCGCGCACATGATCGAAATTATAGAGCGGCTCGCCCATGCCCATCATCACGATGTTGGTCAGCATCCGGCCGTCCGACGTATATTGCGACGTCTCGTCCGTCTCATCGTCATTGGCCGACGCCATGCTGCCTTTGGGCCATTCGCCCAGCGCGTCACGCGCCAGCATGACCTGCCCCACGATCTCGCCCGGCGTCAGGTTGCGCACCAGCCGCATGGTGCCGGTATGGCAGAAGCTGCAATTGAGCGTGCAGCCGACCTGACTGGACACGCACAGCGTGCCGCGGTCCGCATCGGGGATGAAGACCATTTCATAATCCTGCCCGTCGTCCGAGCGGAGCAGCCATTTGCGGGTGCCGTCGGACGACACCTGCGCCTCCACCACCTGCGGGCGACCGACGACGAAGCGTTCGGCCATCCAGCCGCGCATCGGCTTGGCAAGATCGGTCATCGCCTCGAAATCGGTGACGCCGCGATGATAGAGCCAATGGAACAGCTGTTTGGAGCGCAGCTTGGCGGCCTTCACGTCCAGCCCCGCTTCCTCCAGCACGCCCTTGATCTGCGGGCGCGACAGGCCCATCAGGTCGACGCGCCCGTCCTCACGGGGTGTCACCGCACGAGGCACGGGCACAGGATCGATATGGCCGGGAATCGGCATGAGGGGGCTGGCGGCTGTCTGCATGGCCGCGCACATAGTCGATTTTACCGGAATTTTAAAGGGCCGTTACATCAGCGCAGGCGGGCGCATCCCAGCGCCGCCGCGTCGATCGCCGTTGCCGCCCCGCGAAGCGCGTAGCTATCGGCAAAGGCGCGTCCGTCCGCGCCGACCGTCTGCACGCTCATGCTGCTGGCGGAACGCATCGCCGCGATGATCTGTGCGTCGTTGCGGGCGTCTGGTGCCCAGGCGTCGACCTGTCCCGCGACCAGGGTGAAGCGGCGCTCGCCGACGCTCAATGTCACCGGCGCCTGTGTTGAGCGGGTGCGGCTGAGGCGGATATGGAGTTGCCCGCGCACCCGCTGGCGCGGCCAGTTGCCGACCGAGGCGAAGCCCTTGCGCGCCTGCCCACGCCGCGCCACCGGCTCGGCAATGGCGAAGCAGCGTGGCGCACCGGGATCGCGAAAGGCGCCCCAATTCTCGAAAATGCCGAGCGAATCGCGCGCACCGGCGGGCGTCGCCATGAGCAGCGTCAGGGTCGATAGAGCAAGGGCGCAGCGCATTCCCCCGGCAAAGCCCAAGCGGTTCGCTTTTGCAAGCATGCTGATACGAAAGCGTGAAGGCGACGCTTGCCCAAGTCGCAACAGTGGTTATGAAGAAGCATCCATCATTGTCGCCGGGATTCGACCGAATCCCTGGCTAAAGGCTTAAAAGAACGGACAGAACAGGGACATGAAGGCCACCATCGAACGCGCAACGCTCCTCAAGAGCCTGAGCCACGTCCAGTCGGTGGTCGAGCGGCGCAATACGATTCCAATCCTGTCCAACGTGCTGATCGAAGCATCGGCCGATGGCGCGATCAAGCTGATGGCGACCGACCTCGACCTGCAAGTGGTGGAAAGTGTGTCGGCGCAGGTGGAACAGGCCGGGTCTACCACCATTTCCGCCCACACCCTGTTCGACATCGCCCGCAAGCTGCCCGAAGGCAGCCAGGTGTCGCTGCATGCGGCCGATGGCAAAATGCTGATCCAGGCCGGCCGCGCCCGCTTCAACTTGTCGACCCTGCCGCGCGACGACTTCCCGGTCATTGCCGAGGGCGACCTGCCGACCAGTTTCGAACTGCCGGCCGAAACGCTCAAGCAGATCATCGACAAGACGCGCTTCGCCATCTCGACCGAAGAGACGCGCTATTATCTGAACGGCATCTATTTCCACGTCTCCGACGAGGGACAGCCGGTGTTGAAGGCTGCGGCGACCGATGGCCACCGTCTCGCCCGCGTCACCGTGCCGCGTCCCGATGGCGCCGATGGGATGCCGGGCATCATCATACCCCGCAAATGCATTGGCGAACTGCGCAAGCTGCTTGACGAGGTCGAGGGGTCGGTCGCGATTTCGCTGTCGGCCAGCAAGATCCGCTTCGGCCTGGGTAGTGCGATCCTGACCAGCAAGCTGATCGACGGTACCTTCCCCGATTACAGCCGCGTCATTCCGACTGCGAACGACAAGCTGCTCAAGATCGATCCGCGCAGCTTCGAGGAAGGCGTGGACCGCGTCGCGACCATTGCCACCGAAAAGACCCGCGCGGTCAAGATGAGCCTCGACAAGGACAAGATCACGCTGTCCGTCACCAGCCCGGAAAACGGCACGGCGGCGGAGGAAGTACCCGGCGCGTTCCAGGGCGAGGGTTTCGATATCGGCTTCAACGCCCGCTATCTGCTGGATATCCTTGGCCAGATCGACGCCGACCTGGTCGAGCTGCATCTGGCCGATGCGGCTGCGCCGACCCTGATCCGCGAAAGCGACGCGAGCCCGGCGCTCTATGTATTGATGCCGATGCGGGTCTAGAACCCGCTGGACAGATGAAGCTTCGCCGCCGCCAATATTGACGGCGGCGAAGTAATTCTCTGTCAACGACTGCCTGCTAGTAACATGGGCATGTCTTCTACGCGTGCTTCCTCCTCCGACGGTCCTGCCAGTCCCATCACCCTGATGGTGGCGCTGGGTCTGGCGCGGAGCGGTACGGAGGTCGCGGCCTCCTGGATTTCCGGCGCGTTCGTCCATATCGCACGTCTCTGGCCGCTTATTCTGCTGGCCAAGGTCTGCGTCGTCGCCTTGCTCAATTTGCCCTTCTACCATTTCAGCGAATTGGCGCAGGCGGCTGTGCTGGCCGCGATGCTGCTGGTGGATTCGGTACTGATGCTGCTGCCGCGCCAGCAACGCTTCCGGCAACTCATGCCGCATGTTCAGAATTGGGTGATGTTGCCGTTGGTGTTCCTTTCGGGGCTTACCTACAGCCTGTGGCTGAATGGCGAACCGAAGGCGGCGTCGGACGCGATTTTCCTGGCGGCGGTGCCGGAACTGGCGGTGGCGTTGCTCGCGGTCTGCATCTTCGGCGATCGCCGGTTGCTTGGGATCAGCTATTTTCTGGGTGCCCTGCTGGTATCGGTGGTGGAGAAGGCAGGCATGACGCAGGTCGGCCTGATGGCGAGCTGCGTATTCGTGATGACGATCGCGACGATCCGGCAGGGGACGGCTGATCGCGAGCGGGCGATCGAGCGACACCGGCAGGATTTGCGCGCGCAGCGATCCGACCGCCTGTTGCAGGAACATGAGCGCACAGGGCGTGGCTGGTTCTGGGAAACCGACCGACAGGGATGCCTGACCTATATTTCGGACACGCTGGCGCAGACGCTGGACATGCCGAAGGGCGGCCTGATCGGTCAGCCGGTCACAGATATCATCCGCCAGGGGGACAAGCAGCAGGGCGATGGCGAGCGGACGCTGGGCTTCCACCTGTCCGCACGCACCGGCTTTTCCGATATCGCGGTCTGCGCAGCCATGTCGAAAGAGGAGCGCTGGTGGTCGATTTCCGGCCAGCCGGTGTTCAACGAATATGGCCAGTTCCATGGCTTCCGTGGATCGGGTACCGACCTCACCGAAATGCGCCGCAGCCAGGCGGAGGTGAATCGGCTGGCCCAGTTCGATTCGCTGACGGGCCTCGCCAATCGCATCCAGATGCTTCGATCGCTGGAGCAGGCCGTGGCCGAGCGGCAGGGGCGACGGGGCGAATGCACGCTGATGATGCTTGACCTCGACCGGTTCAAGACCGTCAACGACACGCTGGGCCATCCGGCCGGCGATGCATTGTTGCGTCAGGTCAGCCAGCGCTTGCAGCGCGTGGTGGGTGACAAGGGGCTTGTCGGTCGTCAGGGGGGCGATGAGTTCAAGATATTGCTGCCCGGCCATCAGGAGCAGGGGCAACTGGCTCTGCTGGCGCAACTCATCATCACCAGCATCTCGCAACCCTATTCGATCGAGGGCACGGCCGTGGTTATCGGCGTGTCGATCGGCATCTCCTCCTGCCCGCAGGATGGCGTCACCGCCGACGCGCTGATCCGCAATGCGGACCTTGCCCTTTATGCGGCCAAGGGCAATGGCCGGGGGGTGCATCGTTTCTATTCGTCGGACATGCATGCCGATGCGGAAGACCGGCGCAAGCTGGAAGAAGATCTGCGTCATGCGCTTGCCGCCGATGGGCTTCATCTGGTTTATCAGCCGGTGGTATCTTCCAAGACCGAGCAGATTACCGGCTATGAGGCGCTGCTGCGCTGGAACCACCCGACGCGGGGGGCGATTTCTCCGGCGATGTTCATCCCCATCGCAGAAGATACGGGCCTGATCGCGCCGATCGGCGAATGGGTGCTCCGCACTGCCTGTCGCGATGCGTTGCAATGGCCCGACGGCATTCGGGTCGCCGTCAACGTATCGCCGACCCAGTTCGCCAATCCGGGTTTCCCCTCTACGGTCATGAACGCCCTTGCCGGAGCGCAACTGGCGCCCGAGCGGCTGGAGCTGGAAATTACCGAAAGCGTCTTCCTGAATGACAATGACGGCACTGATTCGATGTTTGCGCGGCTGAAGGCGCTGGGCGTCCGGCTGGCGCTCGACGATTTCGGCACTGGCTATTCGTCGCTCGGCTATCTGAAGAAGGCGCCGTTCGACAAGATCAAGATCGACCAGAGCTTCGTGCGCGGCGCCGCGATCAAGGGCAATCGCAATAGCGCGATCATCAAGGCGATCGTCAGCCTGGCCGAGGCGCTGGGCATGGATACGACCGCAGAAGGTGCGGAGACGCAGGACGAGCTGGAACTGATCCGTCAGCTTGGATGCAGCCATATCCAGGGCTATATCTACGGCAAGCCGATGTTGGCCGACGCCGTGCTCGTCACCCATCGCGGCGGCAGCACGGCGGCCGCGCCCAACGGTTTTCAATCGAGCCGGCCCGAGCGCAAGACCATGTTGCGCACCGTCGCGATCCATCATGACGGTCATGTCTATACGGGGCGCGTGCGCAATATTTCCGCCACCGGTGCCCTGGTAGAGGGATTGTGGAACGTGCCGGCAGGCACCGTCTTCGCGATCGAACTGACCGAGCATATCCGGGTGAAGGCAACGGCGCGCTGGTCGAAGGACGACCGCATGGGCGTGGAATTCTCCGGCCCCATCGACCTGGCCGACCTGCGCCAGCCGCAACCGCAGCCGCGCTCGCTCGCGTCCTGACGGCGGCTGGCCGCAGTCGCTCTGTTGGAGTATAGACCGGACTTAGCCACGGGCTTTCAGGGAGAATGCCCATGTCCGTTTCACGGCTGCCGCAACTGGATCGCCCCTTCCTGACCGATGCCGGGCTTGAAACCGACATGCTCTTCAACCGGGGGCTGGACCTGCCCTGTTTCGCGTCGATCACCCTGCTTCAGAGCGAGGAGGGGCGGCAGGCGCTGGACGAGTATTTTCGCGGCTTCCTCGATCTCGCGAAGCGGTTGGGGACGGGGATCATCCTGGAAAGTGCGACATGGCGCGCGAGTCCCGATTGGGCCGAGCCGCTGGAGATGGATGATGAGGAACTGGCGCGGCTGAATGATCATGCCGTGTCGATGCTGGTGCGGTTGCGAGAGGATTATCGGGCGCACATCGCCGACATCATCGTCAGTGGCTGCATCGGGCCGCGGGGTGACGGCTATCAGGCGGGACGGATCATGTTGGCGGATGAGGCGCGCGCCTATCATCTTTGTCAGGCGCGGCAACTGCACGATGCGGGCGCCGACATGTTGAGCGCCATCACCATGACCAATATCCCCGAAGCCATCGGGCTGACGCGTGCGGCGCAGCAACTGGGCGCGAATATCGTCATCAGCTTCACTGTGGAAACCGATGGGCGCCTGCCAACGGGAGATAGCCTGTCAGGGGCCATCGATGCGGTCGATGCCGCGACTTGCGCCTATCCGGCCTATTATATGCTGAATTGCGCTCATCCGACCCATTTCGCGCCGGTGCTGGACGGGCAGGCCGAATGGACCGGGCGCATCCGGGGTGTGCGCGCGAATGCGTCGAAATGCAGCCATGCCGAACTGGATGCCATGACGCAGCTGGACAAGGGCGACGTTGCCGAGTTTGCCGCCCTGCACCGCGATCTGCGCACCCGCTTTCCGCACCTGACCATCTGGGGAGGCTGCTGCGGCACCGATCTCAGCCATGTCACCGCCCTCGCCGAGGCCTGTCTGTCGGAGAGTTAGGCCGCGATCGGCATAGGTTCCTCGACCACGGCCAAACCGCGCCCGACGGTGCGGATCAGGGTCAGGAAATGCTTCGCCTCGCGCACGATCATCGCCTTGTTGAAGCAGGCGGCTGCACCCCGGTCCATCGCTTCGGCGACGATCGGTGCGCCCTCGCGCATCAGGCTGGACAGCATTATGACGGGGCAGGGGTCCATGTCCATGATCTCGTCCAGCACCGCCAAGCCGTCCCTTCCGGGCATGGCGATGTCGAGCGTCACGACGTCGGGCTTTTCCAGCCGGACCATCTCGATCGCTTCTTCTCCATTGCTGGCGATGCCGACCACCTCGACGCGGCGGTCCTTCTCCAGCAGCGTCTCGATCATCGCGCGGATGGTCAGCGAATCGTCGACGACCACAAGCCTCACGGGTTTCATCCCCAATCTCCCCAACTCGTTACATGCGATCATAACGGCCGGGGAATGATGGGCTTTAGGCGTAGCTAACGATCATTTAACCACGCGGCCGGTTTCCGGCGCCGAAATTGGGGAAGAAGAGCTTGCGGAAGCTGATCGATATGGTCCTGCCCAGCGGGTCGAGATAATCCTGCTGATAGCGCAGCGGCGTCGCGCCGGTCGCGTCGCGTACTTCGCGCCGCTGATTGAAGATATTGTCGATGCCGATCGACACACGCGCGCCGCGCAGGAAGGGGGCGTTCTTCGTCAGTTGCGGCATCTGCCCCAGATTGGCGAAGATGCGCAGGTTCGCGGTCGCGAGGCTGCCGAAGTCGAGCCGCGAACTGCCACCGAGCGCGCCATCGACATGGGTGCCGCTTTCCCAGTCGACGCCCAGCCGTGCGCCAAGGCCGTTGTTGGAATAGCCGATCCGCGCCTTGATCTCGTGCCGGGGCTGGCCGCCCGACGATCCGGTGGCATCGCCGTTCAGCAGGTCGAGTTCCGGCACGCCCGGCGCGATCAGGATGCTCTCCTCCAGATGCCAGGTGTGGTAGAGGCTGAAGCTCAGACGTCCGCCGCCACCGCCGCCCGGACCGCGCCCGCCGCCAAATCCACCGCCCGGTCCGCGGGGGCCACGGGGGCCATCGCCGCCTGCGCGCGCGCCGTCTTCGCCACGGGGACGATCGCCGCTGCCGTCGCCCGGCGGCGGGCCGCCTTCCTGGCCGCCCTGATTGCGGGGGCGCTGATTGCCCATCAGCGCCTTCAATTCGGCCGGACGATCCTCGGGCCGGCCGCCCGATGCGCGCCACGCCTCCATCAGTTTCTGGATATGCGACTTGAGCGAGATGGACAGGTCGAAGCCCCAGCGCAGTTGCTCGCTCTGCGATCGGAGGAAATTGATCGGTCGGGCGTCGACCTGCAACAGATTGCCGTCGGCATCGCGCAGGAAGCGTTGCGGGAAGGCAGCCTCGATCGCGGGCGTCGGCGTCGGGAAGGCGGCGATCGGGTTGCTGGTGCGGCTGTTGAGATAGGTCGCCGTCAGCGTCAGGTTCGGCTTCTCGAACGGCTTCACCGTCGCGCTGAGGCGGAACTGGTCGCGCACGCTCTCACGAAGGGATGCGTTACCGCCCGACAACTGGGTCACGAACACGCTCTGCCCGGTCGCATAGTCGAAGACGGAAACGTTGGGCGTGGAAATCAGCGGATCGGTGATCTGCGATCCTGTCGGCGCGGCGCGATCCTGATTGGCCGACGCCAGTATCTGTACCGCCTTCACCGGTTGCCAGCGCAGGCCATAGCCCAGCGTCGACAGCGTGCCGAAGTCCGACAATTGCTGCGCCGCGACGTTCAGATTGACGCCGATATCGCCGACGCCACCCAGCACGCCCTTCGACCGGCTGGTGAGCGGCACGTCGATGCTGACCTGCCCGCTGCCGATTTCCCGGCTGTAGTCGGTGGTGCGGTCGATGCCTGAGCGGGTCGACCGGCTTTCGAAGCCGTTGGCGGAAGCGCCGACCCGGATGGAGGTCATGACATCGCCCGCCGGCATGCGGAACAGCGCGCCGCTGACCAGCAGGTCGGCGGTCACCGCCTGACTCTTGGCGCGAGCGGTGTCGGTCATGCGGGTGGCGAGCAGGCCCGGCGCGAAGTCGCCATAGGGATTGACCGCCGGGTCGCCCGCGTCGAGCGCCGCCTGGATCGCATCGGTCGACGCGCCACGGTCGGTGCGGGTGCGGGTGATCGACAGGTCGCCATTGCCGGTGAAGGACCATTGCCATTTGCGGCCGATCTGGCCGTTCAGCGTCAGGCCGAGATGGCCGGTGGTGCCGCGTATCTGCTGCCCCAGCGCGCCGGCCTGCGCCAGATAGCGATAGAGGGTGACGTCCTGGCCGAAGGGCGAGAAGGGGCTGCCCGCGTCGAGGCCGAGCGCGGCTGTGGATAAGCCTTGCAGCGAGTCGTTTTCCGACAGTTCGAGCCGGCCGTTGAGTGTCGCGGAAACGCCGCCGAGCGCGCGGGCCAGAGTCGCGTTGGCAGAGAAATTTTCCGTTGCTGGGCTGAGCGTGCGATAGCGGGTGATGTCGCTGACGTCGGTCATATTGGCGCCCGCCACGAAATCGCCGAGCGCGGGCGCGTCATTGGCAGCGCTGTCGGGTACAGTCGCGATCGTCACGCTCTGGCCGGCGAGAGCCGACAGCGCCGGGTCGATCTCCGCTCCCTGCGTCGCGGACGTGATATTGCCGACCAGCGAATAAGGGCGGTTGGAAGGGGTGGTGATGATGTCGCGCTGGCTTTCCAGCAGGCGGGCGGCGCGGCTATATTCCAGGTTCAGCGTGAAGCGGTTGTCGCCGCGGATGCGCAATATGCCCGTTTCCGCCTCGCCGCTCTCGCGCCCTCCTTCGGTGGTGGTGCCGAGCTTGAACTCGCCCGTTTCGGCGCGGAAGCGCTGGCGCAGGACGATGTTCACGACCTTCTGCGTCGGCGCATAGCCATAGCTGAGCGCCACCTGCTCCGGCAGAATGTCGACCCGCTGCACCGCCTCTGATGGCAGGTCGCGGATTTCGGCGAAGCTGGAAATACGCTTGCCGTTCAGCAGGATGATCGGGGTGCCGTTGGTCTGGGGCGACAATTCGGTGATGAGTTCGCTGATCGACGTGACGCCCAGTGCGCGCACGTCGGCGGGCGACAATTGCTGCTCCGGCTCGATCTCGCCGATCACCGCGCCGCGCTGCGGCTGGCCGGTGACGATGATCTCCTCGCCCTCGTCCATCTGCGCGGCGGCGGCCCCTTTGGGCTGATCCTCCTGCGCCATCAGCGCGCCGGGCGCGACGCCCAGCAGGAAAGGCAACAGAAAAACGGATGCGGATCGACGCACGAAACCCCCCAAGACAGACCTGAACCCCTATTCGTCTAGCTGCCACATGTCGCAAGATTCTGGCATTTGCCGGACAAATTTGTCGCAAATTGTAATGGGATGCCTGAACGGGTGCTGGCTGGTGCTCGAAAATGTGCATTGGCACATTCTGCGGTGCGGCCTCAAAAAAATGTGTTCAGGCGGCGTCGTGGAAGATGATCCCCAGCGTGTAGCGCGTGCCGGACAAAAGGCGGCTGACGCCATGGCGCATCTGCACGCGTTGGATGCCGCGCGTACCGATGACCGGTCGGTCGCGCACCGGAAAGATGACCGCGTCGCCCTGGACAAGCGGCACGACTTCTGGGCGGGACTGTATGCGCGGGCGCTGTTCGGTCAGGACGAAGCCGCCGCCGCTGAAATCCCGATCCGGTTGCGACAGCAGGATCGCCGCCTGCAACGGAAAGATATGCGGCCCATAGACGTCCTGATGCAGCGCATTCCAGTCGCCTTTCTCATAGCGCAACAGCAGCGGCGTCGCCTTGTCCTGCCCGCCAAGGGCGCAGCGGGCGAGGAAATCGGCGTGGCGCGCGGGATAGATGTCGCCTGTCTCCAGTATCTCGGCCCAGCGATTGGCTTGCATGGCCAGTGCCGGCCAGAGTGCTTCGCGCAGCGCGGCCACCGGCTGCGGCAAAGGATATGTGAAATAGCGATAACGCCCGCTGCCATAGCCATGCCGCGCCATCACCACTTCCTTGCGGAAAGCGGCGGGATCGTCCCACAGCGATATGATCGCGGCGCACTGGTCGGGGGAGAGCAGGGCAGGCAGGCGCGCCGCACCATGGCGGTCGAGGTCGTCGAGGTTCATGGGCGTAGGATGGCAGCGGCACTGGGCTGCGTCATCCTGCGCCTTGCGGTCAAATTGCCAGACGTTACCGTGATGGATTTGTGGAACATAACCCATCGCTGCCAGGGGCGACTACTCTGCGGCGTCAGGGGCGTTTTCTGCGGGCGGTTGCTGTTCGCTGGCTTCGTTTTTCTTCTTCTTCCCTTGATCGTAATGCCACTTGATAGCGAAGAACATGCATGTTCCGAACACGAGGAGCTTGAACGTAACGAAGACTACCGGAACCCAATCCATCGCTATTACCTGACATGATTTATCGTAAGGCACACCGCCTCAAAATGCTGCTTCAGGTTGAAACCGGCAAGACGCTGGACATCAACCCCAATGCCTATCGCTTAGATGTCCTTATCAGGATCATAACCCGCGAAGACACTGATCCGATCGACGATCCGCTGCCATATAGTTGTGGCGATGCGCCGCGCAAGCTTCGTTCGAATCAGGTTGCGGCATGAAGCGGTCGGGCCATTCAGCCCTTGGGCTTCCGGAACCGGAACAGGAAACGATCGGTCTTGCCGCGCACGGCCGGATCGAAGACCAGCTTGCCATGATCGTCCGCCGGATTGGCGAGCAGCGGGCTTTCCGCCTCCAGCACAAAGCCGGCGGCGGCAAAATCCCCCTTCACGACAGCCGGGTCGATCCGGTGCAACTTGTCCACGACTTCGCGCGTGTCGCCTGGCGTGCCGACATGATCGACGATGCCGACGATCCCGCCCGCCTTGGTCGCGGCGTAGAGCATCTTTACGAAGGCCGCCGGATCGGTGCGCGGAATGCCATATTTGTCCGACTGCCAGTAGAGATCATGATAGCTCATGTTGATGATGGTAAAGTCGAAACTGTTCGCGGGGGCGCTGAACGCCTCGAATGGATAGCGGACCCATTGCACTTCGGGCCGGCGGGCGACCAGCGCCTGCCATTTCTTCTGCTCTTCGGGCTGGGTGTAGAACTGGTTAGGCTCGAACGCCGTCACCTTGCCCTTCGGCCCGACCGCATCGGCCATGATCTCCGCCCAATAGCCCGTTCCGGTCATGATATCGGCTACCTTCATGCCGGGCGTCAGACCTAGAAAGGCGAGCGTCTCGGCAGGCTTGCGGCTGGCGTCCATCTCCTTGGCGCCCGCCGGGCGCTTGGGATCGGCTAGCGCGGCGGCATAATCGGGCGATGTGGCGGCGAGCGTCGGGGCCGCGATCCCCAGCGTGGCGGCAAGGCAGAGCATGGAAAATGCGCGCATGATGGTCCCTCCTGAAGGCGCGGATGATGAGCCGGACGGGCGTGCCACTCAATGCCGGTGGTCGATGCTTCAAGTCGCTGGTCGAAACCGCCCGGACTGCTACAAGAGCGGTCATGCGCACGCTCTATCCCCCGATCATCCCCCATGCTTCCGGCCATCTTGATGTCGGCGATGGCCATCATGTCTATTGGGAGCGGGCCGGCACGCCGGGGGCCAAGCCCGCGGTCTTCCTGCATGGCGGGCCGGGCGGGGGCATTTCGCCCGACCATCGGCGGCTGTTCGATCCTGCACGCTACGACGTGCTGCTGTTCGACCAGCGCGGCTGCGGCCGGTCGACTCCGCATGCCGATCTCGACGCCAACACGACCTGGCACCTCGTCGCGGACATAGAGCGGCTGCGCGAAATGATGGGCGTGGACCAATGGCTCGTGTTCGGCGGCAGCTGGGGATCGACGCTTGCGCTTGCTTATGCGCAAACCCATGTGGAACGTGTGACCGAACTGGTGTTGCGCGGCATCTTCACCATCCAGCAGAGCGAGATTGACTGGTATTATCAGCAGGGAGCCAGTCGCATCTATCCCGACAAGTGGGCACGGTTCGTTGCGCCGATTCCGGAAGCCGAACGCGGCAATATGGTCGCCGCCTATCGTGCGCTATTGACCGGCGAGGACCGCGCCGCCCGCATCGCCGCCGCCCGCGCCTGGAGCGTGTGGGAGGGCGAGACGATCCGCCTGCTGCCCGATCCCGCCCTGTCCGCGACCCATGACGAGGATGATTTCGCGCTCGCCTTCGCGCGGATCGAAAATCACTATTTCGTCCATGGCGGCTGGCTGGAGGACGGACAATTGATCCGCGACGCGGGCCGGCTGAAGGACATCCCCGGCGTTATCGTGCAGGGCCGCTACGACATGGCCTGCCCGGCCGAAACCGCGTGGGCGCTCCACCGCGCCTGGCCGCAGGCGCGGTTCGAGATGATCGAGGGCGCGGGCCATGCCTATAATGAGCCGGGGATATTGGACGCGCTGATCCGCGCGACTGACGGGTTTGCCGAGTAAGTTTGGCTACCCTTGGGGCACGATCAGATATTTTTCGCCTGTCCGCCGCGCATTATAGGCCAGCACCGCGTCGCGTGTCAGCGCATCCTGTAGCGAGATACGCGCCTTATAAGGGCTGACGAAGGTGGTGGTGAGGCTATCGCGCACGCGCTGGCGCATCCGCTCCACCGTCTCGGCCCCGGCGCGCTGGAGGAAGGGGAAGAGCAGCCAGCCACCCACATTCCAGCTGAAGCCGAAACTGCGCGTGATGACCGTAGGCGTCATATCGAGCGCGCCATAGATATAGGCCTGCTTCAGGACATCAGAGCCATAGCGGCTGTAGGACGCCCCCCGGTTCGCGGCCTGCTCCATGACATGCAATATCTGCCCCACCAATGTCCCGCCGCCGATCGCGTCGAAGGCGATGGTGGCGCCTGTCGCCTCGATCGCGGCCTGAAGCTGCGCGCGGAAATCCTCGCTGGAGCTATCCAGCACATGTTCCGCGCCCAGCGCCTTGAGCACGTCCACCTGCATCTGGTTGCGGACGATGTTAACCAGCGGGACATTGTCTTCCTGACAGATGCGCACCAGCATCTGGCCGAGATTGGAGGCGGCGGCGGTGTGGACGATCGCCTTGTGCCCATCGCGGCGCATCGTTTCGACGAAACCCAGCGCGGTCATCGGATTGACGAAGGCGGACGCACCCTGTTCGGCGGTCGCACCGTCGGGCAGCGCCATCACGGAACGGGCATCGACCAGCCGATATTGAGCGAACATGCCGCCTGGCACGCAGGTGACGAGCTTTCCCAGCAGCGCCTGCGCTTCCGGTGCTTCGCCCGCTGCGATCACCGTACCGGCGCCTTCATTGCCGACCGCCATCGCATCACCGACGCGAGATGCCATGGCCCGACGAGCGGGATCGGGCATTTGCGCGACGATACGGCCATCACCATAGTCGGCATTCTCGACATCGGCCGGGCCGAACAACAGGCCAAGGTCGGACGGATTGATCGGCGCGGCTTCGACCCGGACCAGTATCTCATGCCCTTTGGGTGGTGGCAGGCTTTCCTCGGCCAGTTCGACGGTCAGCCGGCCATCCTCGGCCAGGGTGGACAGGATCTTGAGGCCGCGCGTATCGCCCATGGGGATGCTCCTTCTATCTGGGATCAGCAAGTAGGTCGCCGGGCGCGGATGACAAGCTGGCGAAAGTATCGGTCGGATCAGGCCGACGGCTTTTCCCGGTAGAACGTCGGGAACATCGCCTTGAGCGCGGCGATCTTGGGCTTGTCCCAGCGGAGAATATAGGGATGCAGCGGATTTTTGCGCGCAAAGTCCTGATGATCGGGCGCCGCATTCTGGAAACCGGTAAACGGCTCCACCCGCGTCACGATCGGATCGCGCCACAGGCCCGCCTTGTCCAACTGGACCAGATAGGCGCGGGCCGCCTTGTCCTGCTCGGCGTTAAGCGGAAAGAGTGCGCTGCGATATTGGGTGCCGCTGTCGGGGCGCTGATAGTTGAGCGTGGTCGGATCGGCGACAACCGAGAAGAAGATGCGCATCAGCGTGCCGTAGCTGACTTGCGTCGGGTCATAGGTGACGCGAACCGACTCGGCAAAGCCGGTGTTACCGCCGCTCACCGTTTCATAATCGACGCGGCGTCCTTTCGGGCCGCCGGCAAAGCCGGAGACGGCGAGATGGACGCCCTTCACATGGGAAAAGACGCCCTCCACGCCCCAATAACAGCCGCCCGCGAAGATCGCGGTTTCCAGCTTGCGGGTCGGGGCGGCGTCTATCGTCGGAACCGGCGCCTGGACGGCGCGTTCGGCATGCAGCGGGGTAGCGGCAAACAGCGCCGCAACCAGAAGCGGGATCAGGGCTTTAGAGCGCCGTTCCATTGGTCGTCGTCGCCGCAATGGCGGTCGTGCTCAGCATCGGCGGTTCCGACGGCTGCAACAGGAACATGCCGACGGCGCCGATCGCGAACCCGCCCAGAAAGCGCAGGAACAGGTCGGATTTCAAAAATGCCATCATGGCAGTACCTTTCTTACAGTCCTTTTCGGCCAACTCGGCCGGCAGCTACGCTCCGGCGCCTTGCCCTTGGCTGAACCGGTCGCGTCGCGGGAGCGACTTTCGACCAATGTGGGTCAGGGAGCGACGAAGGAGCTTAACCCAAATTCGGTTTCTTTCCGCAACGGGCATATAAACCCTGCGGCGTCAATCGCAAGACGCCGCAGTGCGAAAAAGACCGTTTCCGTTTTTTGACAGAAACGAAAAACCGGCGCTTTCACGCCGGTTTCCCTTCGCGCCTATGCGGCGGCGCGGCGGCTTATTTCAGGGCAGCACAGGCTTCCTGAATCCGGGTGCAGGCCTTTTTCAGCACATCGTCCGAGGTCGCGTAGCTGATACGGAACGCCGGCGACAGGCCGAAAGCAGCGCCATGGACGGCCGCAACCTTGGCTTCATCGAGAAAATAGCCGATGAGCGCCTCGTCGCTGCTGATGACTTCGCCCTTGGGCGTGGTCTTGCCGATCAGGCCGCTGGCATCGGGGTAGACGTAGAAGGCGCCTTCGGGCGTCGGGCAGTCGAGGCCCGGCGCGTCGTTCAGCATGGCGACGACCATGTCGCGACGCTTCTTGAACACGGCGTTGCGTTCTTCCAGGAAATCCTGCGGGCCGGTCAGCGCAGCGACGGCCGCCGCCTGGCTGATCGAGCAGGGATTGCTGGTCGATTGCGACTGAAGCTTGCCCATCGCCTTGATGATCCATTCGGGACCACCGGCAAAGCCGATCCTCCAGCCGGTCATGGAAAAGGCCTTGGAGCAACCGTTCACCGTCAGCGTGCGGTCGTACAGTTCCGGGCAGACCTGCGCGATCGTGGCAAACGGCGTCGGCGCGTACCAGACATGCTCATACATGTCGTCGGTCATCACCAGCACATGGGGATGACGCAGCAGCACGTCGGCCAGCGCCTTCAGTTCGTCGGCCGAATAGGCGGCGCCCGACGGGTTGGACGGCGAGTTCAGCATGACCCACTTGGTGCGCGGGGTGATCGCGGCGTCCAGCTGGGCAGGCGTGATCTTGTAGCCCTGGCTCGCCGGGCCTTCGATGAAGACAGGGGTGCCGCCCGCGAAGTTTACGATATCGGGGTAGCTGACCCAGTAGGGCGCCGGGATGATGACTTCATCGCCCACATCGACGGTCGCGATCAGCGCGTTGAACAGCGTGTGCTTGCCGCCCGAATTCACGCTGATCTGGCTGCGCTTGTAGATCAGGCCATTGTCGCGCTTGAACTTGAAGGCGACGGCTTCCTTGACGTCGGCGGTGCCGTCGACATCGGTATAGCGGGTCAGATTTTTCCGAATGGCCTCTATACCCGCCTCTTTGACGAAATCGGGCGTGTCGAAATCCGGTTCCCCGGCCGAAAGACCAATGACGTCCACGCCTTCGGCTTTAAGGGCATTCACGCGCGCGCTCATCGCCAGGGTGGCGGAGGGCTGGATGCGACCGAGGGCAGCGGAAGTCTGGCTCATGGTAATAATCTTTCTCCACAGCGATTTCGAAGTGGGCGAAACAGCCCCCTGATTCGGAAATCGCGAACCAAAATAATGAATCCCCAAGGTCCGCGATAAAAGCGGACGCCGCGTCCCTTAGTGCGCAACGGACGAAGGGGCAACCGGCCAGATGGGCGTTAATGGCTTTACGGCAGGATAGCGCTGCTATCCTGCGCAAATCAGCGCGCCAGTGTTGCCGCCACCATGCCGCGGGCGGCGTTGCCGATGAAGAAGCCGCGCTCCAGATCGTGGATGCGCAGGTCGCCTTCCACCGCCTCACCCATGTCGATCAGGCTCTGCCGCAATATGCCAGGCAGCAACCCGCGAGACAGCGGCGGCGTCACCAGCTTGTCGCCGCGCTCGACGAACAGGGTGGAGAAGCTGCCCTCGGTCAGATAGCCGGCCGCGTCGGTCAACAGCACCTCATAGGTGCCGCCCCGCTTCAGCGCTTCGCGATAGAGCGACCGATCGGTGGTCTTGTGACTAAGGCGCAGATCGTCGGCAGGCGCGTCGCGCGGCACCACGGCGACCGGCACGATCGCCTGCGGCCAGCTGCGATGATCGCGTACCTCGATGGCCAGCGCACCGCCGCGCGATACCAGCAGCCGTACCCGGCTCGCCTCGCGCAGGCGGAAGGTCGCGGCCTGAAGCTCGTTGCGCACGGCATGGCGATCGAAGGTGAAGCCCATCGCGTCGGAGCTGGTCTTCAACCGCGCCAGATGCAGTTCAAGCAGCCTGATCCCCTCGTGCGGATCGAAAGCCATGGTTTCGAGCAGGTCGAACCGTCCGTCAGCCAAAGACATTGCGATTGTTTCTAGCCCCTGCACATCATGCCGTCACGCCGGCGAAAGAAAGCGCCCCTTGGCCAGGCATTCCGCCCATTCGGACCCTGCTTCCGAATCCGCGACAATGCCCGAGCCGAGGCCCAACCGACCGACTCCACTACCTTCTTCGACGCATAACGTACGAATGGCAACATTGAAGGCGGCGTCGCCCTCCGGATCGATCCAGCCCATCGCACCGGTATAGACGCCGCGCGGGTGCGGCTCGACCGCGTCGATGATCTCCATCGCCCGCACCTTGGGTGCACCGGTGATCGATCCGCAGGGAAACAGGATGCGCAGCACATCGACCGGCGACAGGCCCGGCAGCACCCGCGCGCGTACAGTCGACACCAGTTGATGCACGGTCGGATAGGTTTCGACCTTGAACAGGTCGGGTACGGTGACGCTGCCAGCCTGCGACACGCGCGACAGGTCGTTGCGCAACAGGTCGACGATCATCAGGTTTTCCGCACGCTGCTTGGCATCCGACTCCAGCCAGCGGGCGTTGGCGGTATCCGTCTGCGCGTCGGATGCACGCACGGCGGTACCCTTCATCGGCCGTGCCGTCAGCTGGCCGCGCACTTGGGTGAAGAAAAGTTCGGGCGAGAATGACAATATGGTCTGGCCGCCGTCGCGGATCACGCCGCCATAACCCGCCGCCGCGCGCGGCCGGACCGCGGCATACAGCGCCATCGGGTCGCCATCGACCGCGACCTCGCAGGGGAATGTGAGATTGACCTGATAGATGTCACCGGCGCGGATATAGTCCTGCACCTGCGTGAAGGCGGCACGGTAGCCCGCCTCATCCACCAGAGGCCGAAGCGGCCCGACGGTCGCCGCAGCAGGATCGGGCAACAGGGCCGGCAATGCACCGGGCGCGATCAGGCGGACGCCCTCGAACAGGCCGAACCAGAGCAGAGGCGCGCGCGCATGGTCCCGCCGCCGGGCGATCGGCGCGAGCCGCCCTTCGAGCGCCAGCCCGGCTTCGTAGCTGATATAGCCCGCAACATGCACGCCGGCTTCGCGCGCTTCGGCGACGCGATCGAGCGCTGGCTGCACCTCTGCCATGCTGTGCGCTGCGATGATGCCCACCGGATCGCGATAGAACCGTGCCGGCGCCGCGCCGTGCAGGCGCGCATCGTCGAACAGGGAGAAAGGCTCGTCGGGACCGGGGAGGCGCATGGCGCTTCTTAACAGGCTTTGCGGGCAGTGAAAGGGCGCAAGCCGGTGATGTTCTGTTGCATGGACTGGTCACAGCCCCTAGCCCTGACCGCATGACCGATCCTGCCCCGGAGACCCGACCCGACCGCCCGATCGGCCCGGCGATCGGGCATGGTCTGCGCGGGCGATGCCCAGCCTGCAGCGAGGGCCGGCTGTTCGCCCGCTTCCTCAAGGCCGCACCGACCTGCGCGCAATGCGGACTTCGTCTCGACGCCCATCAGGCGGATGACTTTCCCGCCTATATCGTCATCCTGCTGCTGGGGCATATTTTGGTGCCCTTGATGATCGAGGTGAATGCCGCCTTCGCCATTCCGCTCGGCTGGCAGGCGATGATCTGGCCAGGCCTGGCGATCCTGCTGGCAGTGGCGATGATCCAGCCGGTCAAGGGTGGCGTCATCGCCTTTCAGTGGAGCCGACGGATGGCGGGGTTCAGATAGGCCCGCTCATTCCGGCTAGAGCATGATCCGATCATGCTGAATCCGATCATGCTCCAAATTTCTTTTGTTTTCCGCATTTTCCGAGCCAGCAGATGTTACCATCTGCTTCGAAAATGCTCTAGTTTATTTTCGGCCACCTCACTCAGGCTTGCGCAGGAAATTCATTTCCATCGCTTCGCGCAGCGTATCGTCGATCAGGCGGCGCCCCTCCGCGCCATGGGTCACGACCGTGGTGTCGCAGGTCGCGACGCACACGCCCTTCTGGAAACCGGCCGAGCTGATCGTCCAGCTGGTGCGACCGATATGACCAATCGCGCAATGCACTTCGAACGGATAGGGGAAGTGCGATTCCTCAATGAAGTTGAGGTTCACATTGGCCACCAGCCAGCGCACGCCCTGTTCCTGTGGATGGCGACCCATGTGATGGTGGAAGCGGATGCGTGCTGTTTCGAAAATGCCAGAAATGGCCACGTTGTTGATGTGGCCCATCGTATCCAGATCCTGGAAGCGCGTGTCGATGCTGGTGACGAAGCGATAGGCTTCGGGGCTGAACCGCCAGGATTCGGGTTTGGCCATGTTCTGCTTTCCTGTGGAATTTTTCTGTCACATTTCCATAGCCGCCCGCATGAACGATGCAATCGCGCCGGTTAAAATGGCTGGACTGCGACCTTTTTGACACAATGGGAAAGCGGACGGTTCAGAACGGCTGATTGGCGTTTAATCATAACGTTAGTGTCACAAGACCGTCGTCATTCCGTCAAGATGTTCACATTGCGGTGCAACATCGCGCGCCTAAACGCCCCCGTCAGAACCAGACTTTCGAAAACCGGGTTCCAAGGGGGATTTCATCATGCGTCCGATCAACGCCTTATTGCTCGCATCCACCATTCTTGCCGCCACGCCGGCCTTCGCACAGGAGGCCGCGCCGGCGGCCGACGCCGCCGATGGCGCGGAAATCATCGTCTTCGGCCGTGGTGAAACCCGACAGGTGCAGGAAATCGCGGCCAAGGACATCGTCACCCTGACGCCCGGCACCAATGCGCTCAAGGCCATCGAGAAACTGCCCAGCGTCAACTTCCAGTCGTCCGATCCGTTCGGCAACTATGAATGGTCGCAGCGCGTCACCATCCGCAGTTTCAACCAGAATCAGCTCGGCTTCACCTTCGACGGCATTCCGCTGGGCGACATGAGCTATGGCAACCATAACGGCCTGCACATCACCCGCGCCGTCAGCAGCGAGAATATCGGTAGCGTGCGTGTGTCGCAGGGCGCCGGTTCGCTCGGCACGCAGGCGACCGGCAATCTGGGCGGCACGGTCGAAACCTTCTCCGCCGACCCGGCCGATTATCTGAGCGGCGGCTCGCTCGGCGCGCAGGGCAACCTGACCTATGGCAGCGACGAAACCTGGCGCGCCTTCGGCCGCGCGGCGCTCGGCACGCGCGATGGCATCCGCGGTTATGTCTCCTATGGCTATGGCTCGACCGACAAGTGGAAGGGCCAGGGCGTGCAGGACCAGCATATGGCGAACGCCAAGGTCGTGATCCCTGTGGGCGAAGCGACGCTCGACGGCTGGCTCAGCTATTCGGACCGTCGCGAGCAGGACTATCAGGACATGTCGAAGAGCATGATCGAGCGTCTGGGCTGGAACTGGGACAATAGTTATCCCGACTATGCCCGCGCGATCGACTATGCCAGCCGCCTGAACGACGTCGACCTGATCAGCAACAGTGGCGGCTCGCCCTTCCCCGATGGCCTTTACGACTATAGCGGTGCATCGGTCGCCACCGGCCAGACCTATCCCGGCAATGTCACCAGCGCCGACGACGCCTATTATGACGCGGCGGGCCTGCGCAAGGATTGGCTGGGCGCGATCGGCCTGACCACGCCGATCGGCGAGCAGGCGACCTTGAAGATCAAGGGATATTACCACAATAACAGCGGCATGGGCCTATGGGCCACGCCCTATACCCCCAGTCCGAACGGCGTGCCCATGTCGGTGCGCACCACCGAATATGACATGGATCGCATCGGCGTGTTCGGTAGCGTCGACTATACGCTCGGCATCCAGAACCTCAGTGTCGGCGCGTGGTACGAGAATAACAAATTCCATCAGGCTCGCCGCTTCTACGCCTTCGCCAGCCGCACCGATCCGGGCCTGAGCTTCCGCGACTATCCCAAGAACCCCTTCTTCACCCAGTGGGAGTTCGACTTCACCACCGACACGTTCCAGTATCACGTCCAGGACAAGATCGACCTGGGCATGGTGACGGTCAACCTGGGGTGGAAGGGCTTCAAGGTCACGAACAAGGCGGAAGCCATCGTCCAGTCGACCTTCCCCGAAGGCAAGGTCAAGGTCGAGGACTGGTTCCAGCCGCATGCCGGCTTTGCGGTCGAACTCAGCCCCGAGGCGGAAGTGTTCGGTGGCTTCACCCAGGTGACGCGGGCTTTCGCGTCCGCCACCACAACCGGCCCCTTCTCGACCAACCAGGCCGGTTTCGACGCGATCAGGGATGATCTGAAGCCCGAAACGTCCGACACGTTCGAACTGGGCCTGCGCTATCATAATCCGATCTTCAACGGCGTGCTTGGCGCCTATCTGGTCAACTTCAAGAACCGCCTCGACGCCGTGTCGATCGGTTCGGCGATCCAGGGCAATCCGTCGGCGCTCCAGAATGTCGGCAGCGTCCGCTCGATCGGCTTCGAGGCGGCCGGCGACCTGAAGCTCGGCCATGGCTTCGGCGTCTATGCCAGCTACAGCTACACCGACGCCACCTACCGCGACGATGTCGTCGACGGCGACGGCAATCTGATCGCCGCACTCGACGGCAAGACGGTGGTCGACAGCCCCAAACATATGGTGCGCGGCGAGCTGAACTATGATCAGGGGCCGGTCTTCGCCCGCATCGGCGCGAATTATATGTCGAAGCGCTATTATAATTACACCAACGACCAGTCGGTCGACGGCCGTGTGATCGTGGACGCTACGATCGGCTATCGCTTCACCGACAGGATCGAGATCCAGCTGAACGCGAGCAACCTGTTCGACAAGAAATATATCAGCACGATCGGTTCGGGCGGTTTCGCGAACAGCGGCGACCGCCAGACGCTGCTGATCGGCGCGCCGCAGCAGTTCTTCTTGACGCTGAAGGCCGGCTTCTGATTTCGACGACGGAGTAGAAAAACATGAAGACAGTCGCGCTTGCTGTTTCGATGCTCGCCATGGCCCTCCCGGTCATGGCCAGGGCCGAACCCGTCCTCCTCATCTCGGTCGACGGGCTGCGTCCCGGCGACGTGCTGGAGGCGGACAAGCGCGGCCTGTCCATTCCCAATCTGCGCCGCTTCCTGAAGCAGGGCGCCCATGCGACCGGCGTCACCGGCGTGCTGCCGACGCTCACCTATCCCAGCCATACGACGCTGATGACCGGTGCCGCGCCTGCCCGGCACGGCATCGTCGCAAATAACAGTTTCGATCCCATGGGCATCAACCAGAGCGGCTGGTACTGGTATGCGCAGGACGTCAAGGTGCCCATGCTGTGGGAGGCCGCGAGCAAGGCAGGACTGTCCACCGGCAATATCCACTGGCCGGTCAGCGTCGCGGCTAAGGGCGTGACCTGGAACCTGCCGCAAATCTGGCGCACCGGCCATGCCGACGATGCGAAGCTGCTCGATGCGCTGGCGACGCCCGGTCTCAAGGCGCAGCTGGAGGCGAAGGTCGGCCAGCCCTATGCCATGGGGATCGACGAGAGCCTGCCCGGCGACCAGTTGCGCGGCCGCTTCGCCACCGCGCTCATCGCCGCGCACAAGCCCGATTTCCTGACCGTCTACCTGACCGCGCTCGACCATGAGCAGCATGAGAAGGGACCGGACACGCCCGAGGCGAAGGCGGTGTTGGAGAAGATCGATGCCATCGTCGGCGATATCGTCGCTGCCGAGACGAAGGCGCATCCCGACGCAATGATCGCGCTGGTCAGCGACCATGGGTTCGAAGCGACGCACACGGCGCTGAACCTCTATCGCCCGTTCATCGACGCAGGGCTCATCACGCTGGGTCAGGACGGCAAGGTCGCTTCCTGGCTCGCCATGCCGTGGATCGCAGGCGGATCGGCCGCGATCATGCTGGCCCGCCCTGACGATCAGGCGCTTGCTGCGCGAGTGAGAAAGCTGCTCGACCAACTCGCCGCCAACCCGGCGAACGGCATCGACAGGGTTGCGGACAAGGCGGAACTCGCGGCCTTGGGTGGCAACCCGCAGGCGGCCTTTGCGGTCAATCTCAAGCCCGGTTTTGTCACCGATATCTATCGCGGTCCGACCGCTCCGATCGTCGTGCACAGTCCGGTCAAGGGCATGCACGGCTATTTTCCCGGCCCGACCAACCTCCAGTCTACACTGTTGCTGATGGGCAAGGGCGTGACGCCAGGCAAGGATCTGGGTCAGGTCGACATGCGCGCGATCGCGCCCACGCTCGCCAGGGTCATGGGCGCGTCATTGCCCGACGCGGAAAAGGCGGCGCTCGATCTCGGGCGCTGAGTTGGGCGGGTAAGTCCCGCTTTGATGGCCGCTTTTGGCCGTTCCCGGCCCAGCCTCCCCGCTTAAACGGGCCTATTGCGCCGTCCAACCGCCGTCGATCGACAGGTTCGCGCCCGTCACCTGCGCGGCGGCGTCGCTGCACAGATAGAGGGCGGTCGCGGCGACCTGTTCGGCGGTGACGAACTGCTTGGTCGGCTGACCGGCCAGCAGCACGTCGTTCATCACCTGCTCGCGGGTCATGTTGCGCGCCTTCATCGTGTCGGGGATCTGGTTTTCGACCAGTGGGGTCCAGACATAGCCGGGCGAGATGCAGTTGGCGGTGATGCCGAAGGTCGCGACCTCCAGCGCCACTGTCTTGGTAAAGCCGGCCAGGCCATGCTTGGCCGTCACATACGCGCTCTTATAGGGGGAGGCGACCAGCGAATGGGCCGATGCGGTCTGGATGATCCGGCCCCATTTCTTTTCCTTCATGTGGGGCAGGGCCAGCCGGGTCGTGTGGAAGGCGCTGTTGAGGTTGAGCGCGATGATGAGATCCCATTTGTCGAGCGGAAATTCCTCCACCGGCGCGACATGCTGCATCCCGGCATTATTGATTAGGATATCGACGCCGCCAAATGTGTCGGCCGCTTCCTTCATCATCGCCTCGATCTGGTCGACCTTGGTCAGGTCGTGGCCCGAATAGAGCGCCTTGGCACCGGACAATTCTTCCAGTCCCTTGCGTTCCTTTTCGATCGCGTCCGCATCGCCGAAGCCGTTGATGACGATGTTCGCGCCTTCGCCGGCCAGCGCCTTGGCATAGGCAAGCCCGATGCCGGAGGTGGAGCCTGTGATGAGAGCGGTCTTGCCGTTCAGCGACTTGCTCATGCCTTTTTCTCCTTGAGATGATCGGGTTCGTCGAGATCGAAGGTGGAACTCTTGCCGTCGAGGATGTTGCGGGCGATCAGGTCGCCCTTGTGCATCACTTCCTCCACCGCGTCGCGGCCCTGACTCCAGTGATCGAGCATGGTCGAGCGGGAAAATTCGAAGTCCTTGGCGCCGCTTTCCCAGTTGCGCGACCGGTAGATTAGGTGGACGATGTTGACCGACCCCTGGTCCAGGCACTGGCGCAGCGCCTGCGCTTCCGTGCTGTCGTGCAGTTCGGGCGGCAGCTTGTCGAGCAGCGCCTTGATCGCGCCATGCTCGCGGCGCAGGCGCAGATACTGGTCCGTCACCTGACGGGTGCGGCTGCTGTACTGAATGTCCTTCATCCGCGAATAGACGTCGGTCATCTGGCGCGGCATCGGCCCTTCGGCGGGGAAAAGATCGACCTGGAAGACCAGCATGTCCTCGGTCTGGTGGTTGAGCACATGGGAAAGAGGCGTGTTGGACACGATGCCGCCGTCCCAATACCAGCGCCCGTCAATCTCGATCGGAGGCAGGCCTGGCGGCAGCGCGCCCGACGCCATGATGTGGCGCGCGTCGATCCGCGTGTTGCCGCCGGGGCCGCGCGTGTCCCAATAGGAGAAGTTGCCGGTTTCCACATCCACCGCGCCCACAGACAGGCGGACCGGACCGTCGTTCAGCAGATCCCAGTCGACGCAGGCGTCGAGCATGTCCTTGAGCGGTCCGCTGTCATAGAAGCTGATCGCGCCGGGCGTCCCCTCCGGCATCAGAGTCGCTGGCCAGAGGCGCGGGCGGAACATGCCCGGTACGCCGAAGGTCGCGACCACGCCCGCAGCGCCCAGATGCGCGGCTTCGCGGATATGGTCGATTTCGGGCAGGATGACATTGGGCATGCCGCCCGACACGGTGTACCAGAATTTCTTGAGCCGGCTGATCCGGCGGTGGGGCGGATTGCCCGCGATGATCGCGGCGTTGACCGCGCCGATCGAGATGCCGGCGACCCAGGTGACGTCCACGCCCAACTCGTCGAGTCGTTCATAGACCCCCGGCTGGAAGGAGCCGAGCGCACCGCCGCCTTGCAGCAGAAGGGCGATTTCGCGGGGGAGGGAGAGCGGCGTCCTTGCGCGGCGCAGGGGCTTCGCTTCGTGATGCTGGGGTTCAATGTCAGCCATGTCGCAGTGCAATATAGGCTTTGCCGTCGCCATTCCAACTTAATGTCTCGTAACAATTCACGCCCCGTCGCAACCCTGGCTTGCGCGGATGGTTTCCCGCTCGTTCTGAATCGCGTAGGCAAGGTTCAAAAGGAAAGGGAGGGCGCGATGCGGCTCGACGACGAACAGGAAAGCAGCCATTACGAGGTGCAGGACGGACGCGGCGGCGGTTTCGGCGGCGGCGGGCTGGGCGGTGGCCTTGGCATGTTGCTGCCGCTTATCGGCAGCCGCTTCGGTTGCGGCGGTATCGTCGTCGTGCTGATCATCATGATGGTGCTGGGGATGAACCCTCTCAGTCTGGTCGGCGGCGGTGGGCAGCAGCAGGCGCCGGTGCAAAGCGAGCGACCCTCTACCAATGAACTGACGGACGTGCAGCGCGTGTCGCTCAAGGTGCTGGGATCGACCGAGCGCCGCTGGGCCGACATCTTCAAGGCCGAAGGACAGCAATATCCGCCGCCGACCTTGGTCTTCTACAGCCAGAACGGACAGTCGGGCTGCGGCGCGGCGCAATCGGCGATGGGGCCCTTTTATTGCCCGGCCGACCAGCGCATCTATCTCGACACCGATTTCTTCCGCGAAATGGAAACCCGCTTCGACGCGCCGGGCGATTTCCCGATCGGTTACATCATAGCGCATGAGGTCGGCCATCATATCCAGACCATCACCGGGGAGGCGGACCGTATCCGCAAGGCGCAGCGAAGCGCGTCGGAAGCTGACGGCAATGCACTTCAGGTGAAGATGGAATTGCAGGCGGACTGCTATGCCGGCGTCTGGGCGGCGCGCGATACCAATCTGATGGAGCCGGGCGATCTGGAAGAAGGGATGCGCGCGGCAGAGGCGATCGGCGACGATACGCTCCAGAAGGCGGCCGGTCGCCGGCCGGTGCCGGAAAGCTTTACCCATGGTACCAGCGCCGAGCGGATGACCTGGCTGCGCAAGGGGCTGGCCACCGGCGATCCGGCCCAGTGCGACACCTTCAAGGGCGCAATCTGATCGCGCCTGTCGTCATTCCGGAATGGCATCGACCACTGGAACCAGGAAAGCATCGGGTACCCTGGTCCCGGCATGGCCCGTCGGGCCAGTGGCGGGGCTGGCGTCGTTGAAACCGACGGCGCCTGACACGGATGGCACGGGTGAATAATTGGGAGTGACAACCGAACGCGGTTCGGAGGTTTCGACCAGGGTTGCCGTAGGCGTTTTCTCTGTCGCGCGGGGCGCCGGCTGGAACGACGAAATGGCCATTACGACGAGGGGCGCCCCGATCAGCGTGGCTATGGCAAAATTGCGGTATAGCACTACACGGTCCGTTTTTTGCGACACATTACCGGATGTCTCGCAGAAATCGGTAAACAAAGCCTTCCTGCCCTATCGGCGATCCAGCCTCGATAGCAGCGCCATCATGTCATCGGGGACCGATTCACGAGGCGGCTTGTAGGCAGAACGCAGCGCATTGCCGACGCCTTCATAGGGCGCTGGCAAGCCGACGGTGACGATGCGGGCACGATCGCCCTCCCGTCCCATTGCCGATCGGCGAAATGATTTAGACTGCATTTCCATATATTGCCAAACGACCATGTGGCTCAAAAGTTTCTGGCATTCGTCGCATCCCGGCGCGATAGGCCGCAGGACAAGGAGAGGCGATGGTGACGGACTGGCAGGCAACCGAGGCGCGCATCAGGGGGCATTCGCCCTTTCTGGCGCGGGCGCTGGATCGTTTCTCGACCGTGACTGATCGGCTGGCGGCCGGCGATTTCGATGGCGCATTGGCGGCGGCGCAGGCGGCCGGTGCGCCCGAAGATGGCGTTGCCAGATCGCTGCGGCGGCGGCGCGGGGCGATCGCGCTGGCGGTGGCGGCGGCCGACCTGTCGGGGGTATGGGACATGGACCGCGTCACCCGTACCCTGTCCGACTTCGCCGATCGGGCGCTGGAGGAAGCGCTCGCCGCCGCCATGCAGGAACGCTATCCCGGTGCCGAACATAAGGGCTTCGTCGTGCTGGCGCTGGGCAAGCATGGCAGTCGCGAGCTGAACTATTCGTCGGACATCGACCCGATCCTGCTCTATGATCCCCGGACCCTGCCGCATGGCGAGCGGGAGGATGTCGCCGACGCCGCCGTGCGCATCGGCCGCCGGGTCAGCGAATTGCTCACCGCCCGCGACGGCGACGGCTATGTCTTCCGCGTCGACCTGCGCCTGCGCCCCTCGCCGGAGGCCACGCCCATCGCCCTGCCGGTGGAGGCGGCGATCGGCTATTATGAATCGACCGCGCTCGGCTGGGAGCAGGCCGCCTTTATCCGCGCGCGCCCGGCGGCGGGGGACAAGGAACTGGGCGACTATTTCATGCGCCAGATCCGTCCCTTCGTCTGGCGCCGCAGCCTCGATTTCGGTGCGATCGACGCGATCGTCGACATATCGCGCCGCATCCGCGACCATTATGCGCAGGGGCAGGCATTCGGGCCAGGCTATGACCTGAAGCGCGGTCGCGGCGGCATCCGCGAGGTTGAGTTCTTCGCGCAGGTCCACCAGCTGATCCATGGCGGTCGCGATCCCTCGCTGCGGTCGGGCAATACGCGGGAGGCGCTGCGTGCGCTCGCCGCCGCCAATGTGATCGAGCCGGACGTCGCCGTCCGGTTGGACGAGGCCTATATCCTCTTCCGCACCATCGAACATCGGCTCCAGATGGTGGAGGACCGCCAGACCCACGAACTGCCCGCGTCGCCGGCCAGCCTCGACAATGTCGCGCGGCTCCATGGCCTGCCCGATGGCGCGGCGCTGCTCGACCTGCTGCGCCCCCATGTCGAATGGGTCGGTCGCAACTATGACAAGCTCAGTCCGGAGAAGGAGGATGCCTCCCTCTCGCACGACGAGGATCGGCTGAAGACGCAACTGATCGAGCTGGGCTTTGCCGATCCAGACACGCCGCTCGCCCGCATCACCCGCTGGCGCGGCGGCACGATCCGCGCGCTGCGCAGCGCGCCATCGCGCGAGGCGCTGGAGGAACTGCTGCCCGGCCTGATGCGCACGCTGGCGAAGGCGCCAGATCCCAGCCGCGCGCTCAACCGGCTCGACGACATGATCGCGCGCCTGCCGAGCGCGATCAACTTCTTCAAGCTGCTCGCCGCACGCCCCGCGCTGGTCGAACTGCTGGCGGAGATATTGAGCCATGCGCCCACGCTGGCGGATGCGCTCGGCCGCCGGGCGGAACTGCTCGACGGCCTGATCGACGCCTCCGTGTTCGACTCCCCGCCGCCGGTCGCGCAACTCGCGAACCAGCTTGGCGCCCTCGAACCGGGCGAGGATTATCAGGCGTTGCTCGATCGGGTGCGGCAGCGCGTGGGCGATCGCCGCTTTGCGCTGGGCGCGCAGATCATTCGCGGCGGCGATCCGCTGGAGGCGGGCAGGGGCTATGGCCGCGTCGCCGAAGCCGCGATCGAGGCGCTGGCCAGCGCCACCGTCGCCGAATTCGAAACCGCTCATGGCAAGGTGCCGGGGGGCGAGCTGCTGATCCTGGCGCTGGGCCGCATGGGCGGCGGCGTGCTGACCCATGCCTCCGACCTTGACCTCGTCTATCTTTTCACCGGCGATTTCGCGACCGAATCCGATGGTGCCAAACCGCTGGGCGCGACCCAATATTTCAACCGCCTTGCCCAACGCATCACCAATGCGCTGTCGGTTCACACCGCTTCCGGCCCGCTTTACGAGGTTGACACGCGGCTGCGTCCGTCCGGCGCGCAGGGGCTGCTCGCGGTCAGTCTCGACAGCTTCGCGCGCTATCAGCGCGAGGAGGCCTGGACCTGGGAGCATCTGGCGCTGACGCGCGCCCGTCCTGTCTTTGGTTCGGCGCAGGCGCGTGGCGCGATCGATGCCGTCCTTGCCGAAACGCTTCAGCGGCCGCGCGACTTCGACGAACTGGCGCGGCAGGCGGTGAAAATGCGCGGCGACATCGCCAGACATAAACCGCCGGCCAGCGATCTTGACGTCAAGCTGATCTCCGGCGGCCTCGTCGATCTGGAATTTCTGATCCACATCACCCAGTTCCGCCATGGCATGGCGTTCGATCCCGATCTGGGCAAGGCGCTGACCGAACTTGTCGCGGCCGGCCATCTGCCCGCAGACCTGATCGCGGCGCATGATCTCATCACCCGTTATCTGGTCGTCTCGCGCCTGGTCTCACCCAAATCGACCGAGCCGCCCGAAGCGACCCGCGGCCTCGTCGCACGCGCCTGCGGAGCGGCGGACTGGGACGGGCTGCTTGCAAGCTACGCCAAGGCGCGGCAATGCGTCAGTGACGCGTGGGCCGCGCTCGCCGCGCCCTATCAGGAGAATGAAGATGCTGGATCAGGGTGACACCATTCCCGCCGTGGCGCTCAAGGATGCCGACGGCACGGATTTCACGCTGGAAGCCTATCGGGGCAAGCCGCTGGTCGTCTATTTCTATCCCAAGGCGGACACGCCCGGCTGTACTAACGAGGCGAAGGATTTCACCGCGCTGGCCGACGAATATGCTGCCGCCGGCGTGCCGGTGGTCGGCATTTCCAAGGACAAGCCGGCCAAGCTGAAGAAGTTTGCCGAGAAATATGGCCTGACCGTCATCCTGGCATCCGACGAGCCGGGCGCGGCTTGCGAGGCGTTCGGCACCTGGGTCGAAAAGTCGCTTTATGGCCGCAAATATATGGGCATCGAGCGGGCGACCTTCCTGGTCGGCGCAGACGGCAAGATTCTGCGCGTTTGGCCCAAGGTCAAGGTGAAGGGCCATGCCGCCGAAGTGCTGGAGGCGGCGCAAGCGCTTTGACCCTGCCGGTTTCGATCACGACGGTGGGTGCGGCCTGTGCTCATGTTCTGCTGACGCCCGATCCTCATGACAAGCTGATGGCGGCCCGCGCGGTGGCGCGCGGCTGGCGCCTTGGACGGCTGGCGCATCGGTTCGACGTGGCGATGCCGGACCGGCCGTCGCGCCCGGCCGCGCCCGAACTGCTGCCGCCGAACAGGATGCCCAGGCGCGGCAAGATCGGGTCGGAACGCTCGCGTGTCGCGATGCTCCATGCGCTCGCCCATATCGAATTCGTCGCGATCGACCTGGCCTTCGACCTGATCGGTCGCTTTGGCGGCGAATTTCCGACCGCTTTCACCGATCAGTGGATGCAGGTCGGCGCGGAGGAGGCGATGCACTTTGCGCTGCTCGACCGGCGATTGCGTCAGGTCGGCAGCCATTATGGCGCGCTGCCTGCCCATGACGGCCTATGGCAGGCGGCGGAGGAGACGGCGGGCGATGCGCTGGCGCGGCTCGCTATCGTGCCAATGGTGTTGGAGGCGCGGGCGCTCGACATAACGCCGGCCACGGTCGAGCGGTTTGAGGGAGCAGGCGACATGGTGTCAGGACGGATGCTCAGGCGCATCATGGCGGACGAGATTCGCCATGTTTCTGCGGGGACAAAATGGTTCGCCTGGGCGACGAATGGACAGGGGCTGGACGCCCCAAATCATTACCAACTGCTTGTGAAACGGCATTTTCGTGGCATCGTTAAGCCGCCGTTCAACGACTCGGCGCGTCGGCAGGCCGGTTTGACGGAAGATTTTTACACGCCGCTTGCAACCTGATCCGGGATCGGCACTGTGCATCAACAGCGGGGGCGATTTAGGTCGCCAAACATAAAACACGGGAAGCACCGCAAGGCATAGGCCTCCGGTGGTCAAGTCGGGGTTAGCATGTCGGTTCTTCATACGGTCAATGCGCGTGGATCGCTTAAGTTCCAGTCCGCGTCAAAATTCCTGAAAATTTTTGGAGCCATCGGCATTGCGGGCGCCCTGTGCGCCGCAGCCCCGGCCCAGGCGTCGACCGACGATGACGATCCTTATGGCGACGTACCCGCTGCCGCTTCGCAGACCGGTAAGACCGACCTCGCTTTCTCCGACCTGTTCGCCAGCCTCCAGCGCCTCGACGGCCAGCCCAAGGCGTCAGCCTATATTCCGTCGGGCCGTCCCGTGGCCAAGCTGTCGCTGACTTCGAACTTCGGTGTCCGCTCCGATCCGTTCAACGGCGGCGCGCGGATGCACAAGGGCATCGACATCCCCGGCCCGATGGGCACCCCGATCTACGCGACGGCCGATGGCGTCGTCAGCCGCGCCGGTTGGGCCAGCGGCTATGGCAATCTCGTCCAGATCACCCATGGCAGCGGCATGGAAACGCGCTACGGCCACATGTCGAAGCTGCTGGTCGCTGCAAACTCCTATGTGAAGCGCGGCCAGCTCATCGGCCTGATGGGCTCGACCGGCCGCTCCACCGGCAGCCACCTCCATTATGAAGTTCGCGTAGACGGCGCGGCGATCAACCCCATCCCCTTCGTCGCCGGTCCCGACTATCTGGTCGCGATGAACACCAAGCCCCCGGTGGCCATGGGCGGCCCGACCAAGGCGCAGGAAAAAGCTGCCGACTGATCCGGCATTTTCCGAAATTCGCAAAAGGCCCGGCGCCCCATGGGTTGCCGGGCCTTTTGCATGATCCTATCTAGGGCGCATCATGGCCGACATCGATCTCACCCCATCCGCAGCCGCCCGCGTCGCAGCGATCGCCGCCAAGCAGGGCAAGCCCGCCATCCTCCGCCTGTCGGTCGAAGGCGGAGGCTGTTCCGGTTTCCAATATCGCTTCGGTCTGGCCGAGGGGATCGAGGCTGCGGACCTGTCGGTCGAGCGCGACGGCGTGACCCTGGTGGTGGACGATGTCAGCATCGACTTGGTGCGCGGCTCGGCCGTGGACTTCGTGTCGGACCTTGGCGGTCAGGCGTTCAAGGTGACGAACCCGAACGCCACTGCTGGCTGCGGCTGCGGAACCAGCTTCTCAGTCTGATTGACTTACCTGCTCTGTTCGTGTCGAGCATAGTCGAGACACGGTTGCACGGCCTTTGTGGCTGTCGGAAAACGGAGACGTCATGCGCATCGCCACCTTCAACATCAACGGCATCAAGGCGCGTCTGCCGCGTCTGCTGGAATGGCTGGACGAAACGCGCCCCGACATTGCCTGTCTTCAGGAAATCAAGACCAGCGACGAGACTTTCCCGGTCAAGGATATCGAGGCCGCCGGCTATGGCGTGATCTGGCACGGGCAAAAGGGTTTCAACGGCGTTGCCATCCTCGCGCGCGGCGAAAGTCCGGTAGAGGTGCGTCGCGGACTGGAGGGTGAGCCGGAGGACGAGCATAGCCGTTATCTCGAAGCCGATGTGAAGGGTGTGCGCGTCGCCAGCATCTACCTGCCCAACGGTAATCCGCAGCCCGGCCCCAAATTCGATTACAAGCTGCGCTGGATGAAGCGGCTGCGGGACCGCGCTGCCGAAATCTGGGCGGAAGAAGTACCCGCCATTCTCGCCGGGGACTATAATGTCATTCCGCGCGACGTGGACACCTTCTCGGTCAAGGCGATGCAGGACGATGCGCTGATGCAGCCTGAAAGCCGCGCCGCCTATCGGCGACTGCTGGGTGACGGCTGGACCGACGCGATCCTCAGCCGCCATCCGGCCGGGGGCGTGTGGACCTTCTGGGACTATCAGGCGAACAGCTGGCCGCGCGATGCCGGTTTCCGCATCGATCATCTTCTCCTCAGCCCCACCGCCGCCGATCGCCTGATCGACGCGCAGGTCGACAAGGCATTTCGCGGTCGGGAAAAGGCCAGCGACCATGCGCCGACCTGGGTCGAACTGCGACCGGCCTGATTATTATCCGGGTAATATTGACTCAATAAAATCCGGGTAATAATAGCGATGCCGAAGGAGATTCGGCATGGAACGGACTTTTACGGCGTTTGCAGGCGATCTTTGGATCGCCACGGGTGACGAGGATGAAATGCGGGAGGCCCTGCGCGCTGTCGGCGATGACGCGCAGAATATCCTCCTGTTCGAAGACGGTACGGGGCGACAGGTCGACATCGACCTGCGTGGTCCATCGGGGGAGGCTCCCCGGGGCAGGGGGCGACCGAAGCTGGGCGTGCAGCCGCGCGAGGTGACGCTGCTGCCGCGCCACTGGGACTGGCTGGCGGTGCAACCGGGTGGTGCGTCGGCGACGCTGCGACGACTGGTGGAAGAAGCCCGGAAAGCGAGCGCCAATACGCCCAGCCCGCGCGCGGCGATGGACGCAGCCTATCATTTCGTCACCGCCATGGCTGGCGACCGTCCCGGCTACGAAGCCGCGATCCGGGCGCTCTATGCCAGGGATGTGCAGTTGTATATTTCGCTGTCCGAAGACTGGCCCTCCGGCATCCGCGACCACGCTCGCGCCTTGGCAGCGCCGGCCTTTTCGGGTTGAGCGGGGATGGAGAGAGGTAGTGGTTAGAAGCCGCCATTAATTCGGCGTCATCCTGGGCTTGAGTAATGTTCGCTTCCCACCCCAATCGGCCGGTACGCCGATTGGGAGAGCCAACCCTGCCCCTTAAGCCGCCAGCCGAAGGAAGGGCACCGGCTCGGTCGAACGCAGCACGATCGGCCTGCCTTCCGAAGCCTCGAACAGCTCGCCGTCCAGGATCACGCTGCTATGGTCGCCCTCGATGCGGATGATGTCGCCCTGTTCCAGGTGGATGCCCTGCATCTTGTGCTTGCCGACACGCTTGAAGATGCTGCCCCAGAGGAGCCGCAACAGCGCGGGCAGGCTCTGTTCCACCGCCATCAGCTTCATGTTGCCGCGTCGGCTGTCGCCCGGCTGTACGCCCAGCAGCAGCCGTTCCAGCGTGGTGACGATCAGCACCGAGAAGCGCCCCGCCAGCTGGCCTTCGCGGATCAGCGAGATGCTGACCGGCTTGCTCGACGGCGGCAGGAAGCGGGCGCGGATGCCGAACAATAGCGACACGATCACGGCCAGCGCGGTGATGACATGGCTCAGGCCATTGGACAGGCCCAGCGGATAGATCTGGTTACGGCAATAAAGCATGTAGTCGGCCAGTCCCGCTCCCCCTAAGAACATGCCCAGCACCGGTCGCGTTTCGGCCTGGCCGTCGGACAAGGCGATCAGTTCGCGCGCCACGACATGGTCGTCGACGCCCGACTTGGCGATCTGGACGATGCGCTCCAGCGCCTTGATCGGATCGCCATGGATGCCGAGGTCGAGCGCGATCAGGTTGGTCTTGCCATTGGGCAGCACCGCGATCGGCGGCACCCGGCCCTTGAAATGTTCGCCCTGATACAGTTCGGTCAGCGACGCCTGCACCGTACCGTCGCCGCCATTGATGACGATGACGGTCGGATCGACGCGGGCGATGGTCTGGAACGCCCGGCCGATCTGGTCGACATGCTCCACCTCATAATGGAAGATGTCCGGGTTGCTGGCGCAATAGCTGCGCACGCGCGGAAGGGTCTGCCGGTTGCCTGTGGACTTGGGATTGGACAGGAGCGCGACGCAGACCATGGTTTTGGATCACATATATTTGAGGTTGATCGTGATTTTCGTCACGCCGGGGCCGGCATAGAAGGCGGCCTTGTCCACACCCGGCTTGCCCAGGTTGAAGATGCTGATCGACGGATTGTTGGAAAATCCGCCACCATCACGGGAAATATCCGTCTTGCCATTGCCATCACGGTCGTGGCGCACGGCGATGCCATATTTGCCCGGCTGGGGTACCGGCACGCAGAAGCGCATCGCGCCGTTGCTCGCCTTCACCGGAACGTCGATTCGATTGAGCCATTCGCCCTTCGTCAGCCAGGCATCCTTGGTGCCCGGATAGGACTGGACGCGGACCTTGCCGGTGGCGGCGGCGAAGCCGCGCACGTCGACCAGCACCGCCGGACCCTTGGCCCCGGCGCCGCAACGCTCCATTTCATTGGCGATTTCCTGCCCATGGGCCAGCGCCGGGACGCCCGCGACCAGCGCGGCTACCGACATCAGACCCAGTGCAACTTTCAACATGACCATCAGACTCCTGGAAGCTATAGCCATCCGGATGGACCGGACGGCGAGCCCCTGTTCGCCCCGCAAAACTACCTGACTCGCATATGAGATGGGTTTGCGGCCAAAACATGGTGATGGGACGACGACTTAGAGAATGCTGACCGCCACCGACCGTTATCTCGCCCGCCTGATCGCCGTGCCGATGCTCGGAACGCTCGTGATCGCCGCGATGCTGCTTGTACTCGACAAGATGCTCAGCCTGTTCGACTTCGTCGCGGCGGAGGGCGGACCGGTCAGCGTCGTGTGGCGGATGCTCGCCAACATGCTGCCCGAATATCTCTCGCTCGGCATTCCGATCGGGCTGATGCTCGGTATTCTTCTTGCCTTCCGCAAGCTGGCGACATCGTCCGAGCTGGACGTGATGCGCGCCGTCGGCCTGTCCTATGGCCGGCTGCTGCGCGTGCCCTATATGTATGCGATCGCGTTGGCGCTGATCAATTTCGGCATTGTCGGCTTCGTCCAGCCGCTTTCGCGCCACGCCTATGAGGCGCTTCGCTTCGAACTGCGCTCCGGCGCGCTCGGCGCGTCGATCAAGGTCGGCGAGTTCACCAATCTGGGCAAGCGGATGACGCTGCGGATCGAACGCAGCATGGACGAAGGCCGCAATCTTCAGGGCATCTTCGTGCGCGCGGTCAGCCGCGATGGCCAGTCGGTTGCGGTGACGGCGGCCCAAGGCCGGTTCCTCGCGACCGACGATCCCGACACGATCATCTTCCGCCTGCGCGACGGCGTGCTGGTGAATGATGCGCCCAAATATAAGACGCCGCGTATCCTGTCCTTTTCCAGCCATGACCTGCCGATCGACCTGCCGCAGATCGAGGCGTTTCGCGGGCGCGACGTCGATCGGGAGAAGACGATTCCCGAACTGGTGGTGATCGGCAAGAACCAGGCGACCCCCGACAAGCTGCGCAACGAGGTGCGCGCCAATTTCCATTTCCGCATGGTCGAAGTGGTGTTCATGCTGCTGTTGCCGCTGGCGGCGCTGGCCTTCGCCATCCCGCCCAAGCGATCGACGTCGGCACTGGGCGTGTTCCTGTCGATCGTCTTCATCGTCACCTATCACAAGATCAACCAATATGGCGAAAGCGTGGGGGCGCTGGGCAAGATCGACCCGATCATTGCGCTGTGGGTGCCATTCCTGCTCGCGTCCGGCCTGGTCCTGTGGATGTATCATGTGATCGCGCACCGCCCCGGCGGTCAGCCGATTGCCGCGCTCGAATATGCCTTCTCCAAGCTTGGCAAGCAGGTTGCGCGCCTGCTGCGCTTCGGGCGGCGACGCGCCCCGGCGGAAGCGGAAGGAGCCGCCTGATCCCATGAATCTCGATTTCTTCCCCTCGCGCCAGATCAGCCTCTACATGATCCGGCTGTTCCTGACCCGGACCTTCGCGGTGCTGATGCTGCTGGTCGTGGTGCTCCAGACGCTCGACCTGCTGGGCAATTCGGGCGACATCCTGGCCTATCCGGGCAATGGCGACGCGCAATTATGGCACTATGTCGGTCTTCGCGTGCCGCAGATCGTCGCGCGGTTCCTGCCTTTCTCCGTGCTGCTCGGCACGCTGGTGATGCTGGCGACGCTCAACCAGAATAGCGAGATCATCTCGATGAAGGCGGCTGGCCTGTCGGCGCACCAGATATTGGCGCCGCTGGTCGTGGCGGCGCTGGGCGTGTCGGCGATCAGCTTCGTCTTCAACGAGCGAATCGTCGCGCGCTCGACCGCGGCGCTCAGCGCCTGGGAAGCAGTGGATTACGGGCCGATCCCGCCCGACAGCGGGGTGAAGAGCAATCCCTGGGTGCGCGACGGCAATAATCTGGTCAATGCCGCGATCGTCGCCGGACGCGGCACCGCGGTGCAGTTGCGCAAGGTGCAAATCTACAACCGCGTCAACAACAGTCTGACGACCATCGTCCAGGCGCCCAAGGGCCATTATGACGCGGCTTCGAAAAGCTGGGTGCTGGAAGGCGCGCGGCAGTTCGACGTGGCGCGCGGCACGGTGCGCGATGTCGGCACGGTCCGCTTTGGCCGCGATATCCGCCCCGACCAGTTCACGCTGGCCAAGGTCGATCCCGACGGGCTGACCTTCAGCGAACTGGAAGCCGCCATTTCCGACCTGCATGATGCTGGCCGCCCGACTGCGGAACTGGAGGGCAGCCTGTGGCACAAGCTGTCGGGGCCGCTGTCCGCGCTGCTGATGCCGATCCTGGGGTCGGTTGCCGCCTTCGGCCTTGCACGATCGGGCCAGCTGTTCCTGCGCGCGGTCATGGGCATGGCGCTGGGCTTCGCCTATTTCGTCGCCGACAATTTCTCGCTGGCCATGGGCAATCTGGGTGCCTACCCGCCGATCCTGGCCGCCTGGGCACCCTTCTTCCTGTTCCTGCTGGTCGGAGAGACGGTGCTGTTCCGAACGGAAGAGTAAACGTCAAAGAAAAACGCCCCGGCGACCAAGGGACGTCGCCAGGGCGTTCATAGGGGGCGTTCCGATCCTCAGAGGGGGAGGGAAAGTGACCGGAACAATCCCGATATGGGTGCGCCTTTTCCCGTTTCAAGCTGCAACTGAAAAATAATCGAGCGGTCCATGACGACCGCCTGATCCTTATTGCATCAGCGGGCCGTCATGGTGCTGCGGGCGATCTTTCCCACCAGCGGCATCATCCCCCTGTAATTGCCCTTGCGATAGGGCGATTCCGTACCCAGCGTTTCCATCAGCCGTGCATGGGCCTTGCCCAGCGCATGATAGGGGACGCTCGGCAGCAGGTGGTGCAGGGCATGGTAACGCAGACCCACCGGCGCCCAGAGGGCGGGCAGGGTGCCGGGCGGCGGCACATTGACCGAATCCAGATATTGCGCGGTCACGGTCATCGCCTCACCCTCATTTTCCCAGAGATGCGCGACCAGGGTGCGCAACTGGTTGATGACGGTCATCGCCGAATGGACGGCCATATAGACCAGCAGCGGTTTCCAGCCGAAGGCGAAGACGCTGCCGACCAGCGCCAGCGCGAACAGGCTGGCGCCTGCTTCCTGCCACGCCCATTGGCGGGCGAACTCGCCTTCGGGCGCGCGGCGGCGATAGGCGGGGTTGATCGACAGGGCCGAAAATTCCGCCACCACCTTACGCCGCAGCGCCGGGATCATCAGCGACAGCGGCGTCAGCAGGCCGAAGCGCAGGATAAGGCCGATCGGCGCCAGCGACGCGACGAGGATGAACAGCGGCAGCGACCAGGGCTTCATCAGTGCCAGCGGCAGATATTCGGGATCTTCCGCCGTGCCGTAGCGGGTGCGGGCATGATGCTGGGTATGGACGCCCTCATACATGAAGGACGGGATCATCAGCGGCACGCCGACGATCAGGTTCCAGCCCAGGCGGAAGCCGGGAAGCGCGCCCTTGCGGATATGGGTCAGCTCATGAATGAAGCTCGCCGCGCGATAAAGCGCCAGCATGGCGACGATGCCGCAGGCGAACGCGATCGCCATAGTGTCGATCAGGATGGCGCCGGCCAGCGCACCCCAGCCGATGAAGGCGGAAGCCAGCAGGTCGGGCCAGTAGATGCGCGGATTGGCCACCGCATAGTCACGCGACATTTCGGCCGCTGCACGCAGCATGGCGGTATCGTCGGGAATAGCCGCGCGCGCCCGCTGCGCGGCGGCAAGAATGGGATCATGCACTGTCATGCGGGCGGTCCTAGCCTCCAAATGCGCTGATATCATGGCAGCACCATGACATATTCACCATGTTCGGCCCGTGCCTTGCGCGCGTGATTGACATTCCGCAAACAAGCGCCGAACTGCACCGCACTCCATTTTTCCTTCGAAGGCGGCACCCGTGGCGCAAAACGATCTGGTCATTACACCCGTTTCCGGCAAGTCCGACCTCAAGGCTTTCATCGATCTGCCCTGGCGGCTCTATGCCAATGATCCCAACTGGGTGCCGCCGCTGAAGGGCGAAGTGAAGGAATTGCTGACGCCGGCGAAGAACCCCTTTTTCGGCCATGCCGAGGCGCAATATTTCCTCGCTCGCCGGGGCGGCAAGGTGGTCGGCCGCATTTCCGCCCATATTGACCGTCTCGCGCTCCAGCAGCCTGTCGAGCAGGGCATGGGGCCGGGGACGGGCAATTTCGGCCTGTTCGAGGCGGAGGATGCGGAAACCGGCAAGGCGCTGATCGCGACCGCCGAGCAATGGCTGCGCGGCAAGGGCATGACCCGCGTGCTGGGGCCGATTTCGCTGTCCATCTGGGAAGAGCCGGGCCTGCTGATCGCCGGGCATGACCATCCGCCGACGGTGATGATGGGCCATAACAGCCCGGCCTATCAGGCGATGATCGAAGGCGCGGGCTATGCGCCGGTCAAGCAGCTCAAGACCTATGAGCTGGACATCACCAGGAATTTCCCGCCGCTGATCGAGCGGATCGTCCAGTCGGGCGAGAAGAATGGCCGCATTCGCATTCGCAAGGTCGACAAGTCGAAGTTCGACCAGGAAGCCGCGATCATCCTGTCGATCCTGAACGACGCCTGGGGCAATAACTGGGGCTTCGTACCGATTACCGACGAGGAGGTCGCGCATACCGGCAAGAAGCTGAAGCCGATCGTGTTCGAGGATCTGATCATGATCGCCGAACTGGATGGTGAGCCGGTCGCGTTCATGATGACGCTGCCCGACCTCAATGAAGCGGTGAAGCCGCTCAACGGATCGTTGCTGCCGTTCGGCTGGATCAAGCTGCTGAAATGGCTGAAGAAGCCCGATTGCCGGACGATGCGGGTGCCGTTGATGGGCGTGGTGCAGCGGCTGCAAAGTTCGCGCATGGCGAGCCAGCTGGCTTTCATGATGATCGAATATATCCGCCGTAGCGCGATCGCCCGCTATGGATCGACCCGCGGCGAGATCGGCTGGGTGCTGGACGACAATCAGGGCATGAACGCCATCGCCGACGCAATCGACAGCAAGGTGAACAAGATCTACCAGATTTACGAGAAGGGGCTGTAGGGGCTGACTCCTATTCCCGTGGATTGATGGAGGGCAGGTGTCAGCCCTCCTCCGGCACCGCCACCTCGACGGCGCCGGCCGCGATCTTCACCATCACCGGCGTCTTCGCCAGCACTTCGCCGTCGATCGAGATGCGCTGGCGCGGATGGCAGTCGATCCTGAAGGATTTGCCATGGAACTCCTCGGTATGGGCGTTCCGGTCGCGCAGCTTGACGAATTTGGCGTACCAGTCCCAGGCAAGGCGCGGCTTGCTGCGCCCGACCACGGCCTGGACCACGATCTCGCCAGTGTCGACATCGGCATGGTCTGACAGTTCTACGCCGCCATGATAGGGGCCGTTCAGGATGCGCACCTCGGTCGACCACATGCGCCGTTCGCTGACCCCATCGTCGATCGTCAGGCGGAAGGCGCGAAAGCCGACCGAGCATTTCATCGCCCATAGCAGATAGCCGATCCGGCCCAGATAGCGCTTCAGCTTGTGCGGCACCGTCTGCCCGATCATGGGAGACAGGCCGAGTGACGCGGCATTCACGAAATAGTCGTGATCGATCATGCCCAGATCGACGCGTCGCCGCTTGCCAGTCGCGATCGCCTGTATCGCGCCGTCAAGGTCCAGCGGCAGGCCGAGCGTCCGGGCGAAGCTGTTCGCGGTGCCGAGCGGCAGCACGCCGAATACGCAATCCTTGCCCACGAACTCGTCCACCGTACCCGACATGGAACCGTCGCCGCCGCCCACGATCACCATCGGCGCGCCGCTCTCCACCGCATCGCGCACGGTCGCGGCCATCTGTTCGGGGTCTTCCACGGCATGGGCGGCGATCAGGCGGATGCCGGCCGCCTCCAGCTTCTCCCTGGCCTGTGCGAAATTGTCCTGCCCGCGCCGGCTGTGAGCGTTGACGACCAGGATGGCGTCCTTGGGGAGGGGGTTTGTTTCCATGCCGCAATAACTCCGCGAAAGGGATTCGGGTCCGTCGGGAAACCCTGTGGCCGGCAATCGTTACTGTGCCATGGCTCGCATCGCCCATCTGTCCGATATCCATTTCGGCGCGCATGATCAGAAGATCGTCGACGCCGCCACCGCCTGGCTGGAAGAGCGCCGCCCGGACCTGGTCGTCATCAGCGGCGATTTCACCCAGCGGGCGCGGGTCGACCAGTTCCGGCAGGCGGCGGTCTGGCTTGGCCGGCTGCAAGGGGCGGGGCTCAAGACCCTCGTCATTCCGGGCAATCATGACGTGCCGCTCTATGACGTCGTGCGCCGCTTCACCCGGCCGCTGGCGCGCTACAAACGCTATATCAGCCATGACCTCTGCCCCTTCTATGAGGATGAGGCGGTCGCGATCCTGGGCCTCAACACCGCCCGGTCGCTGACGATCAAGGACGGGCGGATCAATCATGATCAGATGGACATGCTTCGGAGCCGGTTCGCGCGGGTGCCGCCGGCCAAGACCCGTATCCTCGTCACCCATCACCCGCTTTTCGCCATGCCGATCGGCAAGGGTGGCGAACTGAGCGAGGCGGTCGGCCGGCATGACGACGCGGTGAAGGCCGCGTGCGAGGCGGGTGTGCATCTGGCGCTCGCCGGCCATTTCCACCGCACCTACGCGCAGGCCGCGCAGAAGATGGTGGCGCATAGCGGCGGCGCGCTGGTGATACAGGCCGGCACCGCGACATCGACCCGCCTGCGCAACGCCGAGCCGCAAAGCTTCAACTGGCTGCATGTCCGCCGCAACAACGAGATGGAGTTGCAGGTGATCGTGTGGGACGGCGCGGCGTTCCGCCGGGCAAGCCATGTGGAATATGCCCATAATGGCAAGGAATGGGCTTCGCGCGAGCTGAGCGACCCACCGACGGTGGGGGAGGTGGCGCGGGGCCGAATGTAGGAAATGCGCCGCTTAACTTCGCACATTTCCGGCATATTTTGATATATTGTAAGCGAAATTGGAAATTTTGTTACGCAATAGGGCGGTTGGGCGGCTGAGCGTGAGAAAGAGCGGTCGGCGATTTTATCATGGGTTGCGGCGATAGGACAGACGTAGGGTGATGTGGCTGATTGCTGACTGTCAGGTTCAGGGCGACGGTTACGGGATAGCTGCCTTTACAAAATGGCACCAACGCCAGCATACTGCCCCAAGAAATCGGCGTATGGATGATCGCGTTCGATCAAGATGCCGTCAAATATATCCCGCTGCAAACATCTTGCGGTAGCAAGCTCCAAGTCTCGGATCGGGTCGCAGCGGTAATCGGTATAATATTTGTGATAGATGGAGGCTTCATAGATATTTGGAGCGCCGCCGTGGATCACACCAGCACGCAATTTCGCCAGTTTTCTAGCGCGTGCCTCGCCAAACTCGGGACCGAGTTGCATCCCGACAGCATCTACCATCGCCTGCGTTGCCGCTTCTTTGTCTCCAAATAACGCATCTAACGCTCCGCAAAGAGGAGCAACGCGAGCAGCAGGATCTTTAACCCAAGCTCGGTAGAAATATTGTAGGGCCAAGTCCGATTTGCGATCGCGCTCGCTGTCTGAGGTGAGCTTTTCCGCCAGTGCCGAGAGCCACGAATGATCAACTGTGGCAATTTCGAGATGCTCGCTCAAAGCGGGCGTGCTGGCGTCGCCGCTGTGAAATGTAGCCCGGCTTTTGAAGCTCATATACCCTTTGGGCATAGTAGCTATCGAAAAGCAGTACCGCTGGAGTGGGTGAGGGAGCAGTGCACACGCGCCGAGAATCGCATTCCGATTACGTAAAGCAACTTCCGCCAACGGCGCCCTTACTCCTAGCCAACAAGATATATCTGCGGAGGGCATGCCCGCGCCCATAGGCGTCGGTGGATGGCAGCTCGGCCTTATCTCATCGGGATCATACCATTGAATTAATTCTTCAGGCAACTCTTCAGGCGGCAGTAAGAAGAACGATTGGCTACGGAAAGACGCTTTTACCTTCGCGATTTTAATCGGGTAGAGAAACAGATCGGTTGCGGTTACGAAAATTGGCGACAGTTTCATCGCCTCAGCCAATTGAATCTTCTCGCTCACATTTATGTGATCTGCAAAGGAAGCATTATCAGGCAATCCCCACCAATTAAAGTGGAGGGGATCAATCTCTTCACGCATGAAATCGACTAACATCCGCTGCAAGTCTTGAACGGACAGCGATCGCAAATGAGGGGAAGCTTCTCGGCGAATAAATAGTGCGGCCTCTAAAAGTGCGCCCGCCTCAAAGTAGATTTCTGTTCCGATGTGCGGCTTCGAAACTTGGTAGCCGCCATCTGCCGATCCAACTGGTTTTGAGCGAAACATCGACCTCAATAACAGTTCAATCGCTTGTAAAACGGGATTGTTGGATTCTTGCATTACCGTACGATGCAGGGTTGAATGGGACGCCGCAACTAAAAGAATAAAGCAAACGGCGGCAAGCTGAACCTAATGGTGGAACCGAGCGAGAACGACCGCTTTCAGGATCGCAATCGTACCGCGCAAACGACTAAAAGTGGCGCATTTCAGTCAGCAACGCCACGAACCCCACTCACTCCTTCCCCTTCAACGCCGCCGCCAGCGATACCGTCGCGCTGCCGCGTCGGGCGGGGGCGGCCTGGCTGGGATCGGGTTTCCAGCCGGACAGGTAGATGAGCGCCATCTGCTCGGCGGTGCGGCCGTCCGGGTCGGCGGCGTCGGCGAAATGTCCGGCGGCGCGCATCAGCACGTCGCGGGTCAGCGCCGGCGACCGGGTCGCCAGCGCATTGCCCGCGCCCATGCCGCGCAGATCGTGCATCAGGCGCACGATATCGCCGTAGCGGATATTCAGAACCTCCCCGTCTGCGACCGGCATGGCGAAGCCGGCGCGACTCAGCAAGTCGCCGGCGGAGCGGACATCGACCTGCGGATGGACATGCTGGCCCGGCCGGTCGCCCTCGGCGGCGAGCAAAGCCGCCTTGAGGCGCGGCAGGCTGCCCGCGCCGGCGAAGGCCGCCAGCATCAGGCCGTCGGGACGCAGCACGCGGCGCATCAGGATCAGCGCGCCGGGCAGATCGTTGACGCTGTCGAGCGTGCCGCAGGCGATGATGAGGTCGAAACTGTCGTCGGCAAAGGGCAGGGCGTCCTCGTCCGCCTGCACGCCGGCGCCCCCGCTGTCCCTGGCCGCCTTTGCCGCGAGGAAGCCGGGATCGGCGCAGGCGACGCGCTTGCCCATGGCTTCCAGCGCCGCCCTGGCGCTGCCGTCCGGACAGCCGATCAGCAGCACTTCGGGCAGGTCGCGCTGCACATCGGCCAGCCGGTCGAGCAGTTCGTCCAGCATCGCGCGGTGAAGGAAGTCATGATCGGCGAAACCGGCGATCATGCGGTCGCGATAGCGGGCGCGGCGGGCGCGGTCGAAAATGTCGGGGCGGGGTTCCATGGCGGGCCTTGTGCAACGGGCGCGAAGTGCGGACAAGGCAGATGATGTCGTTCCTCCCGCTTCTCAAGACCGCGCTGCGCCCGGCGGTCGATTATGCGCTGCCGCCGCGCTGCCCTGGTTGCGGCGCGATCGTCGGGGAGGATTTCGCCTTCTGCCTGCCTTGCTGGAGCGGGATGGAATTTCTGGGCGAACCCTGCTGCGCCCGGTGCGGCGTGCCCTTCCCGCATGATCTGGGGGCAGGGGCGGAGTGCGGCGCCTGCCTTGCCGAGCCGCCGCCCTGGGACAGCGCGCGGGCGGTGCTGGCCTATGGCGACGTTGCGCGGACGGTCGCGCTGCGCCTGAAATATGGGCGGCGCATCGGCCTCGCCCGGCTGATCGCGCGCCAGATGGTGCGGCATGTGGGGAGCGAGGAGGCGCTGATCGTGCCGGTGCCGCTGCATCGCTGGCGGCTGTGGAATCGCGGCTTCAACCAGTCGGGGCTGATCGCCGATCATCTGGGGCGGCTCACCGGATGGCCGGTCGAGAAGCGGGACTTGCAGCGCGTGCGACGCACGGTGCCGCTGCGCGGCATGAACCCGGCGGCGCGGGCGAAGGCGGTGCGCGGCGCCTTCGCATTGAGGCCGGGACATGGCTTTACGGGACGGCGGGTGCTGCTGATCGACGATGTCCATACCAGCGGGGCGACGGCGGCGGCATGCGCGAAGATGCTCAAGCGCGGCGGGGCGGGGGAGGTGCGGCTGCTCTGCTGGGCGCGTGTCCTGCCCGATGCCGTGGATTGACAAAGCAGGGCTTTGCCCCAATTTCCGGGGAAAGGAGTTTGATTGCAAAATGGCGAAGGTCGAAATCTATACCAAGGACTGGTGCGGCTATTGCGCGCGGGCCAAGTCGCTGCTGACCGACAAGGGCGTGGCGTTCGAGGAATATGACATCAGCCTCGGCGGGCCGAAGCGCGCGGAAATGCTGGAGCGCGCGCCGGGCAGCAGCACCGTGCCGCAGATCTTCATCGACGGGCAGCATATCGGCGGCAGCGACGACCTGTCCGCGCTGAATCGCGAGGGCAGGCTGGACGCGCTGCTGGGGCTGTGACGATGATGCGCGCCGCCCTGTTCCAGATGACCAGCGGGGTCGATCCCGCCGCCAACGCCGCCGCCATCGTGGAGATGGTAAAGCGCGCCAAGGGCGAGGGCGCGGACATGCTGTTCACGCCCGAAATGGCGGGATGCCTGGACCGCGACCGGGCGCGGGCGGCGGACACGCTGCGGAACGAGGCGGAGGATATAGTGCTCGCCGCCGTGCGGGATGCAGCGGCGCGCGAGGGGCTGTGGGTGCATATCGGGTCGCTGCCGCTGAAGGGCGAGCGGGCCGACGGGCGCTGGGCCAATCGCAGTTTCCTGATCGACGATAGCGGCGACATCCGGGCGCGATACGACAAGATTCATCTGTTCGACGTCGACCTCGCCACCGGGGAGAGCTGGCGCGAATCATCGGTCTATGGGCCGGGCGAACAGGTGGTGGCGGCCGACACGCCATGGGGGCGGATGGGCTTTTCCATCTGCTACGACATGCGCTTTCCCGATCTCTACCGGGCGCTGACCAATGCGGGGGCGACGATCCTGCTCGCGCCGGCCGCCTTCACCGTGCCGACGGGGCAGGCGCACTGGCATGTGTTGCTGCGCGCGCGGGCGATCGAGGCGGGATGCTATGTCATCGCGACGGCGCAGACGGGGCACCATGAGGATGGCCGCGTCACCTACGGCCATAGCGTGGTGATCGATCCGTGGGGCGACATGCTGCTCGACATGGGGGAGAGCGCGGGGCTGGGGCTTGCGGAACTCGACCTGTCGCGCATAGGGGATGTGCGCGGGCGCGTGCCGGCGCTCGCCAATCGCCGTATGATACCGAAGGACGTGACAATTTCGTGATCGTGTTCGACCTGAAATGCGAGAGCCATGGCCATGTGTTCGAGGCATGGTTCGGATCCAGCGCGGATTATGAGGATCAGAAGGCGCGGGGACTGCTCGCCTGCCCGATGTGCGGCGATGGCGATGTGACCAAGGCGGTGATGGCCCCGGCCGTGGGCGCGAAGGGCAACAGCCGCCGCGATCCCGTGCCTGCCGCTCCCGCCCGCGATGAACCGACCGCGCCGGTCATGAATGTCGCCGATCAGGCGAAGATGCAGGCGCTGGTCGAGGCGCTGGGGCAGGCGCAGGCCAAGGCGCTGGAAGGCTCCACCTGGGTCGGGCGCGGCTTTGCCGAGCAGGCCCGCGCCATGCATTATGGCGAACAGGATCGCACCAGCATCCATGGCGAGGTCGCCCCGGCCGAGGCCAAGGCGCTGATCGACGAGGGCGTGGAGGTGGCGCCGCTGCCTTTTCCTGTCGTTCCGCCGCACGCGAAGAATTGACCGCAGCCGCGACGCGCAATAGAGCCGTCGCCGGGCACCCATAGCTCAGCAGGATAGAGCACCAGATTCCTAATCTGGGGGCCACTGGTTCGAATCCAGTTGGGTGCACCATATTCCCTCCCGCCGGATAAAATTCCGCCAAGCCCTGGCGCGCGATCCTTGCAGGTCATCGCGACCGGACGGCAGCAGCAACCCATCGGTTCAGGAACGGCTCGACATCATGCTCGACCCTGGCCCGCACTGGCCGGATTGGGCACCTTATGACCTGGCAATCACGAGCGCCGGAAACTCTCCGCCGCGGCGCAGGCCAGTTGGTCGGCGCGTTCGTTTTCCGGGTGGCCGGCATGGCCCTTCACCCATTGCCATGTCACCTGATGGCGCGTGGCGGCCTTGAGCAATTCCTGCCAGATCTCGACATTCTTGACCGGCTTGTTGTCGGCGGTCCTCCAGCCCTTCTTCTGCCAGCCGAAGACCCATTTGGTGATGCCGTCCATCACATATTTGCTGTCGGTGTAGAGCGTCACGCGGCAGGGCTTCTTGAGCGTGTTGAGCGCCTCGACCGCGGCCATCATTTCCATGCGGTTGTTGGTGGTCTGCGGCTCGCCGCCGGAGATTTCCTTTTCCGTGCTCCCAAAGCGCAGCACGGCGCCCCAGCCGCCGGGGCCGGGATTGCCCTTGCACGCGCCGTCGGTGAAGATGTCCACTTGGGGAAGGTCGGTCATAATATCGTGTCTCAGGCGCCCAGCAGTTCCGCCGGGTCGGCCTTGGCGTAGAAGTCCAGCCGGCGCAGATAGGCGAGCGGGTCTTTCCGCGTCACCAGCGCGTCGGCGGGCGTGTTGATCCAGTCATAGGCGCGCGTCAGCAGGAAGCGCAGGGCGGCGCCCCGGCACAGGATCGGGAAGGCTGCGCGCTCGGCATCGGTCAGGCCATGAGCCTTTGCATAGCCTTCGCCCATCGCGGCCGCACGGTCGCCGAACCAGGTCGCGCCGTCATTGCTGAAGCACCAGGCGCTGTGGGTGACGGCGAGGTCATAGGCGCGGACGTCGGTGCAGCTGAAATAGAAGTCGATCAGGCCCGTGACCTCATCGCCCAGCATCAGCACATTGTCGGGGAAGAGGTCGGCATGGATCACCGATCGCGGCAGGTCGGCGGGCCAGTGGGCGTCGAGAAACGCCAGTTCCTCGGTGACGCGCGCGGCAAGCCCCGGCTGAATCTGGTCGAAATCATCGCCGCACTTGGCCGCCAGCGTGTGCCAGCCAGCCTTGTCCAGCGCGTTGCGGCGTTCGCCGTCGAAGCCCTGCGCGGCCTTGTGCAGTTCGCCCAGCGCCACGCCGGCGGCGCGCGCCTGCCCCGGCGTTGGCTCGGTGACGCTGATGCCGGTCAGGAACTCGATCAAACAGGCCGGGCGGCCCGACAACTGCTGGAGACGCTTGCCCTCGCGATCGGCGATGAAGCGCGGGACGAGGCAGCCACGCGCGCCCAGATGATCGAGCAGGTCCATGAAGAAGGGCAGGTCCGCCTCATCCACGCGCTTTTCATAGAGCGTCAGGATGTACCGATGACCCCCCGAATCCTTGCGCCCGTCATGTCCTGTTGTTTCGAGCAGATAATTGCTGTTCTCCACGCCTTCGGCAATGCCCTTGGCCGACACGAGGCGGCCGGCGTCATAGCGGGTGAGGAAGGCGTCGATCTCTTCGGCGGGAACGTGGGTGTAGACGGCCATGGCTCAGGCGGTCTCCAGTCCGCGGGGCAGCTTGAAGGCGATATTCTCCTGCGCGGTTTCGACCTGCTGTTCGGAGAGGGCGAAGCGCTCGCCGATACGGTCGACAACCTCGCGCACCAGTATTTCAGGGGCGGAGGCTCCGGCGGTCAGGCCGAGCGTCTTCACATCCTTGAGCCAGTCGAAATCGATGTCGGCGGCGCGCTGGATCAGGCGCGCGGGAGTGCCTTCGCGCTCCGCGACCTCGACCAGCCGCAGCGAATTGGAGCTGTTGGGCGCGCCGATCACATAGACGGCGTCGCACTTGCCCGCGATCGCCTTGACCGCCGTCTGGCGGTTGGAGGTGGCGTAGCAGATATCCTCGCCCTTGGGCGCGTGGATCGCGGGGAAGCGGCGCAGCAAGGTCGCGACGATCGCGGCGGTGTCGTCCACCGACAGGGTCGTCTGGGTGAGGAAGGAGAGGTTGGTGGGATCCGCGGGCGCGAACGCTTCGGCATCCTCGACCGTCTCGATCAGGGTCATGGTATTGGCGGGCACCTGGCCGAAGGTGCCGATCACCTCCGGATGTCCCTTGTGCCCGATGAAGAGGATATGGCGGCCGGCCTCCACCTGGCGTTCGGCCTGGCGATGGACCTTGCTGACCAGCGGGCAGGTGGCGTCGAGATAGTCGAGGCCGCGCTCCTCCGCCTTGGCCGGCACCGCCTTGGGCACGCCATGGGCGGAAAAGACCACGGGCACGCCATCGGGCACCTGGTCCAGTTCCTCGACGAAGATCGCGCCCTTCGCCTTCAGGCTGTCGACCACATATTTGTTGTGGACGATTTCGTGGCGGACATAGACCGGCGCGCCATATTTCTCGATCGCCTTCTCGACGATGACGATCGCGCGGTCGACGCCGGCGCAGAAGCCGCGCGGCGCGGCGATCAGCAGGGTCATGGGCGGCATGGCAGCGGGCGCATCGGTCATGCCTGCCGCTTAGGCGAATGTTGCAAAGGAAGAAAGAGCCAAGAGGAAAGCCGCTTCCTTGGCGGTTGGAGGGGATGGGCGGTTGCGTGGCGGACGGGGGATGGATAAGGAAGCGCAAAGCTTCTGGCCCATTAGGCCGCGTGAAGGAATATCTGCCTGTGAAATTGTCTCATATCGCCCTGACTGGAATGATGGCCCTGGCTCTGGCGGGCTGTTCGCGCCGGGGTGAGATCGACGCGACCGGCGGCATCGTCGCGGTGCGTTCGGCCTGCCCGGTGGCGGCGATTCCGGCGCAGACCGGCGATATCACGCTGTTCAATCCGGCCAGCAGCACCGACGCGGCGGCGATCGACGTGGTGGCGAACATCACCGACCTGCGTTCGACCTGTGCGGACGGCGCGCAATTCTATACCGAGGCGACCTTCACCGTGAACGCCCGCCGCAGCGACGCCAGCGCGGCGCGCCAGGTGGTGCTGCCCTATTTCTCGGCAGTGGTGCGCGGCGGCAACGCCGTGATCGCCAAGCGGGTCGGGCAGGTGACGCTGAACTTCGCGGCGGGCGAATATCGCGCCAGCGCGCAGGCCAAGGCCGGTTCCTATGTGGACAAGGCCGCCGCCACGCTGCCTGCCGACATCCAGCAGAAGATCACGCAGAAGCGCAAGGCGGGCGACGCCGATGCCGCGATCGATCCCTTCGCCCAGCCCGACGTCAAGGCGGCGTTGCAGCGAACCAGTTTCGAGCTGCTCGTGGGTTTCAACCTGACCCAGGATCAGCTCCGATATAACGCTACGCGCTAAGAGCGAACTCAATACCGTTCGCCCTGAGCTTGTCGAAGGGCTGTTCTTCTTTTTAAGAAAGTGCAGGGCTTCGACAGGCTCAGCCCGAACGGGTCTATAGCTTTCTGAGGAACTGCCCCGTGTCCCTTTACACCCGTTTCACCGCCCATCTCGATGCCGTGCTTGACGCGCTGGAGGCCGAAGGCGTTCTGCCCGCCGGCCTCAACCGCAAGCCGGTGACGGTCGAGCCGCCGCGCGATGCGTCGCATGGCGACCTGGCCACCAACGCCGCCATGGTTCTGGCCAAGCCCGCCGGCACCAATCCGCGCGCGCTGGCCGAGGCGATCGTGACCAAGTTGCAGGCGCTGGACGAGGTCGAAGGCGCCTCCATCGCTGGTCCCGGCTTCATCAACCTGACGCTGACCGATCCGACATGGCGCGCCGAACTGGCGGCGATCCACGCCGACGCTGCCGATTATGGCCGGTCCGACGTGGGGCAGGGCGTGACCGTCAATGTCGAATATGTCTCGGCCAACCCGACCGGCCCCATGCATATGGGCCATTGCCGGGGTGCGGTAGTGGGCGACGCGCTCGCCACGCTGCTGGAATATGCCGGACACAAGGTGATCCGCGAATATTATATCAACGACGCGGGCGGTCAGGTCGACGTGCTCGCTCGCTCGGCGCATGTCCGGTATCGCGAGGCGCTGGGCGAAGATGTCGGCGCGATCCCCGAAGGCCTTTATCCGGGCGACTATCTGGTGCCGGCCGGGCAGGCGCTGGCCGCAGACCATGGCGACAGGTTCGTCGGTGCGCCCGAAGCGGACTGGCTGGTGACGTTCCGCACCTTTGCGGTCGCAAAGATGATGGACATGATCCGCAGCGACCTCGCGCTGCTGGGCATCCATCACGACATCTTCTCGTCCGAGGCGGAGTTGCAGGCGGCGGGCAAGCCGGAGCAGGCCGAAGCCTGGCTGCGCGCGCACGACCTGGTCTATGACGGCGTGCTGGAAGCCCCCAAGGGCGAGCTGCCCGACGATTGGGAGCCGGTGGAACTGCCGCTGTTCCGCTCGACGAAGTTCGGCGACGATCAGGATCGGCCGATCAAGAAGTCGAACGGCAGCTGGACCTATTTCGGCGCCGACATGGCCTATCACTACCAGAAGGCACAGAGCGCCGACCAGCTGATCGACATCTGGGGCGCGGACCATGCCGGCACGGTGAAGCGCATCCAGGCCGCCGTTGCCGCGCTGACCGAGGGCAAGGCGCGGTTCGACGTCAAGCTCATACAGATGGTCCGCCTGCTGCGCGACGGCGAGCCGGTGAAGATGTCCAAGCGCGCGGGCAATTTCGTGACTTTGGCTGATGTGGTGAAGGAAGTGGGCAAGGATGTCGTCCGCTTCACCATGCTGACGCGCAAGGCCGACGCCCAGATGGACTTCGATTTTGCGAAGGTGGTGGAGGCGTCGAAGGACAATCCGGTCTTCTACGTCCAATATGCCCATGCGCGGATTTCCTCGCTCGGCCGCCGCGCGCAGGAAGCGGGGATCGACCTGCCCGCGCCCGATCTGTCCCTTCTTGGGACGGCGGAACTGGCCATGGTCAAGCTGGCCGCGCAATTCCCGCGTGTCGTAGAGGGATCGGCGCAGGCGCGGGAACCGCACCGGATCGCCTTCTATCTCAACGACTTGGCCTCGGCGTTCCATGGCTGGTGGAATATGGGCAATGACGATCCGCGCGCGCGCGTCATTCTGGCGGATGATCCGGCGATTACGGCTACGCGCCTTTTCCTCGCGCAGGGAATCGGGCAGATTATCCGCAACGGCCTGGCCCTGATGGGTGTCGCGGCCCTGACGGAAATGCAGTGAGGCGCTGAAAAACATGGGCGATTATGCGCGCGGACGACTCGATCTGGACGATGAGGATCGGCTGCCCTGGCTGGAGCCGGCGATCGACGAGGAAGAGGAACGGCTGTCTCCGCTGCGCCTGCTGGGGCTGATCCTGGTCGGGCTGGCGCTGATCGGTCTAGTCGTGGCCGGTGTCTGGTGGGTGCAGAACCGCAATGGCGGCGGGGCCGGCGAGGGCCGGCTGATCGCGGCGCCGACGGGCGACTACAAGATCCCGGCGCATGAGGCCGACGCCAAGAAGTTCGACGGTGAGGGCGATGCCAGCTATGCCGCGAGCGAGGGTGTGGCGCGCGACGGCCGGATCGATCCGAGCCGCGTGCCCGAAGCCCCCATCACCGGCACCGCGCCGGCGCCCGGCAATGCCAAGCCGTCCGTCGCGCCCCGCGCCGCGCAGAGCGTGTCGGCGCGCGTGGCCGATGAAACGGCGGCCAAGCCTGCCGCCGCGCCCAAGGCCGCGGCCGCGAGCGGCACGATCCAGCTGGGTGCCTATGGCAGCGCGGCGGTGGCCAAGGATGGCTGGAGCCGCCTGTCCAAGCGCTTCCCCTATCTCGCCCCGCTCGCCACGACGATCGAAGAGGCGCAGGTCGGCGGCGGCACCGTCTATCGCCTGCGCGCGAGCGCGGGCGGGCAGGCGAGCACCATCTGCGGCAAGCTCAAGGTCGCCGGCGAAAGCTGCATGGTCGTCAACTGATCGGGTGAACAAAAAAGGGGTGGCGCCTACCGCCGGTTATGGCCGCCCCGCCATTTGCGCTTCGACAGGGTGTGCAGGCGGCGCTAGGATCGCCGCCATGAAGCCTGTCATCTTCGGCCTTGCCGGCAAAACCTTGAGCCCCGACGAACGCGCCTTCTTTGCTGAGGCCGAGCCTGCGGGCTATATCCTGTTCAAGCGCAACATCGCCGACCGGGCGCAACTGCGCGCGCTGACTGACGATCTGCGGTCCATCCACGGACGCGACGACCTGCTGATCATGATCGATCAGGAAGGGGGACGCGTGACCCGGATGCAAAGCCCGGTCTGGCCGAGCTTTCCCCCCGGTGCGATCTTCGACCGGCTCTATGATGTCGCGCCGTCGAGCGCGATCGCGGCGGCGCGCGCCAATGCGCGGGCGATCGCACTGACGCTGGCGGAAGTCGGCATCACCGTCGACGCGCTGCCGCTGCTCGATGTGCGGCAGGAGGGGGCGAGTAACATCATGGGCGACCGGACGCTGGGCGCAGAACCGATGCGCGTCGCGGCGCTGGGCCGCGCGGTGCTGGAGGGGCTGGCCGAAGGCGGCGTGGTCGGCATCGTCAAGCATATCCCAGGCCATGGCCGCGCGCTGGTCGACAGCCATCAGGAACTGCCGGTGGTCGACGCGAACCTCAATGCGCTGGAGACGGACATCGCGCCCTTCCGCACGTTGCGCGACGCGCCGATCGGGATGACGGCGCATGTCGTCTATACCGAATGGGACGCCGAGCGCCCGGCCACCCTGTCGCCCACCGTGATCGGCGAGATCATTCGCGATCGCATCGGTTTCAACGGACTGCTGATGTCGGACGACCTCGACATGAAGGCGCTGAAGGGCAGCATCCCGGACCTGGCCGCCGGCGTGGTCGCGGCCGGGTGCGACCTGGCGCTCAACTGCTTCGGCAAGATGGACGACATGGTCGGTATCGCGGAGAAGCTGCCGGAGATCGGCGACCTGTCCAAGGCGCGGCTGGATCGGGCCATGGCGAGCGTGACGCGCGGCGGCGACCAGCCGGCGCTGGAGGCATTGCTCGCCACGCGGGACCGGTTGCTGGAGCCGGTGGCGGCCTGATTGCCTACCGTTCAGGCAGCAGCAGGCTGGAATCACCGTAGGAATAGAAACGATAGCCGGTCGCGATTGCGTGGGCGTAGGCCGCCTGCATCCGGTCGCGGCCCATTAGCGCGCTAACCAGCATGAACAGGGTCGATTTGGGCAGGTGGAAATTGGTCATCAGCCCGTCGACCACCCTGAAGCGATAGCCCGGCGTGATGAAGATGCGCGTCTCGTCCGCGAAGGGGCGGAGCAGGCCGTCCTCGCCCGCCGCGCTTTCCAGCAGGCGCAATGACGTCGTACCGACCGCGATCAGCCGGCCGCCCGCCGCCCGTGCGGCATTGAGGCGATCGGCGGTCGCGGCTTCGATCCGGCCCCATTCGGCGTGCATCCGATGGTCGTCCGTGTCGTCCGCCTTGACGGGCAGGAAGGTGCCGGCGCCGACATGCAGGGTCAGCGTCTCGGTCATCACGCCCGCCTCGGCGATGGCCGCCATCAGCTCCGGTGTGAAATGCAGCGCGGCGGTCGGTGCGGCAACGGCGCCATCCTCGCGCGCGAACATGGTCTGATAGTCGCTGCGGTCGCGCTCGTCGGTCGCGCGCTTGCTGGCGATATAGGGGGGGAGGGGCATCCGCCCGGCTCGCTCCAGCAGCAGTTCCACCGGCTCGTCGCCTTCGAAGTCCAGCGTCACGCCGCCATCCTCGTCGCGGCCGCTGGCGATCGCGGTGACGCCCGCGCCGAAGTCGATCCGGTCGCCCGCGCGCACCCGCTTGGCATTGCGCAGGAAGGCCTGCCATTGGCGAAGCCCCTGCCGCTTGTGCAGGGTCGCGCCGATCCGGGCCTCGCCCCGCATCCCTTCCAACTGGGCGGGGATGACCTTCGTATCGTTGAAGACAAGCACGTCGCCGGCGCGCAGCAGGGAAGGCAGGTCGCGCACGATGCGGTCCTGCATCGCGTCTTCGCCCGGCACCAGCAGCAGGCGCGCGCTGTCGCGCGGGGAGGCGGGGCGGAGCGCGATATTCTCCGGCGGCAGGTCGAAATCGAACAGGTCAACGCGCATGGCGAGATCATGCCTTGGTCAAGCAGCCGGTCGTGTCGGGCGAAGCGAGGCGCGGATACAACCAGCTTCTCGACTTCGCCCGAAGCGAACGGAAAAGGAGAGCGCCGAAAATGTCGCGCGCTCGAACCGGGCGCGCCGGCTTATTTCTTCTTCGGCGCGGCCTTGGCGGTCGCCTTCTTCGGCGTGGCCGGCGTGTCGATGATCGAGAGCGGCGGCGCGGGCGGCGGCGGGGGAGCGGCCGTCACCGGCGGCTTGCCGTCGCTTTCGATCGACGCCTGAAGGATCACGGTCGGGTCGGCCGGCGGCTCGCCCTCATGAATCGCATCGACATATTGCATGCCCTCGATCACGCGGCCGAGCACGGTATATTTCTTGTCGAGCTGCATGCGCGGCAGAAGGACGATGAAGAACTGGCTGTTGGCGCTGTCCTCGCTCTGGGCGCGGGCCATCGACAGCGTGCCGCGCAGGTGCGGCATCGGGTTGAACTCGGCCTTGAGGTCGGGAAGCTGCGAACCGCCGGTGCCGTCGCCCTTGGGATCGCCGCCCTGCGCCATGAAGCCGGGGATGACGCGGTGGAACTTCAGACCGTTGTAGAAGCCCTGGCGCGTCAGTTCCTTGATCCGCTCGACATGGTTCGGCGCGATATCGGGGCGCAGCTGGATGCGCACGCGACCGCCGCTCGACAGGTCCAGATCCCAGATATTCTGTGGATCGGCCGGCACGGTCGCGGGCGGCAGCTTCAGCGTCGGGTCGGTACCGAGCGACTTGGCATTTTCCTGCGCACGCACGGCGGCTTCCGCCTTCTTCATCTCCTCGGCATTGCCGCCGCCACCGCCGCCCTGGGCGAAGGCCACGCCGGACGCGGTGAGGGCGAGGCCGATCGCCACGGTCTTTAGCGCGCTAGTGAAACGCATGAATGAGGCTTTCCTTAAACAAACTGGCCCGATTGGTCGCATGGCCCTGATAACGCGCTGATCGCGATTGGCAACTGAACGCAGGCTGAAATGGAAGGGGCTTCTTTGCAAAATGCGCGGAAGAACGAATTTTGGAGCGGCACCGGCCCGCACCCCCACCCGGCCACCCACGGCAGTATCCTGTTGGGCGGACGGGTGGGGGTGCGGGCCGGTGCGGTTCTCCAACAAAGAATCAGTTTCCTTTGCGCCCCAACTCATCGACCCGCGCAACCACTTCGTCACGCACTGTGGGGCTGACGAACTTGTGGATCGGCCCGCCATAGAGCGCGATTTCCTTGACCAGTCGCGACGCGATCGGCTGGAGCGAGACGTCCGCCATCAGGAAGACGGTTTCGACCCGGCCGTTGATCTGCTGGTTCATGCCCGCCATCTGATATTCATATTCGAAGTCGGCGACGGCGCGCAGGCCGCGGATTATCACGCTGGCGCCCTGCGATTCGGCAAAGTCCATCAGCAGCGAATTGAAGCCGGTGACGACGATTTCCGTGTCGATCCCCGCACATTCGCGGCGTACCATCTCCAGCCGCTCCTCATCGGAGAACATGGGCGACTTGGCGATGTTTGTAGTGACGCCGATCACCAGCTTGTCGACCAGCTTCGCGCCGCGCCGGATGATGTCCATATGCCCCAGGGTGATGGGGTCGAAGGTGCCGGGATAGACGCCGATGCGCTGCTTCGTCATGATCCTAGCGGTCCCTTTCCACGATATAATCGGCAATGGCGCGCAGCAGGTCCGCTTCCGCGCCATGGTTGTGAAGATGCGCCTTGGCCTGGGCCACCAGCATATGCGCCCGTTCGCGCGCCGGTTCGACACCCAGCAGCGAGACGAAGGTTTCCTTGCCCGCCGCCGCATCCTTGCCCAGTGCCTTGCCGGCGAGGTTCGCGTCTCCCTCCACGTCGAGGAGGTCGTCGGCGATCTGGAAGGCGAGGCCGATGTCGCGGGCGTAGCCGTGCAGCCGGTTGCGCGCTTCATGCGGCAGGCGCGCCATGATCGCGGCGGCCTCCACGCAGAAGGCGATCAAGGCGCCGGTCTTGAGATTTTGGAGCCGCGTCACGGTGGCGAGGTCGAAGCGCGCCTTTTCCGCCTCCAGATCCATCATCTGCCCACCCGCCATGCCGGCGGGGCCGCTGGCGAGCGCCAGCGCCTTCACCAGTTCGATACGCGCGAAGGGGTCGGGATGGGTTTCCTCGTCCGCCAGCAGCTCGAACGCCAGGTCGTGCAGACAGTCGCCCGCCAGGATCGCCGTCGCCTCGTCAAATGCCTTGTGTACCGTCGGCTTGCCGCGGCGCATGTCGTCATCGTCCATCGCCGGCAGGTCGTCATGGATCAGCGAATAAACGTGGATGCATTCGATCGCGAGGCCGACGCGCAGCGCCGAATCGCGGGAGATGTTGAACAGGTCGCTCGCCGCCTGCACCAACAGGGGGCGCAGCCGCTTGCCGCCGCCGATCGCGGCATGGCGCATCGCTTCATAGAGGCGGTGGCGCGGATCGTCGGGCACCGCCAGCAGCCGGTCGAAGGCGGCGTCGATTTCAGCCGCGACGCTGGCCGCGCGCAGTTTCACCAGGGCGGTTGCGGAGGTGTTTCCTCCCCCGGTCACAGCGGTCAATCCGCGCCGAAAGACTGGGCGCCGGTCACTGCGCCATTGGCGTCGACCGTCAGCTTCGCGATCCGCGCTTCGGCGGCCTGGAGCCGGTCGGCGCAGCGTTTGCGCAGTTCCTCGCCCTGGGCATAGAGCGAAATCGATTCGTCGAGCGGCACGTCGCCGCTTTCCAGGCGACGCACAATCTGTTCGAGCGCGCGCAGCGCATCTTCGAACGAAAGGGTCGAAAGATCGGGGGTGGGGGTATCCTCAGCCATGTTCCTGCATTGGCCGTGCCTAAGCGTCGGGTCAAGCCCGCAGCGCTTTTGGCGGGTCTTTGGGATAGGCTCCACAGGCGCAATAGGCCATTTGCCCGGCCGCCTGTCATGAAAGCGTCATGACGTCATATCAGGGGGCATGGCGGGAAAGCCGTCATTTTGCGTTGACGCACCATGTCGCACATGCACATACAAGGATCGCTATGAAACTTTATCTCCCCCTTATCGCCGTCGCCAGCGTCGCGCTGCTGTCGGCTTGCAACAAGAGTGACGAACCCGAAGTCGTGGGCGGCCCTGCCGACCCGATGGCGGCTCAGCTTGCCAACGCCGCGCCGGTCGAACTGCCGCCGTCGGTCAAGGCCAACAAGCAGTATCGCTGCAAGGACAACAGCCTGCTGTTCGTCGACTTCATGAGCGACGACAAGACGGCGTTGCTGCGCACCGAAAAGAACGGCACCGCGACGTCGCTGAAGGCGGCCGAGGCCGGCCAGCCCTTCACCGCCGAGGGCGGCTATGAAGTCAAGGGTTCGGGCGACGACGTGACCATCACCGTGCCCGGCAAGGGCGCGCAGGCCTGCCACGTCTGATCTGACCTTTTCCTCTGGTTCAAACGGGGCCGGACCTTCCCTAGGGTCCGGCCCTTTTTCTTGTCTGGCTGGACGGGATTTCCGTTTGCGGCGGGAAGGGGAGAGTGGATCATCCCTGACGTCGTCAGCCCGGCGGATACCGGGGTCCGGAGTGGCCACAGGTAACCGTGGATGCTGACTTTCGTCAGCATGACGGAATGGGTGGATTTCAGTCAGTCAGCTTTTGGGGGAGATAGCCGCGACAACGGACGATGCGCGGAAAAGTCGTTCGGCAATAATCGCCCCGTAGCGGACATGCTCCGCTGTCCGCTAGGAATGGCCATTGTCAGCGCGTTCATGCTTAGCCTGAAGCGGCAGGTTGCTTGGAAAGGATACGACATGGTTCGGGATGTCGACTATGCTGCTGTCGGGCGGTTCATAACTACGATCGCGTCGGCGGAGAGCGTCACTGCAAAGTTATGGTGGCACCAATCGTTTTTGGCTGGAGTCATGGTAACCTCGGAGAAGGTCCAACGCACGCCGATGGCCGAGAAGCTCTCGAAGGTAAGAGATTTAGTTGAGCGTGATGGTTCCCGTTTAGATCAACAATTGATCGGTCTTGAGAGTGGCTTCTCCCGCGTCTGTGAGGCACGGCACACTCTTGTTCACGGCTTTATAAGGGAGGCCGGATTGCATCCATCGGCGATCAATCTACGGAACGACCACCAAGTCTGGATGAGAGACCTGTCGCAACTCCTGCCATGGGCAGACTATCTCTGTAAGCTTGCCATCCAAGCCTACACCGATGCGACGCGCGGTATCTACGTACCTGAGCAAGATATGCCGCCGCTTGGGCCAGTTATCGCTAGCCCTGAGAGTGGCAGCTAACCACCAGACTTCGTCATTCAGCCTTTTACGTGCCTCTTGAATAAATGGCCGGTTTCAAGGATCAGGATTATCTGACGGAATGACCAAAACTGGTCGTTCCAGACCTATACCTCTGTTCGCCCTGTCTGAACGAGGCGCTTGCCTCGTTCAGACAGGGCGAACGGATTGGGGGACGGCTGCAATTGGCGGCCCGCTGCCTGCCAGCTTGTCCAGCGCGAAGAATGGCTTAGAGAGGGAAACGCCGTTTTTGCTGTCCGGCCTGTCGCTGGAGGAGGTCGCCATGTCTATCCGTAATCGCGCATCGCATGAGGCGATCCCGTCCTCGCCAATCAGAGGCTGGCTGGCCACGCTGCTGGCAATGGCCGGTGTGATAAGCGCGCCGACCCTGTCTCTGGCCGCTGCCCCTCCGGTCGAGGGCAGCATTTCGGTCGAGGCGAGGGTCGCCGATGGCGGGCAGGATGCCGCTTCCGACATTTTCCGCGACGCCGCAGCCGGCGCTCTGTCGTCCAGGGGCTTCACGCTATTGGATGGGGCCGGTCACGCTGCCTACCGGATGGAATTGATCATTCGCGTGTCCGAGGTCGGGACCGGCAGCGCGCGGGTGGCGCCGACCAGTCCCGACGTCATGACCGGCGGCGTTGCCGGTGCTGTCGGATCGGTGCTCAAAGTTCCTGTTCCTTCGCGCAAGTCCCGTCTCGTTGCGCTCGAACGAACGCAACTCGACATGATATTGCGCAAGCGCGGCGAGGAAGAGGTGGTCTGGCGCGGCACGGCCGTAACGGTCCGCCCCGCCGAAACGCAGGCGAAGGTCGCGTCGGACCTGTGCAACGCGTTGCTGCGTGCCTATCCATCCCAGTCGGACGAGACGATCGGCGTGCCCTGACGCCCACATGTGCGGTGGGGACGTTGGCATTTGGCGGGCCTTAAACGGCCCCAGGTCGCAACCCATCGTTTCCGCGGCGGGCGATGGACTTGGATTGCCATGCGACATAATTTCGCGGCCAATCAATCAGGGTCTTTTTTCGGGGTAATCCATGCCGCAGCGCTACAGCCTGATCGCCATCATCCTGCACTGGGCGATCGCCGCCCTGCTCGCCTTCCAGATTGCCGTCGGCTGGGCGCTGGAGGATCTGGGTGCGCGTGGTTTCTCGCTCTACCAGTTGCACAAGTCGGTCGGGATGACGATCCTCGCGCTGACGCTCGTCCGCATCGCGGTCCGCTATTGGAAGCCGCGTCCGGCCAAGCTGGAAGGCGGATGGCAGGGGGCGCTCGCGTCGGGCGTGCATGTCGGCCTCTACGCCTTCATGCTCGGCGCGCCGCTGACCGGCTGGGCGCTGGTGTCGACGGCAAAGGTCAAGGTGCCGACCCTGCTCTTCGGCATCCTGCCGCTGCCGCATCTGCCCCTGCCGGCCGCGAGCCACGCCCTTGCCGAGAATGGCCATGGCCTGCTGGCATGGATCGGCATCGCGCTCTTCCTGCTTCATGTCGCAGGCGCGCTGCGCCATCATTTCCTGATGGGCGACGGCCTCATCTGGCGCATGGTGCCGGGTCGATCGGCTGTGCTGCTGGTGGCGCTGCCGGCGCTGATCCTGGGCGGTTTCGTTGCCGGCCGCGCGATCCTGCCGGCTCCGCAAGCCAAGCCCGCGCCTGCTCCGATGGTGCAGGAGGCCGACAACGAAGTCGAGGCGGCCAATGTCGCGCAAGCAGAAGCCGTCAACGCTGCCGCGCCTGCCGAAAATGCCGCCGCCAACATTATGCAGGCCGCCACCGAGCAACCGGTCGGGCCGCCGCCCGCCTGGACGGTGCAGCCTGGCGGCCATATCGGCTTTTCGGTCGGCAATGACGGCGAGGCGATCAAGGGCAGCTTCGCCAAATGGACCGCCGCCATCGTCATGGACCCCGACCATCCCGACAGCGCGGACATCAGGGTAACGATCGACATGGCCTCGGCCAGCGTGGGCGACGCCTATAAGGACGGGATGCTGCCGGGTGACGAATTTTTCGGCGTGGCGGCGCACCCCACCGCAACCTTCGTCGCCAAGGGCGCGGAGGCGACCGGGCCCAACCGCTACCGCGCCAGCGGCACGTTGACGCTCAAGGGCGTGTCGAAGCCGCAGGCCATCCGTTTCACGCTTTCGGGCAAGAATGGGACCGCCAAGGACGCCACCCGCAAGGTGTCGGGCAGCGCCACCATCGCCCGCCAGAGTTTCGGCGTCGGCAATGGCGACAGCAGCACCGGCCTGACGCCGCAGGTGGCCCTGACCTTCGACTTCACCGCCAAACGGAAGGAGTAATCCCGCCGCGCACTGGCCGCGCGGGGAAGGGGAAGCTATGGCATCGAAACGGACAGGTGATATTCAGCATCGCCTTGTTACGGGCGGGCAACAACATCAGCATCAGGATGATCATGATACGCGCGCTTCCGATCGCGATGGCGGCAGCCAGCCTCGCCGCCTCGCCCTCTCTTGCGGCTCCGGCGACCCCGCCTGCCGGAACGGGCGCGTTCATGTTCGAATCGGGTACCAGCCTGCTCGCCAAATGCCGCAACAAGGCGCCCGAATATCGCCTGGCCTGCACCGCTTATATCGTCGGCGTGATCGACGGCATCCGCAAGGACGCCTTTATCGGCCGCGGTCGCCCGGTCTGCTGGCCGGACCTCATGAGCGCGGACGAGGCGCGTAAAATCGTCGTCGCCTATCTCGAACGCTGGCCCGACCAGCGCAAGGCGCCGGCGTCCGTCCTCGTCAGCGTGGCGCTCAACGACCGCCATCCCTGCCAGAAATAGAATGAGCCGATCAGGCTGATCGGGACAAATCATTGCGCAGGGCGGTGGTGAAACCGCTATAAACTTGCCTTGCCGCCCTTGGCAGCGTAGGTGCGGCGCCTATTTTATCTTGAGTGAAGGAGACTCGACGTGGCGGCGAAGTGGACGCCGGAAAGCTGGCGGGAGCATAAGGGCATTCAGATGCCCTTTTATCGGGACCAGGAGGCGCTTGCCTCGGTAGAGGCCCAGCTTGGCCAGTTTCCGCCGCTCGTCTTTGCGGGCGAGGCACGGAACCTGAAGGCAGACCTGGCGAAGGTCGTGACCGGCGACGCCTTTCTCTTGCAGGGCGGCGACTGCGCCGAGAGCTTCGCGGAATTCCATCCGAACAATATCCGCGACACGTTCCGCGTGCTGCTCCAGATGGCGGTGGTTCTCACCTTCGCGTCGAAACTGCCGGTGGTGAAGGTCGGCCGCATGGCAGGCCAGTTCGCCAAGCCCCGTTCGGCCGATACCGAGACGATCGGCGGCGTGGAACTGCCGAGCTATCGCGGCGACAATGTGAACGACATCGCCTTCACGCCGGAAGCGCGCGAGCCGGATCCGGAGCGGATGGTGCGCGCCTATAACCAGTCGGCGGCGACGCTCAATCTGGTGCGCGCCTTCTCGACCGGCGGCTATGCCAGCCTGGAGCGGGTGCATGGCTGGATGCTCGATTTCATGGGCCGCAGCCCCTGGGCCGCTAAGTTCGAGGCGATGGCCGACCAGATCGGCCAGGCGCTCGACTTCATGCGCGCCTGCGGTCTGGACGCGGAAACCGTGCCGCAACTGGGTGGGACGAGCTTCTACACCAGCCATGAAGCGCTGCTGCTGCCGTTCGAACAGGCGCTGACGCGTCAGGATTCGCTGACCGGCGACTGGTATGACACGTCGGCGCACATGCTGTGGATCGGCGACCGCACCCGTTTCGAGGGGTCGGCCCATGTCGAATATCTGCGCGGCATCGGCAATCCGATCGGCCTGAAATGCGGGCCGTCGCTGGAGCCGGACGCGCTGCTGCGCCTGCTCGACACGCTGAACCCGAAGCGGGAAGCCGGACGCATCACGCTCATCACCCGTTACGGTCACGACAAGATCGAGGCCGGCCTGCCCAAGCTGGTGCGTGCGGTGATGCGCGAAGGCCATCCGGTCATCTGGTCCTGCGACCCGATGCACGGCAATGTCATCAAGGCGGCCAACGGCTACAAGACCCGCCCCTTCGACCGCATCCTGGCCGAAGTGCGCGGCTTCTTCGCCGTCCATCGCGCCGAAGGCAGCTTCGGCGGCGGCATCCATGCCGAAATGACCGGACAGAACGTCACGGAATGCACCGGCGGCGCCATCGCCATCACTGACGAAGGCCTGGCCGATCGCTACCACACCCATTGCGACCCGCGTCTGAACGCGGCGCAGAGCCTGGAGCTGGCTTTCCTGTTGGCCGAAATGCTCAACGAGGAGCTGAAGGAACGCCGCGCCGCGGCCTGACCTTGGTGACGACAGGGGCGCCTGTTGCAAGGCGCCCCTGATCCCATTCAGCGCTTTACCGTCTGCACGTCGGTTCGCGCATCGCCGCGATCAGGGGGCGAAGATGGGGGAAAGCTTCAGAAGCCGTCCGCTCGGCTGGTCTTCCAATACCCAAAGGGCGCCGTCCGGCCCTTGCGCGACCGCGCGGATACGGGCGGCCATGTCGATCCGCTGCATTTCCGTCGCGCTGGCGCCATTGGTCCGCATCCGGACCAGCCCCTTGGACTGGAGGCCGGTAACGATTGCGTCACCGCGCCAATCCTCGAACAAGGTGCCGCTGTAGAAGATCATGTCGGACGGCGCGATGACCGGTGTCCACTGGAAGACCGACGCGGCATAGCCGTCTCCTGCGGCGGGGCGGGTGATGGGCGATCCGTCATAATTGTCGCCATAGGAAACGGCGGGCCAGCCATAGTTGCTGCCGGCATCGATGCGGTTGAATTCGTCGCCGCCCTTCGGCCCCATTTCATTTTCCCACAGCACGCCCTTGCTGTCGAAGGCAAGGCCGTAGGGATTGCGATGGCCGATCGACCAGATTTCGGGGAGCGCGTCAGCCTGGGCGCGATAGGGGTTGTCGGACGGGACGGCGCCATCGGGATAGATGCGGATGATCTTGCCCAACGTGTTGTCGAGCGCGAACAGCAACGTCTTGTCGAGTTCCTGCCGATCGCCGGCGGCCAGGAACAGATAGCGGCCGTCGGGGGAAAAGGCGATCCGCCCGCCCGGTTCGCCCGAGCCGATATTCGCGACGATCTTGGGCGCCTGACGCCAGATCACGCTGGCATTGTCGAGATGCGCGCCGCTGCCGGTAAAGCGCAGCGTGCCGCGCACCAGCGCCAGCCCGGCCGGGTCGACTCCCGCTTCGCCGGCGTTGCGGCCGACGCGAGGCGCATCGGGATCGCGCTCCATGACACTGATATAGACAAGATTGTTGCTGGCGTAGGCCGGGTCGAGTTTGACGTCGAGCAGGCCGATATTGGCCGGTATGCCCTCGATCGGATTGGACACGACACCGGCCGCGCTGACCAGGCGCAGGCTGCCTGTTTCGGTCGGGTTGGCGACCTTCCCGGCGGATGCCGGGCGTTCGGTAACCAGCATCCGGCCATCGGGCAGGAAGGTCAACGACCAGGGCGCGGCGAAAGTCGCGACCGGAGTGGAGGTGACGCCGGTGATGGCCCGCGGGGTCGAAGGCGGCGTGGGCGTTGGCGTGGGAGTCGGTGTCGGCGTGGTGGTCGTGCCGCCACCCGATCCGCCGCCGCATCCAGCGAGCGAAAGGCAGGCCGCGCCCAGCAGCAAGGTGACAGGTGTCGATAATTTCATGATTTTTCCCCCACAAATGCTCGCTAGGGGAGGCACCGGGGGCAAGGCAAGCAGAATGTCGCCTGCGGCGTCGGGCGGCGTGGAGGGCTATCGCTTGCGCGTCAGTTCGCGCATTGCCGCGTCTATTCCCTCGATCGTCAGCGGGTACATGCGGTCGTTCATCAACTCGCGGATGATGCGGGTCGACTGGCTATAGCCCCAATGGGCCTCCGTCGCGGGGTTGAGCCAGACGGCGGCGGGGTAGGTGTGGGTGACGCGCTGAAGCCAGGCCGCGCCGGCTTCCTCGTTCATATGTTCGACCGATCCGCCCGGATGGCTGATCTCATAAGGGCTCATCGCCGCGTCGCCGACGAAGATCACCTTATAGTCATGGCCATATTTGTGAAGGATGTCCCAGGTCGGAGTGCGCTCCGAAAACCGGCGGCGATTGTCCTTCCATACGCCTTCGTAAAGGCAGTTATGGAAGTAGAAGAATTCCATATTCTTGAATTCGCTCGTCGCGGCGGAGAAGAGTTCCTCGCAGAGCGTGATGAACGGGTCCATCGATCCGCCCACGTCGAGGAACAGCAGCAGCTTGACCGCATTGTGCCGTTCGGGGCGCATGCGGATGTCGAGCCAGCCCTGCCGTGCGGTGCCGCGGATGGTTTCGTCGAGGTCCAGCTCGTCGGCCGCGCCTTCCCGTGCGAAGCGGCGCAGGCGGCGCAGCGCGACCTTGATGTTGCGGGTGCCGAGTTGCTTCGCATTGTCGAGATTGGCGAATTCGCGCTTTTCCCACACCTTGATCGCGCGCTTGTGGCGGCTTGTCCCACCGATCCGCACGCCTTCCGGATTATAGCCGCCATGGCCGAAGGGGGAGGTGCCGCCGGTGCCGATCCACTTGCTGCCGCCCTGATGCCGCTCCTTCTGCTCCTCCAGCCGCTTCTTCAGCGTCTCCATGATTTCGTCCCAGTCACCTAGCGACTTGATCTTCTCCATATCCTCCGGGCTGAGATATTTTTCGGCGACGAGGCGCAACCATTCTTCGGGTATCTCGGCCTCGACCCCGTCCTGGCCCAGCACGCCCTTGAAGACCCTGGCGAAGACCTGATCGAAACGGTCGAGCAGCCCTTCATCCTTCACATAAGTCGCGCGGGCCAGATAATAGAAATCCTCCGGCCGCCGGGCGATCACGTCGCGGTCGAGTGCTTCCAGGAGCAGCAGATGCTCCTTGATGCTGGCGTTGATGCCGGCGGCGCGAAGCGCGTCGAGGAAGTTGAGCAGCATGGCATTCCTTGTCGGGCAGGCGAGAGCGGGATGCAAGCGGCAGGATGTGGGCGTCGGCGCGGACGGGGATTGTCCGAATATTAAGTGTTGCGCCGCATGGTTAATCCGTCATCATCCTGAAACAAATAGAGCGACGGGGCGCACTTGGAAAACAGGGACTTGTTGGCCGACCTGGGGGAAAGGTCGGGCGACATCGCATTGCAGTGCAGCGAAACGGCTGGATTTCTGGGCGAGGTCAATCGCCGCATCCAGGGCGATGCCGTGCGCCTGGCCGACTTGCAGGCGAATATGGGCAGGCTGGGGGAGAGCCAAAGCGAGAGTGTCGCTGCGGCACGCGAATTGAGCCTGACCGCGCGCCGCGCCGGGCAGATCGTCGCCGACGGGCATGAAGTGATCGGCCTGTCGCTGGGGGAGGTGGCGGGGCTGGTCGAGCATGTCACGGGGCTGGAAGGGCATCTGCGCCAGTTTCTGTCGGTGATCGAGGCGGTCGGTTCCATTTCCGAGGATCTGGGCGCGATTGCGCGGCAGACGCGGCTTTTGGGCATCAATGCCGCGATCGAGGCGACGCGCGGCGGGGAGCGGGCGCAGGGCTTTGCCGTGGTGGCGGAGGAAATCCGGCGGCTGGCGGGGCAGGCGGGGGAATCCGCCGCGACGGTCGGCGACAAGCTGGGCCAGCTGGACCGCGACGCGCGGCGGCTGATCGGCGGGGTGGAGGCCAATATCGTCCGTGGGCGCGAGGCCGGCATCCATATCGACCAGCTGCGCATGAGCATGGCGGAGATCGCGTCGCTGGTGACGCAGTTCGGCGAGCGATCGGAAACGATCGTCGCCTGCACTGACGCCGCCGACCATGACGTGGCGGCGCTGCGCCATGGGCTGAGTGATTTCAGCCGCTCGTCGGGTGAGAGCGCGGCACGGGTCGATGTCGCGCGCCAGCAGCTGGACGGGCTGGAAGGGATGGCGAACGCCATGCTCAACACCACGGCGCACGGACCGCAGACGACGCGCAACAGTCGCTATATCGCGCTGGCCGAAGAGGGGGCTGAGGAGGTGCGCGCGCTGATCGAGGGGGCGTTGCGGAGCGGGCAACTGAACGTCGAAACCTTGTTCGACGCGGATTACCGGCGGATCGACGGGTCGGAGCCGGCGCAATATTGGAATGGCTTCACAGCCTTCGCCGACAGGGTGCTGCGGCCCGCGCTCGACCGGCATACGGCGCAGGACAAGGCGGTGATCGGCTGCTGCCTGATCGACATGAACGGCTATCTTCCCACCCATATCAGCGCGCGCAGCCAGCCACAGCGGTCGGATGCGCGGGACTGGAATATGGAACATGCGCGCAACCGGCAGATATTCATGGACAGCCAGACCCGCCGGGCGCTGGACGGCGCGGGGGACTTCTTCCTCTTCACCTATCGGCAGGATCTGGGCGAAGGCCGCTATCGGGCGTTGCGCAGCGTGTTCGTGCCTCTGGTGTTCGCGGGGCGGCGCTGGGGGCTGTATGAGGTCGGCTATCTGATCTGATGCCGTGGATCAGCGACACGAGCACAAAGGAAATGATCATCAGCAGATACCAGCTGCCCAGCTTGGCGAGGCCCACCATCTGCCAGCCATGACGCTGGTCGGGATAGGTCCAGGCATTGGCGAAGGTGCCGATATTCTCGGCGAACCAGATGAACAGCGCGACGAGGAAGAAGCCCACGAGCAGCGGCATCCGGCGCGGCGCGCGCCAGGGCGTATAGACGATCCATGTCCGCCCGAACAACAGGATCGCCGCCACGAACAGCGCTATGCGGATGTCGGGCAGCCAGTGGTGGGCGAAGAAATTGACATAGATGGCGACCGCCAGCAGCACCGTGGTCCAGGCCGATGGGTAATGGGTGAAGCGGAAGCCGAAAATGCGCCAGATGCGCGCGATATAGCTTCCGACTGCCGCATACATGAAGCCGGAGAAAAGCGGGACGGGGCCGACATGGAGCAGGCTGGCTTCGGGGTAGATCCATGACCCGGCATGGGTCTTGAACAACTCCATGATCGTGCCGATCAGGTGGAAGGCGAAGATGACCTTCGCCTCGCCCCAGCTTTCGAGGCGGAAGGCGAGCATCGCGGCCTGGATGGCGAGCGCGGCGAGCGTCAGGAAATCATAGCGATGGAACGGCGCATCGGCCGGATAGAAGAGATGTGTCGCCAACAGCAGGCCCAGCATCAGCCCGCCGAACAGGCAGGCCCAGCCCTGCTTGAAGCCGAAGAGGAGAAATTCGAACGCCCATGCCTGCGGGCCGGGGGCGATGCGGATCGCTTCCAACCGGGCGCGGATGCGCGCGAAGCGGGTCGCCCCGGTACGGGTGGTCATGGGCGCGGGGTCGTCCAGTCGCGCCGGAAGGGGAGGATGACGGCTTCCCAGATGGAGGATACTTCGCTGCGGCCCTCGACGCCGGTGGGCGGAAATTCGCCGCGTTTTGGGTGATGATAGGTGCCGAAGAGCACATCCCAGACTGGCAGGAAGGCGGAAAAATTGCGGTCATGATGTTCCACCAGCCGGCTGTGGTGGATGCGGTGCAATTGCGGCCCGGCGATGATCGGACTGGCCCAGCCGAGTTGCAGGCGCAGGTTGGAATGGACGAAGGCGCCCCAGACGGTGATGGCCAGTGCGACAAGGCCGGTCTGCGCCGGCAGATTGAACAGCAGGGCCATGGGCAGGAAGATGGCCAAGGTGCGGCCGATCTCCTCCAGCCAGTGGACCCGCATATTGGCGGAAACGCCCAGCGTTTCGTCCATATGGTGGAGGCAATGGATACGCCAGAGCCAGCTTATGCTGTGCTGCGCGCGGTGCCACCAATAATAGAAGAAGTCCCAGATCAGGATAGCAAGCAGACAGCCGGCGATCAGAGCCAGCATTCCCGTGGAGTAGACGATGGGAAACAGGTCCAGAAAGCCGCCATTGCCGGCCGATCGGGCCTTGGTCACGGCCGCCTTGATCGCGAAACCGAACAGCGTGGGCACGCCAAGGTAGAGCAGCATCAGCCGCAGGTTCAGCCACCAGCCGCGCGCCGATTTGAGCGGCCCTGCGGGCGCCAGCCGTTCGAGCAGGCCGAACAGGATGAGCGGCAGGATCAGCGGCGCGAGCGCAACCGTCACAAAGGCCAGTCCATCCGAAAGGGTCGCTAGGTTCGGCACGCAGCGGCTTTATCAGGTCCGCTTTCGCCTGTCGCGACGATTTGCGTCAGCGGCCCTGCACGGGAAGCATCGTCACTTCGCCGTTGGCGGCATAGGTGGCAACGACCTGCGCCTGCGCGGTCTGGCTGTCCTTGCCGTCCAGTATCGCGGCGACCTGACGCGGGCTGGGCACCTTGTCATAGGTGCCGTAGATGTCGGTCTGGCCGACCATGTGAATGGACAGCTTGTAACCCTGCGCGTTGGTCGCGGGATCGAAGGCCAGCACAGTGCCGCTGTCGTCAACCGGCACGATGATCGCGCCGTCGCCGCGGCCGGCCTGCTGGAGCATGTCGTAGCGCCCTTCCGCCGTGGTCACGGTGCCGCGCACGCAGAGCGCATCCTTGCCTTCGCGCGGAATGCGGACGTCCTGCGGCATGGCTCGATCGCCCGGATTAGCCTTCGCCAGTTGCGCATCGCCGGTATCGGCGGCCGGGCAGGCGCTGAACGTCGCGGGTGCGGTGGCATGAAGCGACGCGGCGTCGTCGAACGCAAGGCCGGACAACATGCCATCAAGGCCCGCCAGCACTTCGGCACGGCGTTCGGTCGGACCGGTGACGCGGATCTTGGCGATCCAGCGCCCGGCATGGACGAAGCCGGCCGCCGTAGTCAGGGCACCGTCGGCGGCATTGTCATAAACGGCGCGGATGGCACGTCCCGCCTGGCCGGCGGCAGTGGCGCTGGCATAGTCGGTGCGGCGTGTCTGACTGCCGAACCGTTCCATGACCGCCTTGTCGGTCATGTAGGCCGCCAGCGAGGCGTCGGCATAGGTCGGCATATAAACATAGAGGGTCGCCTGGATGGCGCCATCCTCGGACAGATATTGGGCGTAATTGTCGATCGCGCGCCCGCCATTGGAGGCTTCGCCGCTCTTGCTGAGCGAGAGGCCGGCCACGCTCTGGGGCATGGTGATCCCGGCTGCATTGGCGCGGATCGTGCTTTCCGTGGGCGTCCAGGCCTCGGCATCCTCGACCGCGTGCGCCAGCGATGGCAAAGCCAGCGACAGGACGGCGGACAACAGGAACAAAGCGCGCTTGGGCATCGGCATCCCTCTCCAGATCAAACCGTCTTGGCGCGGCTTTGAACTATGACAGGAAGGCTACAGACTATCCCGCAACGCGCAAGTCAGTAATTCACGCCACTGGCGGGATTTGCGCGGGATAATGCGGCAATGCGGGATCATGATGCGCCCAGTCGGGGGCAGCGTCGGTCCAGATTTCTGCCTGTGGTCCGATCAGGGAAGGATCGTCCAGCGCGCCAGCGCGGATGAAGGTCAGATGCGGGCGCGATTCGGCCATGCTGAACAGCGGCGAGCCGCAGGTCGGGCAGAAGCCGCGCTTCATGGCGTTGCCGCTGTCGGCGACGCTGTCATGCCAGCGCACCTCGCCGATAATGGTCACATGGTCGCTGGGGAAGCAGACATTCACGGTCGCGCCGCCGCCGCCCAGATATTGGCACAGGCGGCACCAGCACATGCGGGCGGCCATCGGTTCCGCGTCGATCGAGATGCGAACGGCGCCGCAAAGGCATCCGGCGGTATGGGGCATGGGGGATTTCCTTGGCTCGGACTCCGTTCGTTTCGAGCGAAGTCGAGAAACGTCATGAGTGGGCTATCCGCTTCTCGACACGCTCGAAGCGAACGGATGTAGATTACCGCCCCTGCCGCCGGGCCATGAAGGCCAGCCGCTCGAACATCATGATGTCCTGTTCATTCTTGAGCAGGGCGCCATGGAGGGGCGGGATCGCCTTGGTCGGGTCGCTGTTCTGGAGCACGTCCAAGGGCATGTCCTCGTTCAGCAACAGCTTCAGCCAGTCGAGCAGTTCGCTGGTGCTGGGCTTCTTCTTGAGGCCGGGGACGTCGCGTATCTCGTAGAAGATCTCCATCGCCTTGCTCACCAGAAGCTTCTGGATGCCGGGGAAATGGACATCGACGATCGCCTGCATCGTCTCGCGATCGGGAAATTTGATATAGTGGAAGAAACAGCGGCGCAGGAAGGCGTCGGGCAGTTCCTTTTCATTGTTCGACGTGATGACCACCACCGGCCGTTCGGCCGCCGCGATCGTCTCGCCCGTCTCGTAGACGTGGAAGGCCATGCGATCCAGTTCCTGCAACAGGTCGTTGGGGAACTCGATATCGGCCTTGTCGATCTCGTCGATCAGCAGCACCGGCAGTTTGGGGGAGGTGAAGGCCTCCCACAGCTTGCCCTTGCGGATATAATTGGAAATCTCGTGGACGCGCGGGTCGCCCAACTGGCCGTCGCGCAGACGGGCGACGGCGTCATATTCGTACAGGCCCTGATGCGCCTTGGTCGTCGACTTGACGTTCCATTCGATCAGCGGGGCGTCCAGCGCCTTGGCGATTTCCTGCGCCAGCACGGTCTTGCCGGTGCCGGGTTCGCCCTTCACCAGCAGCGGGCGGCGCAGCAGCACGGCGGCGTTGACGGCGACCTTCAGGTCGTCGGTGGCGACATAATCCTGCGTCCCTTCAAAGCGCATCCTGCAATCCCGTTCCGTTGTCTATGGCAACCGGACTAGGCAATGCGGCGCGCGGGCGCAATGCGTTTATGGGGTCAGCCCGCCTTGGCGCGGACGGCAGCGCGGGCGCCGAGCAGATCCCACAGGCCGCGATGCTGGGCCAGCAACTGGCGCGCGCCGAACTGGATCGCGCGGTCGATACCATCATCACCACCGATGGCACGCGCGACGTCCAGCGTGGCGGCGCGATCGGGCAGAGAGCAGGGCTGCGGTTCCAGCCCGGCGCGGATCGCCACCATGTCGAGTACATGGCGCATGGCGCGCCAGTCCAGCACCAGCGCCATCGCCGCACCCATGGCGCAACCGCGCCGGTCGGACTGGGCGAGCGTGTCGAGCGCGTGGCGCTGCTGGCTGACGGCAGTCTCGCAATCGGCCTGTCCCGCCGTGCTGGGGGCAGGGCCGGCGGCGACCGTGACTTGCGCCAGATAGGCGCGCTCCGCAGCGAAGGCGTCCGCCGCATCGATCAGCCAGCGGCGCGCGGCATTGTCGGTCGACCGGGTGGCGGCATAGTCGATGACGCCGGGATGGCGGCCATGGAGCAGGCTGACATAGGTGGCCGCGTCGGCGAGGTCGGGCAGCGGCAGCTGGGCATCGCGGACCACGCCCATGCTGGCGCGGTTGGCATAGGCGTGAGCGGCGGTGCCATCAGCGGCGACAAGCGCTTCGAGGACACGCGATATGTCGCCAAATTGATAGCGGGGTGCCGCTTCGCTCATGCTCCAGATCCCTGTGATGCCCCGCCCATGCAGGGAGAAGCCCAGAAATAGGCGAACCGAGTAAACGTCCGGTTTACGGAATCAGAAAGGGCGACCGTGAAAGCCGCCCTTTTCCGTCAAGGATGGTTAATTTATATTTACCGATCCATTTTAATTTTACTGATCGAGGAAAGACCGCATCTTCCGCGAGCGGGACGGGTGCTTGAGCTTGCGCAGCGCCTTCGCCTCGATCTGGCGGATACGCTCGCGGGTCACGCTGAACTGCTGGCCCACTTCTTCAAGCGTATGGTCCGTATTCATGCCGATGCCGAAGCGCATGCGGAGCACGCGTTCCTCGCGTGGCGTCAGCGAGGCAAGGACGCGCGTGACCGTTTCCTTGAGGTTCGCCTGGATCGCCGCGTCCACCGGGATGATCGCATTCTTGTCCTCGATGAAGTCGCCGAGGTGCGAATCTTCCTCGTCGCCGATCGGCGTTTCGAGGCTGATCGGCTCCTTGGCGATCTTCATCACCTTGCGGACCTTTTCGAGCGGCATCGACAGACGCTCGGCCATTTCCTCCGGCGTCGGCTCGCGGCCCTGCTCGTGCAGGAACTGGCGGCTGGTGCGGACCAGCTTGTTGATCGTTTCGATCATGTGGACCGGGATACGGATGGTCCGCGCCTGATCCGCGATCGAACGGGTGATTGCCTGCCTGATCCACCATGTCGCGTAGGTGCTGAACTTGTAGCCGCGGCGATACTCGAACTTGTCCACCGCCTTCATCAGGCCGATATTGCCTTCCTGGATGAGATCCAGGAACTGAAGGCCGCGGTTCGTGTACTTCTTCGCAATGGAGATGACGAGGCGCAGGTTCGCTTCGACCATTTCCTTCTTCGCGATGCGCGCTTCACGCTCGCCCTTCTGCACCATATTCACGATGCGGCGGAATTCGGACAGCGACATGCCGGTCGCCTGCGCGATCTCGTTCACCTCGTTGCGGATGCGTTCGACCGCGCGGCCCTCCGCAGCGGCGAAGGCGGCCCATTTCTTGTCGAGGCCCTGCACCTTTTCCAGCCAGGCATCGTCCAGCTCGTTGCCGACATAGCGGTCGAGGAAATCCTTGCGGCTGACCTTGTGCCGTTCTGCCAGGCGCAGCATCTGGCCGCCCAGCGCGGTCAGGCGCCGGTTATAGGCATAGAGCTGATCGACCAGATATTCGATCTTCTGCTGGTGGAACTGGACGCTCTCGACCTCGGCGGTCAGGCTTTCGCGCAGACCCTGATAATCGTCTTCGGCCTTCTGGCTCAGCGTTTCGCCATTGGCCATGGCGACCATGCGCGCTTCCTGCGCGGCGGAGAAGGCGCGAAAGATTTCGGTGATGGTGGCGAACTTCTCAAGCGCCATCGGCTTGAGCGTCTCTTCCATCTGGGCGAGGGAGAGGGTGTTGTCCTCTTCCTCTTCTTCCTCGTTGCGGCGGGCACGGGGCGCGCCGTCCTCATCTTCGTCGCCGTCGGCCGATTCTTCCTCCGGCTCTTCCTCTTCCTTGAAGCTGGGACCGGCGGTCTTCTCGCTGATCTCGCCATCATCATCCTCGGCGCCTTCCTCCAGATTTTCCGGAGCAGGATCCTTGGAGAGCATGGCGTCGAGATCGAGTATCTCGCGCAGCTGCATTTCGCCGTTGTTGAGCGCGGTCGACCATTCGATGATCGCGTTGAAGGTGGTCGGGCTTTCGCACAGACCCAGGATCATGGTGTCGCGGCCGGCCTCGATCCGCTTGGCGATGGCGATTTCGCCCTCACGGCTGAGCAATTCCACCGCGCCCATTTCGCGCAGATACATGCGAACGGGATCGTCGGTGCGATCGACCGTTTCCTTCTTCTTCTCGGTGACGAGCTTGGGGCCGTCATCGTCGTTCGAATCGTCCTCGGCGTCCTCGGCATCCTCGCGCTCGCGCTGCTCGTCGCCGTCTTCGCTGGCTTCCTCATTCTCGACGATGTTGACGCCCATTTCGTTGAGCGCCGCCATGATGTCCTCGATCTGCTCGGAGGACATCTGGTCCTGCGGCAGGGCATCGTTCAGCTCGTCATAGGTGATGTAGCCGCGCTTCTTCGCGCGGGCGATCAGCTTCTTGACCGAGGCTTCGTTGAGATCGAGAAGGGGGGCGTCGCCGCCATCCTCCCCATCGCTCACGCTGCCATTCTTGCTGTTCGCCTTGGTCGCCATCTATTCGCCTTACTTCGCCGCCCTTCTGGAAAGGGCTAACCTAAATCAAACAATGTCTTCGGACTGCGCAAGTTCCGCCAGACGACGGTCGTGATCAGCTTTCAGCGCGCGAACGCGCTGCTGTTCAGCGAAATTTTCCTCGCTGAAGTCGCTCTCAAACCGCCTTGTGGCCTCCACCAATGCTGTTTCCAGCTCCGGTCCCTGCGCCATCACCCGAACAGCCTCCTCCAGATCGCGCGCTAGGCGGTCAGGGTCGGCGGCCATCCTGTCGGGAGTGAGTGTGAACGCATCGGCCCGGAGCATCCCCTTGGCCATATTATACAACTCACCTTGCCCCAATATGGTAAGGAGGGCCTGCGTTTCAACTGTTTCTTTGCGGAAGGACAGGCTGATCATCGCAGCGAGCAGCTGCGCGAGCAGCGGATCGCCGATTTGCAGGGCCGAAAGCATCTCCCGATGGGGGGCGATCTGTTCGGGATGGCGGAGCAGGGCGGCGAGGATCGCGCGCAGCAGGCGCTGCTCCATGCCGCTGGCGCCGATGGCCCGCGCTTCGGTACCCGCGGGAGGAATCGGCGGTTTCCAGTTGCCGCGCTTGTCGCGCTGCCAGCGACCCGCCCCGAATCCAGCGCCGTTTCCGCCGCCGCCCTGAAAGCGCTGCTGCGCCGGGGCCGAATCGCGGCGGGCGAAAAAGAGCGCGTCGTACCGCTCGCGAAACTCATGGGCGTAATGGGCGCGCACGTCGGGATGTTGAATCGCGTCCGTTATGGAGCGAAGCCGTTGTTTGAGCGCGGCCTTCTCCTCCGGCGTGCTGAGCGGCGCTGACGAGACTTCATGCTTCCAGAGCCGTTCGATCAGCGGTTCTGCGGCGCCCAGCACCGTTTCCATCGCGTGCCGGCCGCTGGCGCGGATCAGATCGTCGGGATCCTGGCCCGTCGGCAGCGTCGCGAAGGCGAGGCTGTGGCCGGGGCGGAGCAGCGGCAGGGCGCGTGTGGCGGCGCGGATCGCCGCCTTCTGTCCGGCCGAGTCGCCGTCGAAGCAGAGGAGGGGCACCTCCACCATTTTCCACAATCGCTCGATCTGATGTTCGGTGAGGGCGGTGCCGAGCGGGGCGACGGCTTCGCCGAACCCGGCCTGCGCCAGCGCGATCACGTCCATATAGCCTTCGACCACGATGACGCGGCCGCTGCTGCGGCTGGCGGGGGACGCCTTGTCGATATTGTAGAGGGTCCGCCCCTTGTCGAAGAGCGGCGTGTCGGGCGAGTTCAGATATTTGGGTTCGCCGGCACCAAGGATACGGCCGCCAAAGGCGATGACGCGCCCGCGAATGTCGCGGATCGGCAGCATGAGGCGGCCGCGGAAGCGGTCGTAGGTGTCGCGTTTCCTGGCCTTGCCGCTATCCGGCTCGATCCCGTCCGGGTCGATGAGAAGCCCGGCCTCGACCAGCATCGGGTCGCCGAACTCCTTGAGCGCGGTCTTGAGGCGTCCGCGTCCATCGGGCGAATAGCCAAAGCCGAAGGCGCGGCGGGTGGCGTCGCTGATGCCGCGCTTGCCGAGATAGGCGCGCGCCTCGCCCCCGTCGATGCCGCCCAGCTGCTCCTCGAAAAAGCCCTGCGCGGCGGCCATGGCGTCGTGCAGCCCCTTGGCCTGTTCGGCACGGCGCGCGGCGCGTGGATCGGCCGCCGGAACGTCCATGCCGGCGGTCGCGGCGAGTTCCTTCACGGCCTCCATGAAGGGCAGGCCGCGTTGGTCGGTCATCCAGCGGATCGCATCGCCATGCGCGCCGCAGCCGAAGCAGTGGTAGAAGCCCTTCTCGTCGTTGATCGTGAAGCTGGGCGTCTTCTCATTATGGAAGGGGCAGCAGGCCTTATATTCGCGGCCGGCCTTCTGCACCTTCACCGTCTTGCCGATGAGGGTCGAAAGCGACGTCCGCGCGCGCAGTTCGTCCAGCCATTGGGGGGTGAGGGTCATGCGGGGGGCTCGGGGGCGGGTGCACCACCGAACGGATCTTTGGCTTTGTCACGTTCGTGGGGCGGTTTTGCCAAATGCGATACCAAAGACCAGTTTCCCGCTATCATCGCTTCCTTCTTGGCGCGCGACCAGCCGCCTATGATGCGTTCCGCTTCCAATGCTTCGATCCGGGTGCCGAAATTCTCGCTCCAGACGAGCGTAACGGGCAGGCGCGTGCGGGTAAACTGGCTGCCCTGGCCGCATTGATGCTGACCTATGCGGTGCTCCAGATCGTCGGTGTGGCCGGTGTAATAACGGCTATCGGAGCATTTGAGCATATAGGTCCAGAAAGCCATCGGACGATTATGCCTGAACCCGCGCTTGTGTCGAGCATGGCGCCATGCGTTTCTCGACTACGCTCGAAACGAACGGATATGGTAGCAGCTCCCTCCCGCAAGCGGGAGGGGGAGAGGGCGTGGCGCTCCCCCGTCTTCACTCACCCAAGCGCCGCCTTCACCAGCCCGCTGGCCTTGCTCATGTCGATCACCGTTCCATGGCGTTCCTTCAGTACCGCCATCACCTTGCCCATGTCCTTCACGCTTTCCGCGCCGACTTCGGCCTTGATCCCCTCGATCGCGGCCTTCGTCTCTTCCTCCGTCAGCTGGGCGGGCAGGAAGCTTTCGATTACGTCCAGTTCGGCCTGCTCCCTGGCGGCGAGTTCGTCGCGGCCGCCGCTCTTGAACATGTCGATCGATTCGCGGCGCTGCTTCACCATCTTTTGCAGCACTTCGACGACCACGGCGTCGTCGTCCGGCACGCTGGTCGCGGTGCGCAGTTCGATGTCGCGGTCCTTCAGCTTCGCCAGGATCAGGCGCACGGCGGCCAGGCGATCCTTCTCACCGGCCTTCATCGACTCGATCTGGGCGCTCTTGATGGTGTCGCGAATCATGGCGAATGAATCCTGTCTCTTCGGGAAAGGACCAGATATAACGCCAAAAGAGATTTTTAACAGACGTTGACCTTGGGAGGATGCGCGCCTACCTGACCGGCCGTTTAACCCGCTCCAGACGGGTTCCCGCAAAAGCATAAAGGACACCAGACCATGGCAGACGCCAAGACCCTCATTGTGCCCAAAGGAGCGACAGGGGTCGTGGTTTTTGCGGATGGCTCCGCTGTCTTCGGTCGTGGCTTCGGCGCGGTCGGCGATGCGGTGGGCGAACTCTGCTTCAACACCTCGATCACCGGCTATCAGGAGATCATGACCGATCCGTCCTACGCCGGGCAGATCATCAATTTCACCTTCCCGCATATCGGCAATGTCGGCACGAACCTGGATGACGTCGAGGCGACTTCGCCCCATGCGCTGGGCTGTATCGTGCGGCAGGACGTCACCGCGCCCAGCAATTTCCGCAATGTCGAACCCTTCGACCAGTGGATGCGCGACAATGGCCGCATCGGCCTTGCCGGGGTCGACACCCGCGCGCTGACCCGCCTTATTCGCATCAAGGGCGCGCCCAATGTCGTAATCGCCCATGATCCCGAAGGCGCGTTTGACATCGCGGCGCTGGCGGCGAAGGCTGCATCGTGGCCGGGGCTGGAGGGCATGGACCTCGCCATCGAGGTCACGGGCAAGGAAAGCCGCCTGTGGAAGGACGGCGTGTGGAAGCTGGGTCACGGCTATGGCCTCGATGAGGCCGGCGAAGAACGCCCCCATGTCGTCGCGATCGATTATGGCGCGAAGAACAATATCTTCCGCAATCTGGTGCAGGCCGGCGCGCGCGTCACCTTGCTGCCCGCCACCGCCACCTACGAACAGGTGATGGAGCAGAAGCCCGACGGCGTGTTCCTGTCCAACGGTCCGGGCGATCCGGCTGCGACCGGCGCCTATGCCGTGCCGGTGATTGCGGCGCTGCTGACCGATAATATGCCGATCTTCGGCATTTGCCTTGGCCACCAGCTGCTGGGGTTGGCCGTGGGCGCAAAGACGATCAAGATGCATCAGGGCCATCGCGGCGCGAACCATCCGGTCAAGCGCCTGTCGGACGGTCTGGTCGAGATCACGTCGATGAACCATGGCTTCGCCGTTGACGTCGACACGCTGCCCGCCAATGCGCGTTCGACCCATGTGTCGCTGTTCGACGGCAGCAATTGCGGCATCGAACTGACCGACAAGAACGCTTTCTCGGTGCAATATCACCCCGAAGCCTCGCCCGGCCCGCAGGACAGCTTCTACCTGTTCCAGCGGTTCGTGGACGGCATCAAGAAGCCGGTCGCGGCGTGAGCCAGAACCTGCCCCCCGTTGACGAAGCGCGCCTCGCGGCAGAGTGGGAGGCGGACAAGTCCGTCCTCGCCAATCTGGCCGCCAATGGCGACGTGGCGCGGATCGCGCGGCCCGTGGACGTCAGCTTCAAGGGCAGCGAGAAGGATTTCGAGCGCGTCCTGACCATCGCCAGCCAGTTCGGTTTCGTCGAACTGGACCGGGAAGAGGATGAGGATGGCGACCTGTTCCTGTTCCTGGAATGCGTGCAGCCGGTCGACGAAGCCTCGATCCGCGCGCTGACCAAGAAGTGCCTCCAGATCGAAATCCTCTGCGGCGTCGAATATGACGGCTGGGGCTGCGAAGCGCAGGCGGGGGGCGTGCATTGATGGACGCGGCTGCAACTGTCCAGACTTGCCCACAGGCGTACGAGGTGTTCGCACCGGCTTCAAAAATTCCTGAGTTAGTAAAGCTAGCTAAGGCGAAAAAATGGCAAGCATCCGCTGCTGAAATCGAGCCAGGCGATGTGGGACGATTTACTATTTTTGTTACTCAACGAAGAGATGTGCCTGAGCCGTTTTCGTTGATTAACGAGGTGCCGTATGTGGTGCGCTCTCTAGGTGGCTACACGACCGTGTCGCAGGCTAAACCTCAAGGTCTAAGATGTGAACTGCCGTCTTGGATATCATCGCTTGGGGCAACCCTGCCCAAAGCTATTTTCTTTGAGGTGCGCGGCAATGGCGCCGAAAAGCTTAATAAAGATGCGATTTCGCTTGGCCTGAATTTCAGCAAGTTTGCAGGAAACGGTTCTGAAGCGGTTTTTAGATTTTCAGAGCCTTCCGGTCTGTCGGACAAAAAGATCCAGTCTATTTATTACCGCATGTATCGAGGCGACTATGGTGACGCCGAGTTGGCTATCGGAATGTCTCGCGCTGAGATTATCGAACGCGGTGAAGCGAAGTGGGGACGTAAGTAATAAAATGCCTAAAAGAACCGACATCTCCTCCATCCTCATCATCGGCGCTGGCCCGATCATCATCGGCCAGGCGTGCGAGTTCGATTATTCGGGCACGCAGGCGGTGAAGGCGCTCAAGGAAGAGGGCTACCGCATCATCCTGGTGAATTCCAACCCGGCCACCATCATGACCGACCCGGAATTTGCCGACGCGACCTATGTCGAGCCGATCACGCCCGAAATCGTGGCGAAGATCATCGAGAAGGAGCGGCCGGATGCGGTGCTGCCGACCATGGGCGGGCAGACGGCGCTGAACACGGCGCTGGCGCTTTACAATGACGGCACGCTGGAGAAGTTCGGTGTCCAGATGATCGGCGCGGATGCCGAGGCGATCGACAAGGCGGAGGACCGGATCAAGTTCCGCGACGCCATGGACAAGATCGGTCTGGAAAGCGCCCGTTCGCGTATCGCGCATACGATGGAAGAGGCGCTGGAGGCGCTGGAGTTTACCGGTCTTCCCTCGATCATCCGCCCCAGCTTCACCATGGGCGGCACCGGCGGCGGCATTGCCTATAACCGCGACGAGTTCATGAACATCGTGCGCGGCGGCCTTGACGCGTCGCCGACGACCGAAGTGCTGATCGAGGAATCGCTGATCGGCTGGAAGGAATATGAGATGGAGGTCGTGCGGGATCGCAACGACAATGCCATCATCATCTGCTCGATCGAGAATGTCGATCCGATGGGCGTCCATACCGGCGACTCCATCACTGTCGCGCCGGCACTGACGCTGACCGACAAGGAATATCAGATCATGCGCAACGCCAGCATCGCGGTGCTGCGTGAAATCGGCGTGGAAACAGGCGGTTCCAACGTGCAGTTCTCGGTCAATCCGAAGGACGGCCGCCTGATCGTGATCGAGATGAACCCGCGCGTGTCGCGCTCCTCGGCGCTGGCGTCGAAGGCGACCGGCTTCCCGATCGCCAAGGTCGCGGCGAAGCTGGCCGTCGGCTATACGCTGGACGAGATCGAGAATGACATTACCGGGGCGACCCCGGCGTCGTTCGAACCGACCATTGACTATGTCGTGACCAAGATTCCGCGCTTCGCCTTCGAAAAGTTCAAGGGCGCCGAGCCGCTGCTCGGGACCGCGATGAAGTCCGTCGGCGAAGTCATGGCGATCGGCCGCAACATCCATGAATCGATGCAGAAGGCGCTGCGCGGTCTGGAAACCGGCCTCAGCGGTTTCAATAATGTCGATCATCTGGTCGGCGCGCCCAAGGACGACATCATCGCTGCGCTGGCGCAGGCGACGCCCGACCGGCTGCTGGTCGCCGCGCAGGCTTTGCGTGAAGGCCTGAGCGTTCAGGAAATCCACAATATCGCCAAGTTCGATCCCTGGTTCCTGGAGCGGATCAAGGAAATCGTCGATGCGGAAGGCGAAGTGCTGGAAAACGGCCTGCCACAGGATGCGGACGGCATGCGCCGCCTGAAGTCCATGGGCTTTTCCGACAAGCGGCTCGCCTATCTGGCGCTCAAGTCCGCGAACCTGCGCGGCATGGAGCGCGGCATTGCGCGCGGGTCGGGCCTGATCCACGAAGCGGTCAAGGCTATGACCGGCGGCGTGACCGAGGACGAGGTGCGCAAGCTGCGCCACAAGCTGGGCGTGCGCCCGGTCTTCAAGCGCATCGACACCTGCGCCGCCGAGTTCGAAGCGAAGACGCCCTATATGTACTCCACCTATGAAGCGCCGCTGTTCGGCGAGGCGGAGAATGAGGCGCAGCCCAGCGATCGCAAGAAGGTCGTCATCCTGGGCGGCGGGCCGAACCGGATCGGACAGGGCATCGAGTTCGACTATTGCTGCGTCCATGCCTGCTTCGCGCTGAGCGAGGTCGGCTATGAGACGATCATGGTCAACTGCAACCCGGAAACGGTGTCGACCGACTATGACACGTCCGACCGTCTCTATTTCGAGCCGCTGACGGCAGAAGACGTGCTGGAAATCCTGGCCGTCGAAATGTCGCGCGGGACGCTGGCCGGCGTGCTGGTGCAGTTTGGCGGGCAGACGCCGCTCAAGCTGGCGCAGGCGCTGGAGGATGCGGGCATCCCGATCCTGGGCACCAGTCCGGACGCGATCGACCTGGCCGAGGATCGCGAGCGCTTCGCCGCGCTGATCGACAAGCTGAAGCTCAAGCAGCCTGCCAACGGCATCGCCCGCAGCCGCGAGGAGGCGATCGCGGTCGCCAACCGCATCGGCTATCCGGTGCTGATGCGGCCGTCTTACGTTCTTGGCGGTCGCGCCATGGAGATTGTCGACGGCCAGGCGCAGCTGGAGGAATATATCACCACGGCCGTGCAGGTGTCGGGCGACTCGCCAGTGCTGATCGACCAGTATCTGCGCGACGCCGTGGAAGTGGACGTGGACGCGCTGTGCGACGGTGACGATGTCGTGGTGGCGGGCGTGCTCCAGCATATCGAGGAAGCGGGCGTTCACTCCGGCGACTCCGCCTGCTCGCTGCCGCCCTATAGCCTGTCGGACGAGGTCATCGCGGAAATCGAGCGGCAGACCGAAGTTCTGGCGCGTGCGCTTTCGGTTCGCGGCCTGATGAACATCCAGTTCGCGGTCAAGGACGGCACCGTCTACCTGATCGAGGTGAACCCGCGCGCCAGCCGCACGGTCCCCTTCGTCGCCAAGGCGATCGGCACGCCTATCGCCAAGATCGCCAGCCGCGTGATGGCCGGCGAGAAGCTCAGGGATCTGCCGACGATCGACCGCAATGCGATTTCGCACGTCGCGGTCAAGGAAGCCGTCTTCCCCTTCGGCCGTTTCCCCGGCGTCGATCCGGTCCTCTCGCCCGAAATGAAGAGCACGGGCGAAGTCATGGGAATCGACAGCAATTTCGCGACCGCCTTCGCCAAGGCGCAGCTGGGCGCGAGCACCGTTCTGCCGACCAGCGGCACGGTCTTCGTGTCGGTCAAGGACAGCGACAAGCCGGTGATCCTGCCGGCGGTGCAGAAGCTGGCGGGCATGGGCTTCACCATCATCGCCACCGGCGGCACCGCTTCCTATCTGGAAGGGCAGGGCATCGCGGTCGAAACGGTGAACAAGGTTGCCGAAGGGCGCCCGCACATCGTCGACCGGATCACCGACGGCGACGTGCAACTGATCTTCAACACCACCGAGGGCTGGCAGTCGCTCAAGGACAGCAAGGCCATCCGCACATCGGCGCTGCGGGCGAAGATCGCCAGCTTCACCACGGCGGCCGCCAGCGTCGCTGCTGCGGACGCGATCGAGGCGCTTCGGGGGCGTGCCCTTGAAGTGCGCGCGCTCCAGTCCTATTATCCCCTGTCGCAAGCCTGAACCCCTGCACAAGGAATGATGCTGCGGGGCGGCTCCTGTGGAGGAGCCGCCAGAGGGAAGTTTTGACGAAGGATTATTAGGGAATGGCGACCGTCGAGAAGATGCCGATGCTGCAGCAGGGCTATGACAAGCTCAATGCGCAGCTCCGCGAACTGAAGGCCGAACGACCCTTGATCGTGGACGCCATCGAGGAAGCGCGCGCGCATGGCGATCTGTCGGAAAATGCCGAATATCATGCGGCCAAGGAACGACAGGGCCAGGTCGAAGCGACGATCAACGACCTGGAAGACAAGCTGTCGCGCGCCCAGATCATCGACCCGACCACGCTGTCGGGCAACAAGATCGTGTTCGGTGCGACCGTGACGCTGCTGGATGAGGACGACAAGCCGATCAAATATCAGATCGTGGGCCAGGCCGAGGCGGATGCCAAGGCGGGCATGATCAGCTATAACAGCCCGCTGGGCCGTGCGCTGATCGGCCGCGAGGTCGGCGACGAGGTTGAAGTGTCGGTCCCGTCGGGCGACAAATTCTACCTGGTCGACAAGATCCAGTTCATCTGAACGCCGTGAGACTGCCTGCCGGTCGCGCCACCAACGGGATCGCGGCGATCAGTGTCGCCGCCTTCCTGCTCCTGTATCTGACCGGCAAGGTGGATGACGCCGCCATTCTTGGCGGCTTCATCCCGGCGCGCGTGGGCGAGCCGGCGCTGCTCGCGGGCATGATGGCGGTGCCGACCTGGCTGACGCCGGTTTCCTGCACCTTCATCCATGCCGGATGGCTGCACATCGGTTTCAACATGCTGATGCTGGTCTTCTGCGGGCGGCAGGTGGAGCATGTGCTGGGCTGGGGCGGGACACTGTTTCTCTACGCTGTCGGCGGCTATGCGGCCTGTCTGGCGCAATGGGTGGTGGACCCGGCTTCGACCAATCCGATGGTCGGAGCGAGCGGCGCGATTTCCGCGATCCTCGCGACCTATTCTTTGCTCTACAGCCAGCAGCAGGTGCGCAGGGTCGGCCCCCTATCGGCCAATCTCGTGCGCGTGCTGTGGCTGGCAGCGGGCTGGATCGCGATCCAGTTGATGATCGGGGTAGCGACATCCGGCGGGTTCAGCGATCTGGGCCAGATCGCCATTGCCGCGCATATTGGCGGTTTCCTGGCGGGTCTGGCGCTGACACGGCCGCTGCTGCGCTGGCGTTTCCGCAAGAAGCCAAGCGCAGTGAATTAAGGCGTGCGGGGTTGGAAAGTCACAAATTCTCCCCTGTAATGTTCGGCAGAGGCGCGTGCATCTGCTGAAGGGGAACCGCTCGCGTAGTGAGTGGTGAAGGGGTGTCACCCTCTCGATAGCGGGGCACCCCTCCGTCTGGCCTTCGGCCATCCACCTCCCCTTGCAGGGGAGGATGAGCTAATCAGCCGTTCGGCAGGTCCGGCTCCAGCAGGCGGTGCAGATGCACGATCACATAGCGCATTTCGGCGTCATCGACGGTGCGCTGGGCGGCGCCGCGCCAGGCCTTTTCGGCCGAGGCATAGTCGGGGAACACACCGACCAGATCGACCTGGCTCAGGTCCTGAAATTCCAGCGTCTGCGGGTTGGTGACGCGACCACCCATCACCAGATGCATCTTGCTCATGGTCTTGTTGTTCTCCTTTGGCTGATGGCGAGCGCGTGCTTTTTTCCGTCGCATCGCTTTCCACAAAATCTGCTCCCGCCTGTCGGCAGGCTCTGATTTTTGTGGGCGATGCTCTAGCATCGCTCCGGCGATCAGCCAAGGAGAGGAACGGCAGGTGTCGATTGCGTATCGGGCAATCGCGATTAGCTTTTCGGCAACCGTGCCTTGATCGCGTCGCTGAGGGCGTCGACCTTCGCCGCGACAAGGCTTGCGACATCGTCGGCGAGCTTCGACGCCTTTGCCGGAATTTCGGCCGACGCTACGCTGTCCTTCGCGCTGGACGCGGCGTCGCTGGCGGCGGTGAAGGCGTTGCTGGCGCCCTGCTTGACCGTTTCGGCGCCCTCGGCCGCGGCGCTGCGGGCTGCCGTGGCAGCGTCGGCGGCGGCATCCCGCGCCGTCACGGCCGCGTCGGCTGCGGCCGCACGGGCGGCGATTGCTGCTTCGATCACGCGGGATCCGGCGGTGGCGGCGAGGCCCGGCAATGCCTTCATCGCACGGCGGCTCTTGGGGAACATCCAGGCGACGACGGCGCCCACGGCGACCGCGCCGGCGACAGCTGCGATCGGATGTTCCTGCACGATCTCATTGGCGCGCGCCGCGACGCGCTGCGTGCGGTCCTTCGCATCGCCATAGGCATCGCTCGCCTTGTCGCGCCCGCTCTGGAGCAGGTCGCCGGCGCTTGTCCGCGCCTTGTCGGTGGTGTCCTTGATTCGGTCGGTCGCGGTGATCGCCGCATCATTGGCGGCCTCCCGAACGCGGGTGAATTGAGCGCGGATGTCAGCCATCGTCAGTCTCCGAATTTTCTGAATCTTGGTTCCTGAAGCGAACGTATAGCGACCGGAAAAGTGCCGCCAGCGGACGCCGGGCCAGGAACAGGCCAAAGGCGCCGGCCGCTGCGCCGATTGCGACAGGGCGCTGCTGCGCCTTTGCGGCGACGAACGCGACGCCGTTCTTCGCCGCGCCGCTGATGCCGTCCTTCACATCCTGTGTCAGGCGCGCAGGGGCAATGCGCGCCTTGGCGTCATCTGCCGTGGCGAGCAGTTGGGCACGCGCTGCATCCGCGCGCGCAGACGCTTCGCGAAAGGCGGGTTCCCGATTCATGGCGTGATCGCTTTCTTCATGCGGCTGATGCAGCCCTTGGCCGCGAGCAGCAGCACTACCACGATCAGCAGCGCGCCGCCGACCACGATCAGCGTGCCCCAGAGCGGTCCGACATGCGGGGCGAGGGCGATGATCAGGCCGATCAACAGGGCGACGATGCTGGCAAAGGCCAGGATCAGGGCAATGCCGCCCAGGATCGCGGCGTTGCGGATGCCTGCCGCCGCGATTCCTGCGCGCAGTTTCTGCTTTTCCGCCTCCGCAGCGGCATAGGCGCGTCCGTCTGCGTAAAGGCGGGCAAACACGTCCTTCACGCTCTCGTCGGACGCATCATGCTGCCCATCGGCCTGCGGCGTCACCGCCGTTTCCGCTGGTTCGTCGATCAAAAATCCCTCCGCCCCGCCTTGCGGGCCTGTGCGTCGGTTCTGGAAAACGCGCCGATCAGGCCTTATCGTCCGATCCCTTGGCGAGGCGCATCAGCACATAGCCGACCACTGCCGCCGCGCCGATCGCCACGGCCGGGCTCTTGCGCACGAAGTCGCGCGCTTCGCCCATCAACTGGTCGACATCCTTGCTGTCCAGCGTATCTGCTGCACCGGCTACCGATTGAGCGGCCTGGCGCGCATAGTCGCCATATTGCGGGCCGAGCTTCGCATCCACAGTGCCAGCGGTGTCGGAAATCAGCTTGGCAAGGCTCTGCATCGCAGTGCCGGTCTTGTCCTTGGCGGCTCCGGCGGCGGACATGGCGGTCTTGCCGGCCTGTTCCTTGATCGGCGCCCAATCGACGGCGTTGATCTTGTCCGCTGCCGCTTTCGCAACCTTTTCGGCCTGCTCCTTGATCGGGGCGATCTGGGCAGCCCAGCCGTGCGAAGCGGCGCCGTTTCCGGGCTTTTTCGCTGCGGGAGCCTTGCGTGTCGCAGCCGCCTTTACCGGCGCCGCCTTCACCGGCGCAGCGGCGGCAGTCGTCGCCTTGACCGGCTTCGCCTTCACAGGCTTGGCCGCAGGCGTCTTCTTCACGCGCTTGACGGGCGGGGTTTCCGGTGTGTCGGCCATCGTCGTCAATCTCCCTTTCATGTCCAGCATGGCGGCCGCGCGGAACGCGGCGGGGTCATGCTCCTAATGCTTCGCGGCGGCCTACAGTTCCGTTGCCGTTACATTTTGAGCATCGGCATTTTTTCGCATCGTGCAACCCCCCGCATTGCCAAGGCGGGAGGCGCTGGCTAAGCGGGGCGCGAAATAGCCCCGGCCGTGCAGGGCCGTTTATCAGGGAGCGATCATGACCGCTATTCTCGACATCCACGCCCGCCAGATCCTCGACAGCCGTGGCAACCCCACCGTTGAAGTCGACGTCATGCTGGAAGATGGCAGCTTCGGCCGCGCCGCCGTACCTTCGGGCGCATCCACCGGCGCCTATGAGGCGGTCGAGAAGCGCGACGGCGACAAGAGCAAATATCTGGGCAAGGGCGTGCTTGCCGCCGTCGCCGCCGTCAATGACGAGATTGCCGAGCAGATCATCGGCATCGACGCCGAGGACCAGGCCGAAGTCGACGCCGCGATGATCGCGCTGGACGGTACGGAGAACAAGTCGCGCCTTGGCGCCAATGCCATCCTGGGCGTATCGCTCGCCACCGCCAAGGCGGCTGCCGATGCCCGCGGTCTGCCGCTCTACCGCTATGTCGGCGGCGTGTCGTCGCACGTCCTGCCGGTGCCGATGATGAACATCATCAACGGTGGCGAACATGCCGACAATCCGATCGACTTCCAGGAATTCATGATCATGCCGGTGGGTGCGGAAAGCATCGCCGACGCGGTCCGCATCGGTTCGGAAATCTTTCACACGCTCAAAAAGGGCCTGCACGACAAGGGCCTGGCGACCTCGGTCGGCGATGAGGGCGGTTTCGCGCCCAACATCGCCTCGACCCGCGACGCGCTCGACTTCATCATGCTGTCGGTCGAGAAGGCGGGCTACAAGCCGGGCGACGACGTCGTGCTGGCGCTGGACTGCGCCGCGACCGAATTCTTCAAGAACGGCAAGTACGAGATTTCGGGCGAGGGCCTGTCGCTCTCGCCGGTCGAGATGGCCGACTATCTCGCGGCTCTCTGCGCCGACTATCCGATCAAGTCGATCGAGGACGGCATGAGCGAGGATGATTTCGAGGGCTGGAAGGCGCTGACCGACAAGATCGGCAACAAGGTCCAGCTGGTCGGCGACGACCTGTTCGTCACCAACCCCGCACGCCTCGCCATGGGCATCGGCAAGGGGCTGGCCAACTCGCTGCTGGTCAAGGTGAACCAGATCGGTACGTTGACCGAGACGCTGGCCGCCGTCGATCTGGCCCACCGCTCGCGCTACACCGCGGTCATGTCGCACCGTTCGGGCGAAACCGAGGATGCGACCATCGCCGACCTGGCCGTCGCGACCAATTGCGGTCAGATCAAGACCGGCTCGCTCGCCCGTTCGGACCGGCTCGCCAAGTATAATCAGCTCATCCGTATCGAGGAAGAGCTGGGCGACATCGCCGTCTACGCCGGCCGCTCGATCTTCCGTTAATATCCGGCCATGAAAGGCTGAAATATTCGGCCGGTCGCAAGTTGACTATTTTTCACTTGCGGCCGGCCTTTTGCTGTGATTCCACTGTTCCATGGCGCATATCGCGAAACTTCGACTGTTATTGGCATCGGCCTTTGGTCCTGCGATCGCGCTGCTCCTGCTGCTGTCGTTCGCGGGTTATGTGGTGCTGGGGTCGAACGGCGTGCTGGCCTGGGGCGATTATACCCGCCAGTTGCGTCAGGCGCAGGGCGAACTCAAGAAGACGCAGGAAGCACGCGCCGAATTGCGCAACCGGGTAGAGGCGCTCGATCCGCGCCGCGTCGACCCCGATCTGGCGGATGAGCTGATCCGCCGCCAGTTGGGCGTGATTCACCATGACGAAGTGATCGTTCCGCTCAACTGAGCCTTGCGTGCGCCGGAGTGCGGCGCAAGGATTTTGCGCCGGAAAAGCCGTCTCGGCAATAATGCTGCGAGCGTGTCGAAGCCGCCGCCGCGAACTGCCTTGAGAGTCATCAGTTTTCGGCGGCAGCTATTGGTTTTGCCCGGATTCCGCGGCGTCCGCCGTTGCAATATATGCAACTCTGCCGCTATATCGGGCTTCCTTCCATCCTACCCCACGCAAAAGGATAACAGCCTTGGCGAAACCAACGACGCCGCGCGCAGCGAGCGCAAAGGCAAAGGCGGCTGCACCCGCCCCTGCCGGTGCGGACCATAACCGCCCGCGCCCGCAAACGCCGACTGACTACAAGGCCAGCAAGGAAGAGCTGCTGGAATTCTATCGGCAGATGGTTCTCATTCGTCGCTTCGAGGAAAAGGCCGGCCAGCTGTACGGCCTGGGTTTCATCGGCGGCTTCTGCCACCTCTATATCGGCCAGGAAGCGGTCGCGGTGGGCATCCAGTCGGCGCTCAAGCCCGGCAAGGACAGCGTCATCACCGGCTATCGCGACCATGGTCACATGCTGGCCTATGGCATCGATCCCAAGGTCATCATGGCCGAACTGACCGGCCGCGAAGCGGGTATCTCGCGCGGCAAGGGCGGTTCGATGCACATGTTCAGCGTCGAACATAAATTCTACGGCGGCCACGGCATCGTCGGTGCGCAGGTGTCGCTGGGCGCAGGCCTGGGCTTTGCGCACAAGTACAACAATGATGGCGGCGTCTGCGTCGCCTATTTCGGCGACGGCGCGGCCAACCAGGGCCAGGTCTATGAATCCTTCAACATGGCCGAACTGTGGAAGCTCCCGATCATCTTCGTGATCGAGAACAACCAGTATGCCATGGGCACCAGCGTCAACCGCGCCTCGTCGGAAGACCAGCTCTATCGTCGCGGCGAAAGCTTCCGCATCCCCGGCATCCAGGTCGACGGCATGGACGTGCTCGCCGTGCGCGGCGCGACCGAGGAAGCGCTCAAGTGGGTGCAGGGCGGCAATGGCCCGATCCTGCTGGAAATGAAGACCTACCGCTATCGCGGTCACTCCATGTCCGACCCGGCCAAATATCGCTCGCGCGACGAAGTGCAGGCGGTGCGCGACAAGTCCGACCCGATCGAAGGCGTGAAGAAATATCTGATCGACGCCGGCGTCAGCGAAGACGAGATCAAGGTGATCGACCAGGATATCCGCAAGATCGTCGCCGAGGCGGCCGACTTTGCCGAAACCTCACCCGAACCGGAACTGGCTGAACTCTATACCGACGTGCTGGTGGAGCAATATTAATGGGTATCGAAATCAAGATGCCGGCGCTCTCGCCGACGATGGAAGAGGGCACGCTGGCCAAATGGCTGGTGAAGGAAGGCGACGAAGTGAAGTCCGGCGACATCCTCGCCGAGATCGAGACCGACAAGGCGACGATGGAATTCGAAGCCGTCGATGAAGGCAAGATCGGCCAGATCATGATCGCCGAAGGCACCGAAGGCGTGAAGGTCGGCACCGTCATCGCGACGATGGCCGGCGAGGGCGGCGAAGCCGCGCCTGCGCCCAAGGCGGCTCCCGCTGCCGAAGCGCCCAAGGCCGATGAAGCCCCCAAGAAGGCGGAAAGCGGCACGTCCAAGCTGGCTTCGGAAGCCCGTGCGACCGTGCAGGATCCGGATCTTCCGGCTGGCACCGAGTTCGTCAAGACGACTGTCCGCGAAGCGCTGCGCGACGCGATGGCCGAAGAAATGCGCAAGGATGAGCGCGTCTTCGTGATGGGCGAGGAAGTCGCCGAATATCAGGGCGCCTACAAGGTCACGCAGGGCCTGCTGGACGAATTCGGCGACAAGCGCGTCATCGACACGCCGATCACCGAATATGGCTTCGCCGGCATCGGCGCGGGTGCGGCCATGGGCGGCCTGCGCCCGGTCATCGAGTTCATGACGTTCAACTTCGCCATGCAGGCGATCGACCACATCATCAACTCGGCGGCCAAGACCAACTACATGTCCGGCGGCCAGATGCGCTGCCCGATCGTGTTCCGCGGTCCCAACGGCGCGGCCAGCCGCGTCGGCGCGCAGCACAGCCAGAACTATGGTCCCTGGTATGCCGCCGTCCCGGGCCTGATCGTCATCGCGCCCTATGACGCGGCCGACGCCAAGGGCCTGCTCAAGGCCGCGATCCGTTCGACCGACCCGGTCGTGTTCCTGGAGAATGAGCTTCTCTACGGTCGCAGCTTCGACGTCCCCAAGGTCGACGATTACGTCCTGCCGATCGGCAAGGCGCGCATCATGCGTCCGGGCAAGGACGTCACGCTAGTCAGCTACTCGATCGGCGTGGGCCTGGCGCTCGACGCGGCGGAAACGCTTGCCGGCGAAGGCATCGACGCCGAAGTGATCGACCTGCGCACGCTGCGCCCGCTCGACACCGCAACGGTGCTGGAAAGCCTGAAGAAGACCAACCGTCTGGTCGTGGTGGAAGAAGGCTGGCCGACCTGCTCGATCGCGTCGGAAATCGCTGCGGTCGTGATGGAGCAGGGCTTCGACGACCTCGACGCCCCGGTCCTGCGCGTCACCAACGAGGACGTGCCGCTGCCTTATGCCGCGAACCTCGAAAAGCTGGCGCTGATCGACGCGGCCCGCGTGGTCGAGGCCGCGAAGAAGGTCTGCTACAAGTAAGCCGGCTGCGCCGATGAAAAGAAAAGGGACGCCTTCGTCGACGGAGGCGTCCCTTTTTCTGTATGCCGCAGCGGTTTCAACCTGTCTTTTCAGGCGTTATAGTTTCCTGATCCGCAGGGCGAATTGGTGCCGGTGGCGTTGATATCGTTGCTCGACCGTTCGCGCACGCTCATCGCTGCGATTGCGGACATTTGCGGTGTGCCGAAAAAGGCTGAGGAAACGAGTGGTTTATAGGTATAATAGACCTCGACGAAAATCGTCTCGTTATCTTTTGACGCGGCGATTTTGCGGCCTGTAGGGCCTATGCCGTCTGCTCCCAGATTCGTGTTCACGGCATAAGGGGAATCCTTGACCAGTGCGCCGGTGCAGCGCTGCCATCGTACTTTCTGGTTCGTGACGTTGTTCGAACTGTCCAACACTGGCTGGACGCTGGACACGATGATGCGTCCCCGATTGCGCAGGTCGATGGTGTCGCCCAATATCTTGATACCGCCCAAGGCGTCCGTAACGTCGCCATTGCTGATCGACAGGCGGATGCGTGAGACGCTGTCAGCTGTCAGCGTGGCGATGTCGCCCAGCTTCTGCGACGTAAATGCCATATTGGCCGCTTCCATGCCGTACATGGTCAGGCCGACGAGCACGGGAAGCGCCAAGGCAAATTCCACCGCCGCAACACCTTTGGCATTGTGTCCTAATCGACGCATCTTTTTCGCGATCCTGATCATGCCTTGCACTTCGGTGTGGGGACGGTCTGTACTTCGTAAGGCTGGCGCCGCAT